>JBEDUR010000166.1:0-38896 GCA_040414865.1 Acidimicrobiales bacterium
GCGTCCGACGCGGCGGGGCGTACTGCCGATCGGCTGCAACTTTCTGTCCAGGATCCCGGGCGCATCCTGGTGTCGTTGGCGAGGGG
This sequence comes from Acidimicrobiales bacterium, assembly GCA_040414865.1. Lineage (GTDB taxonomy): Bacteria > Actinomycetota > Acidimicrobiia > Acidimicrobiales > RAAP-2 > Palsa-461. Next base: position 87 of record JBEDUR010000166.1, read on the forward strand.
TTCTGTGGCGACCGAGCGAAACAAGCTGGAAGAAGCCCGCACGTTCCTCGATCTGGCCCGGCACGCGGCCCAGGAGACTGGCCGGCCCTGCTTTCTCAGCCTGGTGGCCCTGGAAGAGGCGCGCTGGCTCATGGCAACGGGCGATGTAGATGGTGCGTTTGGTCAGATCGACAACGTGCGAGTGTGGTTTCCCAAACGCTCGATGTCCATGGAGGCAGAGCTTGCCGTGAGGTCCGCGCGGCTAGCAGTCCAAGCCGCCGATGAGCGCGCAACGTTTCTGTTGTCGAAGATGCCAGAGAGCCCCGCGGCATTCGTCGTCTTGGCGAGAGACGCGCTCAACCGGAATGACGTAGGGCAAGCCGTCGAGCTGCTTGATCGGGCCGGTGGTGAGCCTACGACTCGCCGAGAACGGGTGGAGGTCGGAGTGCTCTCCGCTCTGGCCTGGCTGACTCGTGACGCCGACGTCGCCTTGCAGCGGCTCGAGCAGGCACTTGCTCTCGCTCACCCCGAAGGACTTGTACGAACGGTCATCGACGTCGGGCCGGGCGTGACCAAGCTGCTCGCTGCCTTCCCGATGGAACCCTGGCTTAACGACTACGTAGAGGCACTGATCGAGGCGGCCGATTCGGCGATTCCTCTCGGGCGCCGGGTCATCCAGACCTCGCTGGTCGATCCGCTGACTGAAAGAGAGCTCGTGATCCTGCGGTACCTCTCCGGCCGCCTCACCTACAAGGAGATTGCGGCGCTGTTGTACATCTCCATCAACACGCTCAAGTCCCACGTCAGAGCCGTCTACCGGAAGTTGAATGTCGACTCCCGATCCAGCGCCGTCAGGATGGGCAGGAGCCTTCATCTGCTCTAGACGACCGACGGCCCTTTGCCGATGCGACCATCGCTAGGCCCAGAACACTCCAGCCGGTGTTCCAGCCGCGAGACCCAACTGTCGAGGAGAGTCCGCCCTCATGGTGGCGGCCAGAGCGGGCCGTAAGACGCGCGTTTGGGATTAAGTCATCGGCTCGACGAGATGAGCTAGCGGCCCAGATAGAGTTGGTCAGGTCAGGAACGCCTTGAGATGCACGTACCAGGCGCGCTCAGACGCCGGCTCCGTCCGTCAGCTCTCGGCAGCCGGATCGAACGCGCAGCGTGGATCGTGGTGAGCGGCGAGCTTCGCCAGCTGCGTGTGCAATCGAGCCCGCTCGGTTGAATTGAGCGGTTCGAAGAAGTCGTCCTCCAACTGCGTGACGATCGCGCGCAACTGGGAGAGTTGCCGTTTGCCAGCGGCGGTGATGCTGACGACATGGCGCCGCCGGTCGTGTGGGTCGCGTTGGCGTGCGACCAGCCCTCGATCTTCGAGGGTGTCGAGGACCGCGACGAGGCGACTGGGATCGAGGGCCAATGCGTCGGCGATCGTCGCTTGGGCCTCGCTCGACCCCTCGTCGAGAATGGCGAGGACGCTGTACTGATGGGCCTCGAAGCCGGCTTCCTCGAGTTTCTCGAGGGTCTGGGCCTTAAACGCGAGCCCGAGTGTGGCGAGCAGATAGCCGCTGCTTGCCGCGAGCTCCTTGGCTACCTGCTGAACCCGGCGTGGCGGGCTCTCGGCAATTACGGGTTGCATCGGGAATAAGTGTACCACACAAGCGTTTGAAACTGTTATCGTGGAGCATTACAACGATCGCAAGGAGCAACGGATGCTGGCAACCACCGATTCACCCGAAACGCTGGCCTCCCCGGATCGGCGGCGTTGGCTGGCACTCGCGGTCATCGTGGCCGCCCAGTTCATGGTGGTGCTCGACATCGCCATCGTTAACGTCGCCTTGCCGTCGATTAGGACCGATCTCCACTTCTCCCAAGAGAGTTTGCAATGGGTGATCACCGCCTACTCCATCTTCTTCGGCGGAGTGCTCTTGTTGGGCGGCCGCCTCGCCGACCTGCTCGGCCGCCGGCGTCTCTTCATGATCGGCTTGGCCTTGTTCACGGTCAGCTCGTTGCTCGACGGGCTGGCGTGGTCGGCGGCCTCGCTGATCACCTTCCGGTCCCTTCAGGGACTAGGCGCCGCCTTGCTGTCGCCCGCCGCTCTGTCAATCCTCACCACCACCTTCGCCGAGGGTCGGGAGCGCAATCTTGCTCTGGGAATCTGGGGCGCAGTCGCCGGCAGCGGCGCCGCCGCCGGGGTTCTGCTTGGCGGAGCGCTCACCAGCGGTCTGAACTGGTCGTGGATCTTCTTCATCAATGTGCCGATTGGGGTCTTGGTGTTCGGGCTCAGTCCGTGGTTGCTTCGCGAGAGTCGTGCCGGGCTTCAGCATCGCCACTTCGACGTGGCGGGTGGCATCTCGATCACGGCCGGCTTGATGCTGCTCGTCTACGCGATGACCCGAGCCACCCAGCACGGCTGGGGTACTGCCGAGACGATCGGGCTCTTGGTGACGTCGGCGGCCCTTATCGTGGCCTTCTTCTTGATCGAGCTGCGTTCGCAGGCGCCGCTGCTGCCTCTGCGCATCTTCCGACTCCGTACCCTTGCGGCCTCGAACCTAAGTGGGCTGCTCATGGGAGGTGCCGTCTTCTCGCAGTTCTTCCTCATCACGTTGTACCTGCAGGAAGTGCTCGGCTACTCCGCGCTTAAGACCGGCGTCGCGTACATCAGCTTGACCCTCACTGTCATCGTCTTCTCCGGCTTGGCGCAGAGGCTCGTCACGCGAATCGGCGTACGTCGCGTGCTGCCGACCGGACTGGCGCTCTCGACTGGAGGATTGGTGCTCTTCGCCCGGCTACCGGTGCAGGGCCACTACTTCACCGACCTGCTCCCCGCATTCCTGATAAGCGGCCTTGGGCTGGCGCTCTCGTTCGTCTCAATGTCGATTGGAGCATTGACAGGCGTCCAGTCAGGCGATGCTGGGATTGCCTCCGGGTTGATCAACACCACCCAGCAGATCGGTGGTGCGATCGGCGTTGCCGTGGCAGCGACCATCGCGACAACCGTCACGACCCACTATGTCGCCACCCATGCGGGCGCCAGCGCCTTTAGCGGCGCAGCCCTAACCCATGGGTTCCAGATTGCCTTCTACGTTCTTGCTGCACTGGCCGCCCTGGGGGCAGTGCTAGCAGGGGTGCTGCTTGAGTCGAAGCCGGCCCAACCCGAACTCGAGTTCATTCCCGCGGAGGAGTTGGAGGCGGTGGCCTGAGCACGCCCCGCGGATCATGACCAAGGTCCCGTCCAGATGAGCACTCCGGACGTCTGATCCGACTCTGGAGCCAAAGTGGAAGGATTGCTGGACGGCACGGTCAGATGGTGGTTTTCCCTGGGCAGAGGTGCTTTTCTACTCCGTCTGGTACCCTCACATCCGGCAAGCGGCATCCAGTCCGGCTACTAAACGGCTACCAGGAACCAAATGCCGGCTCGGATGTTCAAGGACGGCGCCATGAGCCTAAGAACGCGGGCAGCGGCAATGGGCGTGGCGCTGGCCGCCGTGCCAGTCCCGTTCCATGCCACCTGGTTCCCACCCGACTCGACTTTCGGCCATGTCGTCCAGAGCCAGTACATCGTCGCCGGGGCGGGTGGCCAAACCGGGTCGGCAGGCCAAGTGACCCCGAACGAGACGTTGATCGTTGATGACCATGGGGGCCAAATCATCGTGGCCGCCATCTCCGAAAGGAAAATGCCTGGCCTCTATCAGAGCTTCGCCGGCCCGAAATCTAAGGCTTGGCACCACATCCGCATCGCCGGCCACAACGCGATCACCACCACCTCGCACGAAGGTGCCAACGTGTCGATCGATGTCTACGAGCAGTGGCCGGGGTACACGATCAACGCCACCGGAACCAACGTGCCGAGCTCGGACTTCTTCCGGTTCCTCGGCTCCCTCCGATACCGGCGCTAAGCCCACAAAGGGCCTGGTCCAGGGCGCCCCGGGGCGCCAGGGGGCCGGACAACCGGCCTGATGGCTGAGTCAGGGCCACCAAGTGATTTTCAGCGAGGACCCGGATCGAAGCCGCGCCTATCCGACAGCACCCTCGGCGTCGTCGAAGAGACCTGTACCGAACACCGGCCCCTATTGGGCAACCCGTACCGGCGTCTCGATGAGCTCCCCGTGTAAGCATCGAGACGAGTCATGATCTAGAACCTCCACGAGAGCATGACCTGGGAGCCATCGATGCTCGCACCACCGGCTTGGTAGGTTGCAATTGCCGCCGGATTGTCGTCGTCGGTGAGGACCCACATTCCGTAGCATCCGGCGTCTCTGGCCCGGCGAGAGAGCGCTTCAACTAGTGCTCGCCCAACCCCCTGGCGACGGAACTGCTCGTGGACGGCGAGCTCGTAGAGGAACATCTCAGTGCCCTTGTCCGGATGGGTCATCTCTACGCCGGTTATGAAGCCGATCGGTCGTGTTCCTTGGTACGCCATCAAGAAATGGTGTCCAGGGGAGGTGAGGAACTTGGCTGTGGACTCAGGGATAGCGGGCGCGTCGAAGAGTTCTGAGGCCGCCAGGACCTGATGAGCATCTTCTGGTCCGAGAGCTTGGATCTCGGTAGGAACCGTCATTACGTGCTCAAGCTTAGGGAACACCCATCTCGATCTTCCTGTACGCCCGCAAGTTGCCGGCGCGGCACCACGTTGAACCGATGGGTGCGAGAGGCCCGCCGCCAGGGCTCTCTGCCGCCCGTCCGGGCGAAAGGACAGCCCGCGTAAAGCCGACGCCGCGGGCCGCGGTTGCCGCGCTGGTCGATCAGGCGGCGACTAAACGGCGACCAAGGGCCCGCGGCGACGACTGACCGAAAGAACAACATCGCAGGCCGCGACGGGTGGGCCGCCCGGGGCTCGAACCCGGCACCTTGGGATTAAAAGTCCCCTGCTCTACCCGATGAGCTAGCGGCCCAGACAGAGGTTAGGGCAGGTCAGGCGAGCCGCTTGCTCTGACACGGGGCGCCGTTGAGCCTCCATGTACCGAACAAGGTGGGATTTTCGATCTCCCTGTCTGTTCATAACGGCATCTGCCACGAGCGATAACCAGCGTGTTGCTGAACAAGCGCGTCGTTTGGCTCCGTACGGTCATCAGTACTTCCTGGGCTCGGAGACACGACCTAGACCTTCGGTTTCGCGGGTCCTGTGCAGCTCGGTCCCGCACCCGACGTTGTTACCACAGGCGGGGTGTCCTCCTCGGGTGGGTGAGATAGAACCCCAACGTGGACATCCGTCCTCGTGAAGACCAGCCGTATTACGGCGAGCACCTCGGAGACACCGGTTACTGGGGACCCTTCGTCCGAGTGGCGCTCGAGCGTTTGGGCCTACCCCAGGGTCGACTCGAGACGCCATTCGTCGGTACCTTCCCTACGTTTCTCATCGGCCCGATGGTGGTCAAGCTCTTTGGAGAGAGCTTCGACGGCAGGCATAGCTTCCAGATGGAGGCGACGGTCCATCAGCTGTTAACCGAGCATCGTGAGATCCCGGCGCCGGAACTGATTGCGAGCGGTCGGCTCTTTGAGGACGAGCCAACCTGGCCGTATTTGATCACCCGGAGGTTCGCGGGCCGGGCCGTTCGGGAGCTGGACGTCACCCAGGGCCTGACCGATCGGGTCATCGAAGAAGTCGGGACAGCCGTCCGGCGTCTCCATCACCTCGAACCTCCGGCCGCTCTTGGGTCGACGAAGACACTCGATCGGCTGCGTTCCAGCGCGCCTGAGAGGGTGCGCAACTTTGGCCTCCCCGACAAGCTGGTCGTCCAGGTGGCCGATTACCTCGCTGAGGTCCTCGTTCCCGGCACGGTCGTGCATGGTGACATCACCGGGGACCACCTCTTCATACGAGACCGCCGACTTGAGGGGATCATTGACTGGGGTGATGCACTGGTCGCCGATCCGTACTACGAGCTCGTTCCGATTTACCTGGATGCTTTGCGACGGAGTCGTCCGCGGCTTCATCGGTTCCTCGATGCGTACGGTTGGGGAGCCCCTCCCGACTTCTCGCGTCGGGCGTTGCAGGCCCTCCTGAGCTTCCGATTCGACTGGGTCAGTGACGTCCGAGAGATGCTGGACTTGCATCGGATCAACGACCTCGACGAACTCGCCGGTCGAATGTTCGATGCCTTGATATGACGATCGGGGACCGGTGCCATGAGTTCTGCGACCCGCTGAGGTGGACCGAACCGAGAGCGCAACGTGTCTCGGTTGGCCGCAGTCTTTAACACAGCACACTGCGGATGCTGCCGTGTTGAGCGGTGGGGGGTGCCGGTCCCAACTCGGTGCACCCCACAAACGACCAAAGGCATGCTTGAGTCCCGACTGGCAGCGCTGAGCTCACGGCGCGTCCGCCGCCTGACCAGGAATGTTCCGAATCTCACCTCGGAGTGGTTGACATGCGACCCATCAGAAAATATTTTTTATCCGTGGCCAAAGAAGGTTCGTGATCATGACCGAAGCTGCGTTGCTCGACGATCCCGTCCGGGACCGTTTACTCGAGGCTGCGGTGCGGGTGTTTGCCAGAGAGGGCTACGCCGGAACCAAGGTGCTCGACATCACCCGGGAAGCTGGGCTCTCGACAACGGCGATCTACGGCCGCTTCGGCTCCAAGGAAGCGTTGCTTCGCGAGGCGGTGGTGGCTCGTTCAAAGGTGTCGCCGGCTGTATCGGATGGGCGCGTCTCAGAGCTGATCTCCCGGGGGGCAGCTTGGCGTCGGAGTCTGCTGACTGACGAAGAGGCTGTGCAGCTGGAGGCGTACGTCGCCGCTCGCCGCGAGCCCGAAGTGGCAGCGGCTCTACAAGAGGGGAGGCGGCACCATCGTCATGCCGTGCAACCCTTGGTTGAGGCGGCTGAGGCGGATGGGACGGTGGCACCGGATGTGGACTCTGAGGCTGTCCTGTTCTTTGTGCAGACCTTGCACCTTGGCCTCTTGCTCCAGCGCGGCGCTGGAGTGACTGGTCCTGACCCAGAACGATGGAGCGACCTTGTCGGCCGAATTGTTGCCAGTTTCGGTCGCACTGGTGCTCGGACCGAGAGCGGGGAGCCCGGACCAAACACTGCAGAGCACACGTAGGGGACCAAGAGGCACGATGGCCGCGCGACATTCGCCCCGGCTCATCGAAAGAGGACTCCACTCGGAGAAGAAAGGGAAAGAAGAACCGCCATGACAGATGTTGCTTCGGCACACGGGAAAATCCAAGAGACACAGATTCACCGTTACAAGTCCACGCATGGGATCAATCACGACTTGGTTGCATGGAAGCTCTGGGAAAAGTCGAAGAAACTGTTCTGGGATCCAGCTGACATTGACTGGTCGCAGGATGCCATCGACTGGGCTGAGATGACCGAGGAGGAGCGGCTCCCGTTCGTGTTCTCCGCTCGTGGATTCATGGTCGGTGAAGAGGCCGTGACGCTTGACATCGTTCCACTTCTGCGAGCGATGTCCGACCTCGGGCGACTCGAGGACACGATGTACCTCTCCATGTTCGCCATGGAGGAGGCGAAGCACACCGACATGTTCCGTCGGTGGTTCGATGCCGTCGGGTTCGATCCTTCTGAATTGGACGATGTCGTCCGCCAGCAATCCCAGCAGATGCAGGCCGGCGACGGGCGCCGCCGCGCGCTCTTCGATGGAGAGCTCACCAAGGTTATGCGCCGCTTGGACACCGACCGTTCGCCCGAAGCCATTCTCGATGCGACGCTCGTGTACAACCAGCTGGTCGAGGGCGTAGCAGCGATTGGTGGCTACAACCGCTGGAACAAGCTGTTCCGCATGACAGAGAAGCTGCCCGGACTAGAGCGTGGAATCAAGCTCACCCGGCGCGATGAAGCGCGCCACATCTCCTACGGCACCTACCTCGGCCGCAGGATCATCGCCGAGAACCCCGAGCTGTGGGACTTTGTCGAGCGCCGATGGGCTGAGCTCACCGATGGATACGGTCAGGGATACGGCGGGCCCCAGTCGCAAGCCGCCGGCTACGACCCGGAATTCACGCAGGGGCTCATTCAGCGTCGGCTGGCCGCTCTGGCAGTGGCGCGGACGATGAGCCTTGACGACGTGGAGCGCGGTGAGATGGACACTCTTGTCCCAGCCGAGCTCACCGCGGACTCAGCGGGCTAATTCGACGCTTTGACGAGGGGCTCCACCGCGGCCAGTTCTGTCAGGCCGTAAGCGGACAGCACGGCGGCCGGTGAAGAGCGCGGGCAATCGCCAATCTCTGGGTTCACGACGCCCACGGCCGACTCGGGGTCAGCCGCGGCGCGAACTCAAGGATGGTCACGGAACCCGGTCGTTGGTGCCGGTAGCCCCAGCCCCAGCCGGGGTCCCTCCCGGAGCAATCGGTTCGGAATACGCGGAGCCGAGTGAGCTCGAACAACTTCTCTCGCTCGGTCGCGGGCGCGTTGTGCTTGCGATGCTCGGGCCGGCGTTCGTGGCCGCCGTCGCCTACGTCGATCCGGGCAACTTCGCCACCAATACCCAGAGCGGGGCCCAATTCGGGTATTTGCTCCTGTGGGTCGTGTTGGTGGCCAACGTCATGGCCATGCTCGTGCAGTACCTGTCGGCCAAGCTCGGGATCGTCACGGGAAGGGATTTGCCGGAACTGTGCCGAGAGCACTTTCCTCGACCAATCGTCTACGTGCTCTGGGGCCAGGCCGAGTTGGTAGCCATGGCGACGGACCTGGCGGAATTTGTGGGCGCAGCTCTTGGCCTGAACCTCGTCTTCCACGTACCCATACCAGGAGCCGTGGTGATAACAGCCGTCGTGGCCTTTGCAGTCCTCCATTTGCAGTCCCGTGGGCGCCGGCGCTTCGAGATCTGGATCACCGCGTTCCTCGGTGTCGTGTTCCTCGGCTTCTTGTACGAGACCTTTTGGATCGGGCCCAGCCCGGGGCGATCCCTAGCTGGGCTTGTGCCCAGGTTCTCCGGCGATGAGAGCGTCCTACTGGCCGTCGGAATCGTGGGAGCGACGATCATGCCCCACGTCGTCTATCTGCACTCGACGTTGACGAAGAATCGAACACCGTGCCGGGATGAGACCGAGCGGCGGCGTGTGTTGGCCTTCGAGCGGCTCGATGTCGTAGTTGCTCTCGGGCTCGCCAGCATCGTCAATATGGCCATGTTGGCCGTCGCAGCCAAGGTGTTCCATGATCACGCCGGCGCTTCGGTTTCCACCCTGCATGAAGTGCACGCCAGGCTGGCTCAATTTGGTGGGTTGGCCGCACTGGTCTTCGGAGTTGCCCTGCTTGCAGCTGGTATCTCGTCCTCGAGCGTGGGAACGTACGCCGGTCAAGTCGTCATGACCGGTTTCGTGGGCTGGAAGGTGCCGCTCTTCATACGAAGAGCCGTCACGATGCTTCCCGCCATTGGAGTGCTGCTGGCGGGCTTCAATCCGACCCGCGCCCTCGTGCTCAGCCAGGTGGCGCTCTCGTTTGGGATCCCGTTCGCTCTAGTGCCCCTGGTCTTGCTGACCGGGAGCCGAAAGATCATGGGCCAGCATGTCAATCGGGCCGGAACGACGATCACCGCCGGGTTGGTCAGCAGCGTGATCATCGTGCTGAATGGCCTGGTGCTGTGGCAGGTTCTGGGTCCTTGAGACGGGTTGAACGAGACCTATCGCGGCGTCACCGTGGTAATCGATCGATGAGCGAATCATTCACTGGTGCAGGGAGCTCTCGCCCGTATCGGGGCACGGCTTGGTATTACGCGGAGTACCGGCCGGTCATCAGCGACGAGTTCGGCAGATGGCTTGCCGCGACACTGGGTTGGTCTCTCAACGAGCGAATCATCGACCTCGGGACGGGCCCTGGCCAAGTTGCCATTCGGTTGTCGCCATATGTCGGTGAAATACTCGCCGTCGACCCCGAGCCGGACATGCTCGCCGAAGGTGAGCGCCGTGCGTCCGCGGCCGGTGTCGGCAATGTCGGTTTCCTCCAGGGCAGTTCCGAGAACCTTTCGATCCTGGGTGAGCCCAACCATCAGTACCGGGCGGTCACGATCAGCCAAGCCTTTCACTGGATGCAAGATCAGGATCGGGTCCTGCGGGCGCTGGACAACTACCTCCATCCAACAGACGGCGCTGTCGTCATCGTCAACTACGACGTCGGTCAACCGGCCATCGCCAAGGCCGGTGACGATGTACGTCCATGGCGAGATCGACCGCCTTGGTCTTTGGTTGGCGAGGTGCTCGAGCGATACCTCGCAGGTGTGCCCGAAGGACCCCATCCTCGTGGGAGACACGAGCCCTTTCCAGATATTCTGGGTCGGTCGGCCTTCTCGCGCCTTCGGTTTCTGCGATATGAGTACGAGCAGACGGAAGAGCCGAGCTTGGAGGCGGCGCTCGGCTTCCACTACAGCCTCTCCCACGTGCTGTCACGACTCGGGAATCGGAGGCCTGCGTTCGAAGCTGAGGTGGCTGGGCTCTTGGCTGACGCGGATTACTCGGCTGTGCACTACCGCAGCATCGACAGCGCGTTGATCGCACTCCGACCTGCGGCTAGCCCTCGATCCGTCCCCCTGGTCTGTGGGTGACAACACTTCGGCTCGCCCGCAGGCCGGCCAAAAGAACAGGCAGCGTTTGGTGCCGCCTTAGGCACTTGTCCCCGGTGCATGGCGACATTTCGGCCTCCGCGCCCACCCCGACCGCCGCCTGGGGCGGGAACACCGTTTGTCCGCATCGCGGGGTTGCTGTTGGCTGACCATCCAGACAGTTCGCCTGCGTACAACTTTGATCTTGAACAGAATGCTGGAGTGAGCGCTGCTATTCCCGAACACACAGAGCTGCCGGCCGGCTCGGTGGAGCGACTTTGTTCCGAATTCGGTGTTCGCGTGGACGAGATGACCAAGTTGGCGGACACCGGCATCTTCAATGCGGTCTATCGGCTAGGGGACTGCTACGTGCTTCGCGTCCCGCGGAACCACCCGGCGCACTTCGAGGCTTTGCATCGTGAAGCGCTTATTGTCCCGAAGGCTCGAGCAGCCGGGATCCGAACGCCAGAACTCGTCCGTTACGACGCGAGCACCGAGCTCCTTCCGGTTCCCTACGCAGTCTACGAGTTGGTCCACGGGAGGAACCTCGAACAGAGCTTGGGCCGTCCTTTGATCGAAGCTCCGGATCCTTGGTCCGAGCTCGGGCAGGACCTCGCCCGCCTCCACAGCAAGGTCGACGGGAATGAGCTTCGCGTGGCGGAGGAGATCCCAAATCCAATCGAACTTCTCTTCCAACGTAGAGGCGAAGGTTGGCTCTCCTCGCTTGATGCCGAGTGGTTGGGCGCTTGGCTCGAAGTGTTGACCGAGGCGGCTACCGATTCATCGATTTGCGTAACCCATGGGGACGTGCAGGCCACGAATGTCCTCGTCGACGAGGCTGGTGTGTATCAGGCGCTCATCGACTGGGGCAGCGCCAAACTGGACGATCCCGCCTGCGACTTTGCGGGTGTTCCGATTCGGACCGTCCCGGCCATGCTGACCGGCTACCAAGCAGCAGGCGGGGCGGTCGCGGGGCTTGCGCCGCGTATCGTCCGCCGTCACCTCCAACTTGCCTTGCTCCTCCTTCCGCGAGGGTCGGTTCCCGGACGTTCGTGGGCCGAACGACCACTGCCGATGCTCCTTGAGGTGCTCTACTTCTTTGCTGACCCGCCCGCCGGATGGGAGAACCTTGCACCGGCGACCGACCGCTCGCCGCGCAGGCCTGACGGCCAAGAACAAGGCCAAGAACAAGGGTGAGCGCCGCCGCTGCGTATCAGCGGTTTAGCGCACTCCTATCAGGTGATAACCAGAGCTCTGGTCGGGCCCAGCGCGCGGTCGGAGCCCGCGGTGCACCGCCGTCTGTGTCGGCGACCCGCCCTACAACGTGGGCACCGCCTGTGGCGGCGGGGGACCGATGTACCGGGCGGTGGGCCGGATCAGGCGATTGTCGGCCATCTGCTCGAGCACGTTCACGGTCCAGCCCACCGTTCGGGCAACGGCGAATGTCGGTGTGAACATTTCGCGCGGGATCCCGCAGCTGTTCATGACCACGCCGGCGTAGTACTCGACGTTGGTATAGAGCTCCCGGCCGGGCTTCAGCTCGGCGAGCACCCGCAGCGCGATCCGTTCCACCTCCATGGCGTAACCGACGAGTGGCCCGCCGAGCTTCTGGGCGAGTGCTCGCAGGAAGGTGGAACGGGGGTCCTCGGTTTTGTATACCCGGTGACCAAACCCCATGAGCCGCTCATCAGCGGCGACGGCCGAGCGCAACCAGGCCTCGGCGTTGTCGACCGTCCCGATGGCATCGAGCATGTCGAGCGCCCGGCTTGGAGCGCCACCGTGCAGCGGACCCGAGAGCGCTCCGATGGCTCCACAGATGGCCGCGGCGAGATCGGCCTGAGTCGAAGTGATGACCCTGGCGGTGAAGGTCGAAGCGTTGAAGCCGTGGTCGGTCGCCAGGGTGAGGTACTGGTCGATGGCCCGGGCGTGCTCGGGGTCGGGATCCGAGCCGGTCAGCATCCACAGGAAGTTCGAGGCCAGGGAGAGCTCGGCGCGGGGCGCAACCGGCGTCAGGCCGTTACGGATCCGGTGCGCGCTGGCCAGCACCACCGGCACCGCCGAGCAGAGCTTCAAGGTGTCGCCCCTGACGCGTTCGGTGCCCGCATCCGAGACGGGCTCCCAGCCGAGCTCGGATCCGAAGAGGGACACCGCGGTCCGCAGGACGTCCAGAGGGGTGCCCGATGACGCGATGTCCGGCAGGATGCGTCGCAGCCCGTCGGGGAGTGAGCGAAGCGAACGGGTCTCGTTGCCGAAGGCCTCGGATTGGGCCCGGTCTGGCAGCTCGCCGTTGAGGAGGAGATACCAGACGTCCTCGAAGGTGCGAGCGGCGGCGAGGTCGACTGCCGAGTACTGGCGGTAGTGGTAGAAGCCCTCCCGCCCCCTGACGTCCCCGACGGTGGTGGTGGCCACGACCACACCCTCGAGTCCTCGGGGTGCGTCGGCGGCGAGCTCCCCCGCGGGGCGCAGGCTGGCTGCACCGAGCAGGTCCCGGATCGAGACCACCCCGATCAGCTCCTCGTGCTCGACGACGGGCAGATGCCGGTAGTGGTGGTGGGTCAGGCTCGTCCACGCGGTCAGCGCGTCCTCGTCGGGCCCGAGGACGTCGGGGCCGGCGGTCATCCACATGCGGACGCGTTCGGTGGCCGGGTTGACACCGGCGGCGGCCGCCCGCTGCAGGTCCCGCTCAGTGAGGATGCCGGTCACCTTGCTCTCGTCGAGGACGATCACCGAGCCGATCTCGGCGCCGGACATCGCCCCGGCCGCTCGAGTGAGGGTGGAATCGGCGTCGCAGGTGACCGCCGGGGCCGACATCAGGTCACGCACGAGCATGGTCGCCTCCTCTCGGCTCGGCCCTTCAGGGGGCCATACGGTGCATTGTGCTCCGTGTCCCGGAGGGTTGTAAACGTTGATCAAGTCAATGTGAACTACCATTGTCGCCGTGCCGGGGATGCTGACCAGCGAGGAGGCCGCCCGGCGGCTCGGCATCAAGTTGACGACGCTCTATGCCTACGTGAGTCGCGGTCTGCTCGTGGCGCACCGCTCCCCGGACCGTCGAAGCCTGTTCGACGTGGACGACGTGGAGGCGATGGCCCGACGGCACCGCGCTGGGGAACGGAACGATGGGCGTCTGGCCGCCATCACGACGGCGATCACCGAGATCCGCGAGGACGGGCATCGCTACCGGGGGTTACCCGCGACCCGGCTGGCCCAGACCGAGTCCTATGAACGGGTGGCCGAGTTGCTCTGGGAGGCCGCGCCCGGGCCATGGGAACCGGTGCCGATTGATTCCGCGCCGATGCCGTCGTTCGACGACCGGTTGCGCTGGGCGGTGGTGATGACCGGCGCTGCCGACCCGTTGCGGTCCGATCTCCGGGACGTCGCGGTTGGGCGAGCCGCGGGGACCCTTATCGCCACGATGGTCTCGAGTCTCGGGGGTACCGGCCCGACGGTGGCCGACCAGCTGGCCTCGGTCTTGGCGCCGCGATCGGACGTGGCGTTCACCGAGGCAGTCCGGGCCGCGCTCGTCCTGCTGGCCGACCACGAGCTGGCGAGCTCGACCCTGGCGGTGAGGACGGCCGCTTCGACCCGGGCCGACGTCTACGACGCCGTGCTCGCCGGCCTCTGTACGGCGAGCGGACCTCTGCACGCCGGAGCCAGCCGCTCTGCGCACCTCATGCTCGAGGAAGCGGCTCGACGGGGTCCGGCCGTCGCCCTTGATGACGCCCTGCGTTGGCAGGGAGGTGCTCCGGGGTTCGGCCACTTCCTGTACGAGGCCGACCCTCGTTTCGAGGCGTTTTGGGGCTTCGTGGAGCGGGCGGACACGGCTGGACGCCTCGACACGGTGGGCGCGGTGGTTGCGATCGCGCGGGAGCGAGGGCTCCCGCGACCGAACATCGACCTCGGACTGGCCGCGCTCAGTTTCGTCGCGGACATGGACGCCGAGGCGGGCGGCGTCCTCTTCAAGGTGGCCCGGGTCGCCGGCTGGGTCGCCCACTACCTGGAGGAGTTGGGCGAGCCGCCGTTGCGGTACCGGGTTCGGGCCGTGCATGTGACGCCGAAGTGACGCCCGCTACCGGCGAGGGTGCCGTGGGCCCGATCGCCCCGGCGCTACGGTGACCACGGTGGGGAGTGACTACGAGGTTGCCCTGACGGAGTGCCAAGTCACGCTCGACCAGGTCGACGCCTCTCTGGCTCGTCTGGCCGACGGCACCTACGGGACCTGTTCGACCTGTGGCGAGCCGATCTCCGACGAGCGGCTCGCCGCCGTGCCGACCGCAACGTCCTGCGGCCGGCACGACGGGTGATCGCCGGCTAGTTCTTCGTCGCCCAGAAGACCTCGGCGATCTGGTCGATCTCGTCGATCAACCGCTGTCCGACGGCCTCGTCGTTGGTCTTCTTGGCGTCACCCGCCGACTTGGTGGCCCTCCAGAACAGCTCGTGGAGTTGGGGGTGCGCCTGCAGGTGCTCGGGCTTGAAGTAGTCGGTCCAGAGCACCCAGAGGTGGTGCTTCACCAGTTCGGCCCGCTCCTCTTTGATGGTGATGGCCCGCTGTTTGAAGTCGTGGTCGTCGGAGCTGTTGTGCTTCTCCTGGCAGGCCATGACGGACTGGGCCTCGATGCGGGCCTGGGCTGGGTCGTAGACACCACAGGGCAGGTCGCAATGGGCGGACACGGTCGAGGGCGGGGCGATCCGATCCATCGTGGTCAGGATGCGGTCGAGCAAGGACATCTTGTGCTCCCTTCGCGGGTTGGTCTTGTCGAGCGGAGGCCCACGGTCAACAGTGGGGTCCGTGGTCGTCAACCCCACCTTACCCAGCCGTACGAATTGAAAAAATCTGACAGAGCAGGGGGAACGGCATCGCGCCGAACGCGGTGTCGCCGACGACTCGGCCTCGTCGTCCTGGTCGGCCTGGGTGCCGCCGCTCTCCGCCGTGTCGAGGTGATGGGCGAGAGCATGGTCCCCACCTTGGAGCCGGGCGACCGGTTGCTCGTGCTCTGTCTCGGTCATCGGACGCTGTTGCGACCCGGGAGTCTTGTCACACTGGCCGCCCCGCCGGGACCGGGCCGTCCGACTCGTATCGTCAAACGGGTGGTTGATCACCATGGGTCGACCGTGGCGGTGGTCGGGGACAATCCCGACCTCAGCACCGACAGCCGGTCGTTTGGCCGCCTGCCCCTTCGGTCGGTGACCGGCCTGGTGCTCTACCGGTACGCACCGGCCGAGCGAGCTGGCGCCGTCCGCTAAGGCGAAAGCTGTCCGGGGTCGCGGCAGTACGCTGACCGGCGGTGACCGGCGACTCCTCCGGCTGGCGCGACTTGGGCGAGTTCATTCGGGAGCAGCGTGCCCTGGCGAGGTTGTCACTGCGGCGGCTCTCGGAGCTGGCCGGCATCTCCAATCCCTACCTGAGCCAGATCGAGCGGGGATTGCGGAAGCCGTCGGCCGAAATCCTTCAGCAGATCGCCCGGGCGCTGCGGATCTCGGCCGAGACGCTCTACGTTCACGCCGGCATCCTCGAGCCCAGGCACGACGGCGAGGACCTCACCCGCCAGATCCTGGCTGACCCCCACCTCGACGAGGATCAGAAGCAGGCCCTCGTCCAGATCTACCGGTCGTTTCGGCGGGAGCACGATGACCCCGATCGGGCCGAGGAAACAGACCATCCGGTCGCCTCTGGCCTGCGACCAGGGACGACAGTGCCCCGGTAGGCTCGCGTCGCCATGCGGCGCCTCGCCATCCTCTCGCTCCACACCTCACCCCTGGCCCAGCCCGGATCCGGTGACAGCGGCGGGATGAACGTCTACGTGCGGGAGCTCGCCGCCGCGGTCGCCCGGTCGGGCGCCGACTGCGACGTGTTCACCCGAGCGTGGTCGCCCGATCAGCCCCCGGTCGTCGCGGTGGAACCAGGGCTGCGGGTCCACCATGTCCGGGCCGGACCGCTGGCGCCATTGCCCAAGGAGGCGCTCGTCGACGTGGTCGCCGAGTTCACCGACCGGGTGCTCGGCTCGATGACCTCGCCGTCGGGCTTGCGATTGAGCGACGAAGAGGGTGGGGCCTTCGAGGCCGTCCACGCCAACTACTGGCTCTCGGGGTTGGCCGGGCACACCATCAAGCACGAGCTCGACCTCCCGCTCCTGTGCACCTTCCACACCCTCGACCGGGTCAAGGCGGAGGCCGGTCCCGAAGAGGTGGAGGCGGACATGCCCCACCGCCGGGCCGAGGCCGAGGCGGCCATCATCCGCTGTGCCGATAGTGTGCTCGCCTCCTGCAGCGTCGAGGCAGAGCAGATCATCGAGCTCTACGGGGCCGACCCCGACCGGGTGCGGATTGTCCCGCTCGGTGTGGACCACGCCTATTTCGCCCCCGGCGACCGGGCCCAGGCCCGCCGGGCGCTTGGGCTGCCCACCACCGGGCCCCTCCTTCTCTTTGTCGGCCGGATCCAGCCGCTGAAAGGCGCCGATGTCGCCGTCCGGGTGGTGGCCGAACTGGGTTCCGTCGAGGGGTCGGACCCGACGCTCGTCGTTGTGGGTGGCCCGAGCGGTCCGCGCGGCGAGGAGTCCTACCACGGCCTGGTCACCCTGGCCGAGGACTTGGGCGTGGCCGGACGGGTTCGGCTGGTGCCGCCCCAGCCCCACGAGGTGATCTCGACCTACTACCGCGCCGCCGACGTCTGTTTGGTGCCGAGCCGGTCCGAGTCCTTCGGGTTGGTCGCCCTGGAGGCGGCCGCGTGCGGGACCCCGGTGGTGGCCTCGGCGGTCGGCGGGCTCACCACCCTGGTCGACCACGGCGAGACCGGGTTCCTGGTCGAGCGGGGCGGGCCGGCACGCTTCGCCCAATACGTGCAGAAGATCCTGGCTGAGCCGACTCTCGCCAGGAGGATGGCGGACCAGGCCGCGGCCGACGCGCTCGATTACAGCTGGCGGGAGGCGGCCGAACAGCTGGCCGCGCTGCACGAGGAGCTGGACGCCGGCCACCTGGTGCAGTGCTGAGGACGACCGCCACCGCCCGGGGCTGAACGTCCCCGTGCCGGTTGCCGAGCTCCCCGAGGAAGAAGAGCGCGCGCAGGCGATTGCCGCCATCGACGCCTGGTCGGCTCGCGAGCTCGACCGAGGCGATTCGCTGGTGGCCGCCGAGCGCCAGGAGGTGACCGACCGCACGGCCTCGCACCGGTGGTACTTGCGATTCAAGGGGGAGGAGAAGGACTACATCACGGTCTGGCTGACCCTCCAGCAGCGCACCCTCCATCACGAGGCCCAGTTCATGCCGGCGCCCGAGGAGAACGCCGAGGCCGTCTACCGCTATCTCCTGCGCCGCAACGGCGACCTTTACGGCATGGGCTTTTGCCTCGGCCCCGAGGACGCCGTCTACCTGGTCGGCCGGGTCCCGGCGGCCGCGGTCGACGACGACGAGCTGGACCGGATCACCGGATCCTCGATCCACTACGTGGACGAGCACTTTCCAACGGCCATGACCCTCGGCTATCCCAAGCTCTATCGACGCCGGCCTCGCCGGCGCTGAGCGCTCCACCAGTAGCCTCGGCAAGCGATGGCGGTGAAGCTCCTCGTCGTCGGGGCGGGTCGCATCGGCGGCGCGCTGATCACCGGTCTCCTGGCCGCGGGCCGCGCGCCCGGCGAGATCGGTGTCGTCGAACCCTCGGCGGAGCGTCGGCACCAGCTCGAAGGGGAGCACCCGGGGCTGGTGATCAGCGAGCGTCCGGCGGCGGGCTCGGTGTCGGCCGAGGGCGGCACCGTCCTCGCGGTGAAGCCCGAGATCGCCGAGTCGGTCTGTGCCGGGCTCGCTGCGACCGGGTCGCCTCGCGTGCTCTCAGTCGTTGCCGGCCTGGCGACAGAACGCCTCGAGGCGGCCCTGCCGGCCGATACCGTCGTTGTCCGGGCCATGCCCAACGCCCCCGTCCTGGTGGGCTCGGGAGCGTCGGCGATCGCCGGCGGAGTGCGGGCCCGGGCCGCCGACCTCGATTGGGCCGAGGACATCCTCTCGGCGGTGGGGACGGTGGTGAGGCTCCCCGAGCGCCTGCTCCACGCGGTCACCGGCCTGTCGGGCTCGGGGCCTGCCTACGTCTTCCTGGTGGCCGAGGCCCTGATCGAAGCGGGGGTGGCCGCCGGCTTGCCCCGCGACACGAGCCGCGAGCTCGTGGTGGCCACCCTGGCCGGGTCAGCCGACCTGCTGGCTGAAACGCAGCGGTCGCCCGAGGAGCTGAGGGCCGAGGTCACCTCGCCCGGCGGCACGACCGCGGCCGGCTTGCGGGCCCTCGAAGCGAGGGCGGTGCGCTCTGCGTTCCTCGAGGCGGTGGCGAGCGCGACCGAGCGATCTCGCCAGCTCGGCCATTGAGGCGCGACCGTCAAGTGTTGGGCACAGTGTTCGCTCTCCTCCAAGATGGGGAGCCATGGAGCAGCCCAACCGTCCGGCGTCCGGCCGTGGCCTCATTGTGAGCGAGGTACCCTCGTCGCTCGGGCCATCGAACAAGCCGGCGCACCGGCTGGTGTTCACGTGCGAGCCCGGCGCCATCAAGGTCGGCCGCTCGGTCGGGCTGCGCGAGACCGTCCGGTGCCTGAATGGCCGGCTGACGGCGGGCTGATCGGGGTTCGCAGTGGCGACAGGACCCAACACCGTCTTCTTTGTGTCGGATTTCGGATCCCGAGACGAATTCGCCGGCGTCGTCCGAGCCGTGCTGCGGCGGCTCGCCCCTCAGACGACGGTGATCGACCTGACCCATGAGATCCCCGCCTTCGACGTGGCCGCCGGGGCCCGCGCCCTGGTGCGGGCGCTCCCGCATCTCGGCGAGGGCGTCGTCCTCGGTGTCGTCGACCCCGGCGTCGGCTCGGCTCGCCGCGGGATCGCGCTGCGCGCCGGAGCGGGGGACGGCCGGCTGTTCGTCGGGCCCGACAACGGCCTCCTTCTGCCGGCGGCCGAGCTGGATGGCGAGACGGTGGCCGAGGCGGTCCAGCTCCCCCGGCCCCGAGGCACTCCGGGTGCGGCGACGTTCGACGGACGCGATGTTTTCGCTCCGGCGGCGGCCGCGCTCTGCAACGGGGCACGGCTGACCGAGCTCGGCACCGAGCTCGACCCAGGCGGTCTGGTCCGGCTGCTCCTACCCCATCCTCGGCACTCGAGGCTCCCCGACGGCCGGATCGTCCGGTGGTGCCAGGTCGACTGGGTCGATCGTTTCGGAAATCTCCAGCTGAGCGCGGCGCCGAGCGACGACGACCCTGACGCCTTCGCGCTGGCCTGGCCCGCAGGGGAGGCGGGCAGGAGCCTCGGCTCGACCGACAGGATGGTCCGCCGGGTCCGGGCCTACGCCGATTTGCGCGAGGGCGAGCTCGGGATGATCGTCGACGCCAACGGACACCTCGCGCTGGTGGTCCGGGAAGGGTCGGCGGCCGAGCTGCTCGGGGTGGCCACTGGCCAGGTAGTGGGCCTGGCCGAGCCTCCGGCATGAGGCCGCTGGCCAGAACGTGGGTGGCGATGGCGACGCGGCGCCGCCGGATGGGGCAGGCTTAACGCGTGCCAGAGGACCAGGAACGCCGGCCGGAGACCCGGGTCTCCGAGGCGGAGCGGGACCGGGTCGCTTCGCTCATGGCCAAGCAAACGAGCGAGGGCCGCCTCACCCTCGACGAGTTCTCCCAGCGGGTGGAGGTCGTTCTCGCCGCGCGCACCCAGGCCGATCTGGACCGGGCGACCTGGGACTTGCCTCACGAAACCACTCCCCACCGCAGCACCGTCCCGCAGTCCAACGACGTCGTGGCGGTGTTCTCGGGCGCGTCGCGGCGAGGGCGGTGGCGGCCGGGCCCCCGGCTACGGGTCGCGGCGGTCTTCGGTGGTGTCGACCTCGACATGCGCAGCGCCGAACTCGAGGGGCCAGAGGTCGAGATCAGGGCGGTGGCCGTCTTCGGGGGCGTGGACATCGTCGTGCCTGAAGGCGTCGCCGTGCAGCTCTCGGGGTTCTCGATTTTCGGGGGGAAGGACGCCAAGGTCGCCGATGTGCCGGTTGTGCCGGACAGCCCGGTGATCCGGGTCCGGGCGTATCCGATCTTCGGCGGGGTCTCGATTCGCTCGAAGCGCACCCCGCGGCGCATGATCGACGAGGTGAAGCGCTCGGTCGTCGAGGCGCGCTCGGAGGTCCGCCCCCGAGCCCAGGCCACCGCGGCCGGGGAGACTGCCGGGCGCACGGGACGTCGACGCGACCATCTGCTGGACGTGCGCGACGCCGTGGCTCTTGCCGATGACCTTCTCGACGTGCTCGACGTGGTCTTCCCCAAGTCGAGGGGCTCTCGCCGGCCTGGCCAGTCCCGCCAACCGACTCTCGCCCCTGACGGAACCGTGACCATCTTCTTTTCCGACGTGTCGCAGTTCACCCAGCTGACGGAGCGGCTCGGTGACCACGAAAGCCAGCGGCTCCTGGACACCTACTTCCAGATCGTCCGCGGTCAGATCGCCGCTCACGGGGGCTACGAGGTCAAGTGCCACGGAGACGAGGCGATGGTGGCGTTCGCCGATCCCCGCGGCGCGATCCGTTGCGCGGTCGACATCCAGCGCTCGTTGCAGCGCTACAACCAGCACGAAGAGGGCGACCCCCTCAAGGTGCACATCGGCATGCACTCGGGTGAAGCCATCCACCAGGAGGGCGACTTCCTGGGCAGAACCGTCATCCTGGCCAGCCGCATCACCGACGCGGCCCGGGCCGACGAGATCCTGGTGTCCTCCACTCTCTACGACGTCGCTACCGGCACGGCCGAGCTCACATTCGGTGAGTCCCGCTCGGTCGAGCTCCAGGGAGTGACCGCCTCCCAGCGCCTCTACCCGGTCCTCTGGGGTTGAACCCCGTGTCAGCTCATGTCGCGGGGGACCGGCCGATCGTGCCGGAGCGCCGGATACCGGAGGCGACCGTGGTGCGGCTCCCCGTCTACCGCCGGGTGCTCTCGAGTCTCTTGGGTGAGAACGGGGTCACGGTGCATTCGGAGCGGCTGGCTGAGCTGGCCGGCGTGGGCGCGGCCAAGGTGCGCAAGGACCTCTCGCTCCTCGGCTCGTTCGGGACCCGGGGCACCGGATACGACGTGCGCTTCCTCCTCTCCCAGATCGACCGGGCCCTCGGGGTCGAACACGATTGGCCGCTCATCGTGGTGGGGATCGGGCACCTCGGCACCGCGTTGGTCAACTCCGAAGGCTTCTCCACCCGGGGCTTCCGGATCCTCGCTCTTTTCGACGCCGACCCGCTGGTCATCGGCACCGAGGTACGGGGCCTGACCGTCCGGCCGGTCGAGACGCTCGGCGCGATAGCCCCGGTCAGCCCGTCGACGATCGGCGTGGTGGCCACTCCGGCCTCGGCTGCCCAGGCCGTCACCGACGCCCTGATCGAGGTCGGGGTGACGGCCATCTTGAACTTCGCCCCCCAGGTCCTTCGGGCCCCGCCCGGGGTCCGCCTCCGGCACGTGGACCTGGCGACCGAGCTGCAGGTGCTCAGCTTCTTCCAGCTCCGACGGGGGGTCGACGGGGCCTCGGTCGGCGCCTGAGGGCTCGATGACTGGCGCCCAGTCCGGGGGCCCGGCACACTGGACCTCGGCCGGGGCGTCGTCGCCGGCCCCGGGGCGTCGTCCCTCCCCCCCGCCCCAGCCCCACTAGAGGAGGCGCGCCAATCGGTGTCCGTCGTCGTTGTAGGTCTCGAGCACAAGAAGGTGCCGCTCGAGACGCTTGAGCGCGTGGCCGTGACCGGGGCCGAGGCCGACGAGGTTCTGGCCACCCTCGGCCGACGGGAGAACATCTCCGAGGTGGTGGTGCTCTCCACCTGCCTGCGCACCGAGGTCTACGCGGTGGTCGACCGGTTCCACGACGCCGTGTTCCAGCTCCAGGAGTTCCTGGCCAAGCGGGCCGAGCTGGACCTGGAGGACCTCGAGGTGACCGGGACGGTCCGCTTCGACGACGACGTCGCCACCCACCTGTTCCGCGTGGCTGCCGGCCTCGAGTCGGCCGTGCTCGGCGAGACCGAGGTGCTGGGCCAGGTCCGCCGAGCTTGGGAGGCCGCCCATGAGCGGCACGCCTCGGGCCCGGTGTTGGCCGGCCTGTTCCGTGAGGCCGTCCGGGTCGGGAGGCGCGCTCGCCATGAGACGGCCATCGCCCGGGGCACGACCTCCTTCGCCCACGCGGCGCTCGCCCTGGCGGCAAGTCGTCTGGACAGCGGACTTGTCGGCCGACGCGTCGTCCTCCTCGGCGCCGGAGAGGTCGGGACCGTGCTCCTGCAGGCGCTGGCCGACGCCCCGAACTCGGTCCGGCCCGGACGGGTGGTGGTGGCCAGCCGGACCTTGGAACGGGCTCGGGCTCTCGTCGATTCGGCCGACGCCCCCGAGATGGTGTCGACGGTGGCCTTGGAGGACATCGGGGCGAGTCTGGAAGCGGCAGACGTCGTCTTCGGGGCGCTCGACGTGGCTGCCCCGGTCCTTGGAGCAGCGGCCCTCGCCCCCTCGGGCGATCGGAGCGGCTCGCCGATCCTCGTCGTGGACCTGGGCGTCCCCCGCAACGCCGAGGCCACGGTGGCTGACATTCCGGGGATCACGCTGCTCGGCATGGACGAGCTCTATGAAGCGGTGGCCCGGGTGACCGAGGAGCGCCACGCCGAGGTCGATGACGTTCTGGTCATCGTCGACGAGGAGCTCGACCGCTACCGCGCCGAGGTGCGCGGCCGGAGCGCCGCGCCGGTGATCGCGTCCCTCCGGGCCAAGCTGGAAGCGGTGCGGGTGGCCGAGCTCGAGCGCCACCGGTCCACACTCCGAGGCCTGAGCGATGAGGAGTGGGCCAAGCTCGACGAGGCCAGCCAGGCCACGCTGGCCAAGCTCCTCCACCGCCCGAGCGTCCTTCTGAAGGAGACCGCGGGCACCCCGCGCGGCGAACGCCTGGTGGAGGCCCTGCGCGCGCTCTTCGACCTCTGAGCGAGCGTGGCCGCCGACGAGACTTCTGCGCGGCTGCGAGCCGAATGGCCGGCCGGACGGTCGCTGCGATTGGCGACCCGTGGCTCAGCACTCGCCCGGCGCCAGACCGACATCGTGGCCAACCTCGTCGCGCGAGCCCAGCCGGGGCTCGTGATCGAGGCGGTGCTCGTCCGGACCGAAGGCGACCGCCGACCTGACGAGCCGCTCGAACGGATCGGCGGTCAGGGCGTCTTCGTCAAAGAGGTCCAGCAGGCCGTGCTCGACGGCCGAGCGGACGCGGCCGTGCACTCGGCCAAGGATCTGCCGCCGATCACGCCCGACGGACTGGTTCTGGCAGCCATCCCGACGCGGGGCGACGCCCGTGACGCCCTGGTGGGCTCGACCCTCGCCGGCCTGTCGCCTGGCGCCCGGGTGGCTACCGGCTCGGCTCGCCGCCGGGCGCAGCTGGCCAACCTCCGCCCGGACCTGACGTTCGTCCCGGCCCGGGGCAACATCGAGACCCGAGTGGCCAAGGCCGGCCGAGACGCCGATGCGGTCGTGATCGCTGCGGCAGCCCTCGAGCGTCTGAGCATCACGACCACCGCGGCGGAGGTGTTCTCACCCTTGGTTCTGCTGCCCCAGGTCGGCCAGGGCGCGATCGCGCTCGAGTGCGCCGAGGAAGACGAAGCCGTGCGGTCCCTCGTCGCGGTGGTCGATGCCGACGCCACCCATCGCGCCGTGCGGGCCGAGCGATCGATGCTGCGCGCGTTGGGGGCGTCGTGCGCCCTGCCGGTAGCGGGGTGGGCCGAAGCGAGCGGCGGCGAGCTCCGCCTGCGGGGGATGGTCGCCAGCAACGACGGCCGGGTTCTCCTCCACGCTGAGCGGTCGGGCACCGACGCCGAAATGCTCGGGGCCGAGGTCGCTCAGGCCCTGTGGTCCGAGCTCGGCGGGGCCGAGCTGCTTGGCGTCCCCCCAGTCCCGGTGCCGTGACCGTCTTTCTGGTGGGCGCGGGTCCCGGCGATCCGGGGCTGCTCACCCGTCGGGGGGCAGAGGTGTTGGCCCGAGCCGATGTCGTGGTCTACGACCGGCTCATCGACCACTCGCTCTTGTCCCTCGCGCCACGCGAGGCGCTCTTGGTCGACGCTGGCAAACGGCCGGCTGGGTCCCCCGACGCTCCCGAGGTCGGTGCGGGGGGCGGCACCGCCCG
Source organism: Acidimicrobiales bacterium (assembly GCA_040414865.1). Taxonomy (GTDB): domain Bacteria; phylum Actinomycetota; class Acidimicrobiia; order Acidimicrobiales; family RAAP-2; genus Palsa-461. The sequence continues at coordinate 24,685 of JBEDUR010000166.1, forward strand.
CCAAGACGACATCAACGCGCTGTTGGTGGCCCAGGGCCGGACTGGTAGGACGGTCGTCCGGCTGAAGGGCGGCGATCCCTTTCTGTTCGGCCGGGGGGGCGAGGAGGCGGCGGCCCTGTCCGAAGCCGGGGTGCCCTGGGAGGTGGTTCCCGGGGTGTCCTCGAGTCTGGCCGTGCCAGCGGCGGCCGGCATCCCGGTCACCCAGCGCGGGGTGTCCAGCTCGGTCACGGTGGTCACCGGCCAAGTGGGCGACGAGAGCCGGCCCGGGGGGGTCGACTGGGAGGCCCTGGCCCGGGCGAATGGAACCGTCGTCATCCTGATGGGGATGGCCACCCGGGGGGAGATCGCCCGCCGGCTCCGCGCTGGGGGTCGGCCGGCCGACGAGCCCGTCGCCGTCGTCGAGTGGGGGACGACCCCCCGTCAACGGGTGGTGCGGACCACACTCGCCGGGCTCGAGTCGGTCGGTCTCGGGTCGCCCGCCGCAATCGTCGTCGGGCCGGTCGCGTCGCTCGGCTTGAGCTCGCCCGACTCCGGACCCCTCACCGGCCGTACGGTGGTGGTGACGCGGGCTCCGGCCCAGGCCGGGGCACTCACCGAGGCGCTGCGCCAGAGCGGCGCCGCGGTCCTCGAGGTCCCCGTGATCGACATCGTCGAGGTGGCCGAGGAGGGGGTCGCGCTGGCCAATTCAGCCAGGTCGGCCGGCCAGTACCGCTGGCTCGTCTTCACCTCGGCCAATGCTGTCGAGCGCTTCGTTCCCCTCGTCCGGGATCTCCGAGAGCTGGCCGGCTGCCGCATCGCGGCGGTCGGGCGGGCGACGGCCGCCGCTCTCGAAGCCGAGCGACTGGTGCCTGATCTCGTCCCGGAGCGGTCCAGCGCAGAGGGGCTCGTCGAAGCCATGCCCCAGGCCGAAGGAAAGGGTCGGGTCCTCTTCGTGAAGGCGGCCGACGCCGGAGCGGCGCTCGCCACCGGGCTGGTCGCCAAAGGATGGACCGTCGATGAGGTGATCGCCTATCGCACGGTCACCGCGCCGCCCCCCCACGCCGAGGTCGTGGCGGGCCTCGCCGACGCCGACGTGGTCACCTTCGCTTCCCCGAGCGCGGTGCGTGCCTATCTGCAGCTGCGCGACAGCACCGGGCAGGCCCTGCCGGTGCCGCCGGTGGTGGCGTGCATCGGGCCGACCACCGCCACCGCCGCCCGGGCCGCCGGGCTGGCGGTCGCTGTCGAACCCTCCGGTGCCGGCGTCGATGCTCTGGTGGACTCGATCGCCGCCTACCTCGAGGGCTCGTCCGCCCGTCCGGCCGGCACCGCCGGGCCGTAAGCTGGGCTGATGCCGTTCCCCCAACGGCGGATGCGCCGTCTTCGCCGCACCCCGGCCCTGCGTCGGCTGGTCGCCGAGACCCGCATCAGCGTCGAGGACCTCGTCGCCCCCCTGTTCGTCCGCGAGGGAATCGGCGAGCCCATGCCCATTCCATCGATGCCCGGCCACCACCAGCACACGGTGGCCTCGTTGCTTTCCGAAGCCAAACGGCTCTCCTCACTCGGCGTGCGCGGGATCGTGCTTTTTGGCGTGCCGGCCCGGAAGGACTCGTCGGGCACGGGGGCGAGCGACCCCGATGGGATCGTCCAGGTGGCCCTGGCCGAGCTGGCGGCCGCCCTCAGCGACGAGGTGGTCCTCATCGCGGATCTGTGCCTCGACGAGTACACGGATCACGGGCACTGCGGAATCATCCGGGCCGACGGCACGGTCGACAACGACGCCACCCTGGAGCGCTACCGCGAGGTGGCCGTGGCCCAGGCCCGGGCCGGGGCGGCAGTGGTCGCGCCGAGCGGGATGATGGACGGCCAGGTGGCGGCGATCCGCAACGCGCTCGACGGCGCCGGATTCGCCGAAACCGCAGTGCTCGCTTACGCCGCCAAATACGCGTCGGCCCTCTACGGTCCCTTCCGGGACGCCGTCGACGTCACCATCGCCGCCGGCGGGGACCGGCGTGCCTACCAGCAGGACCCGGCCAACCGGCGTGAGGCCCTGGCCGAGGTGACCTTGGACGTGGCCGAGGGTGCCGACATGGTGATGATCAAACCCGCGCTCACCAACCTCGACGTCATCTCGGCCGTCCGCCAGCTGGTGGACGTGCCGGTGTCCGCCTACCAGGTGAGCGGTGAGTTCGCCATGGTGAAGGCGGCAGCCGAGCGGGGCTGGCTCGACGGAGACGCCGTGGCCACCGAGCAGCTGGTCGCGATCAAGCGGGCCGGCGCCGACTTCATCCTCACCTACTTCGCCGGCCAGCTGGCTGAAGCGCTCGGTGGCTGAGCCGGGGTCTGGGGCCGCCGGCGGGCCGGGCACCAACGCCGGGTGGTTCGACCGGGCGCGCGCGGTGATCCCCGGCGGGGTCGACTCGCCGGTGCGTTCGTTCTCGGCAGTGGGGGGAACGCCGTTCACCGTGGCCCGCGGCGAGGGGCCCTATCTCTTCGACGTGGAGGGGCGCCGTTACGTGGACCTGGTCCAGTCCTACGGCGCCGTCCTGTTCGGCCACGCCCACCCGGCGGTGACCACGGCGATCGAGGAGGCGGCCCGCCTCGGCACCACCTTTGGCATGCCCACGCCCGGCGAGGTGCTGTTGGCCGAGGACATCTGCTCGCGGGTGCCGGGCTGTGAGCGGGTTCGCCTCGTCTCCTCGGGGACCGAGGCGGCGATGAGCGCGCTCCGGCTAGCCCGCGGGGTGACCGGGCGCGACAAGGTGGTGAAGTTCGACGGCTGCTACCACGGCCACGCCGATCAGCTGCTGGCCGGGGGCGGAAGCGGAGTGGCGACCCTGGGCCTGCCGGGCTCGGCCGGGGTCACCCGGGCGGCCGTGGCCGACACGGTGGTCGTCCCCTACAACGTCGTCCCCGAGCTCGACGACACGGTGGCGTGTGTCATCGTCGAGCCGGTGGCGGCCAACATGAGCCTGGTCCCCCCGGGCGCCGGGTTTCTGACCGATCTGCGGGCGGCCTGCGACCGGGTCGGCGCACTCTTGGTGTTCGACGAGGTCATCACCGGCTTCCGCCTCGGCGCCGGTGGGGCCACCGCGTGGACCGGGGTCGCGCCTGACCTGTGGTGCTTCGGCAAGGTGATCGGCGGAGGTCTGCCGGTTGGCGCGTTCGGGGGCCGGGCTGAGCTCACCGACGCCCTGGCCCCGGACGGCCCGGTGTACCAGGCCGGCACCCTGTCGGGGAACCCGCTGGCCACCGCGGCCGGCCACGCCGTGCTCTCGCACGTCACCGCTGACGACTACGCCGCGCTCTCGTCCCGGGCCGCCCACTTCGCGGCTGAGCTGGAGGGGGCGCTCAACCAGGGCGGCCTCGGCGCCCGGGTCACCAACGTCGGACCCCTGGTCGGGCTGGTGGTCGGAGCCCCCGATGAGGTGCCGGCAATGCCAACCGGCCTCGAGGCCGTGCGGGCCGCCGCCTCGACCGGTGGCTACCAAGCCCTGTTCCACGCCATGGCGGCCCGCGGGGTGGCCCTCCCCCCCGGCCCCTACGAGGTGCTGTTCCCCGGGTTGGCGCACACCGATGCCGTCCTCGCCTCGGTGGCCTCGGCCGCCGGCGAGGCCGCGCTCGAGGTGGCCAAGGGGTGGGGGTGAGGGGCGTTCAAGCCGGGGCACTCTCCCGTCGCAGCCGCTCGAGCAGCTCGGCCGTCCCCACCATCGCCCGGTAGGAGATCTCGGCCGGTCCCGCGCTGGGCCGCATGAGGTTGGCCATGATGCGCAACAACTGAGCCATGAAGTGTTGCGACCGCATCCCGGTCGAGACGCACAAACGCATCCGGCGCGGGTCCGAGATCAGCCGGACGAAGGCCCGGCCGACCCGGTAGTAGTCGCCGTAGGAGGCGTCCAAGGCGCGCTCATAGGAGGCCAGCGACCCCGGGCCCCCACCCGAGAGCGCCTCGCCGATCACGGCGGCGGCCAGCCGCCCGGTCTCGTACCCGTAGGCGATGCCCTCGCCGTTGAACGGATTGATGAGGCCACCGGCGTCGCCGACGATCACCGTGTTGGCCCCCGTGCGTGGCCCCACTGACATTCCCATGGGCAGCCGGCCACCGGTGGCCGGGCCGCAGGCGGTCTCGGGGGCGATCCCCCACGAGGGCGGGGCTTGGGCGACGAAGGCGTCCATGAGCCGCGACGTGTTCAGCCCCTTCCAGCGCTGCTCGGTCGAGAGCAGGCCGACGCCCACGTTCACCCGCCCGTCGCCCAGCGGGAAGACCCAGCCGTACCCGGGGACGACGTCGCCGTTGTGGTCCCGGATGTCGAGGTGCCCCTCGATCATGTCGTCGTCGCTTCGCTCGGAGCGGTAGTACCCGCGTAGCGCCATCCCCTGCGGATACTGGCGGTCACGCCCGGTACCGAGCGCCCGGCCGAACCGGGAGTTGGCCCCGTCGGCCACCACCACATACCGGGCCCGCAGCTCGACCGGCTGGCCCCCCTCCGGGGTCACCGTCGCCCCGGCGCAGCCGGCGAGAGCTTCGGGAGCAGACGGCGGCTCAGGCTCCAAGGGGCCCATGGCCTCGGTGCCCTGAAGGACGCGGGCGCCGGCCTTCTCGGCCCGCCCGACCACCAGTCCGTCCAGATCGTGGCGGGTGATGGTGTAGCCGTAGGTGGGGAAGCCGGGCACCTCGGGCCAAGGGAGGTCCAGGCTGCGGCCGAAGGCGACCGACCGCAGGCCGCGGTAGCGGTGGGCGCCGGACAGGGCATCCTCCAGTCCCATATCGGCCAGCTGGCGGACCGCCCGGGGGGTGAGCCCGTCCCCGCAGGTCTTCTCGCGCGGGAAGTGCTTCTTCTCGACCAACGCGACGTCCCAGCCGGCGTCGGCCAACCAGTACGCACACGATGCACCCGAGGGCCCACCACCGACCACGAGCACGTCGTAAAGGTGGTCGCCGTCGGAGGCCATCTACGGGATGCTACGCCCCACGTCGGCCTGCCGATGGCCCTCGATGTGCCCTGGCCAGAGGGGCCGTGGTAGACCGAGAACAGCGTGGCTCAGTATCTCCCGATCTTCCTCCTCCTCGTCCTCGGGGTGATTTTCGGCGCGGTCAGCTTCCTCGCGTCGAGCCTGCTCGGGCCCAGGAAGAAGCCGACTGCGGCCAAGCTCGCCCCCTACGAGTGCGGCATCGTCCCGGACCGGGAGCCGCCGACCCGCTTCGAGGTCCGCTTCTACCTGGTGGCGATGATCTTCATCATCTTCGACATCGAGATCGTGTTCCTCTATCCCTTCGCGGTCATCTTCAGGCAGCTGCACACCTTCGGTCTCGTCGAGATCCTGGTGTTCGCGGCGGTCGTGCTGGTCTCGTTCCTGTACCTGGTCAGCAACGGGGCCCTCAGCTGGGGGCCGTCCAAGCGGTTGCGCGTCGGGCTTTCCGAGCGCACCTCTGAGTCGACGATCGCCCGGGTGACGGCCGAGCCCCCCGGGCGGGCCGCCTAGGGGCCGACATGGGTCTCGAGGACCTCCAGCACAACTTCTTGACCGGCCGGCTCGAGGACCTTGTCAAGTGGGCCCGGCGCAACAGCGTATGGCCGGCCACCTTCGGCTTGGCCTGCTGCGCCATCGAGATGATGTCGGTGGGAGCGGCGGACTTCGACATCAGCCGGCTCGGCATGGAGGTGTTCCGGGGCTCGCCCCGCCAAGCCGACCTCATGATCGTGGCGGGACGTGTCTCGCAGAAGATGGCGCCGGTCCTGCGCCAGGTCTACGACCAGATGATGGAGCCCAAGTGGGTCATCTCCATGGGCGTTTGCGCGTCGACCGGCGGCATGTTCAACAACTACGCCATCGTCCAGGGAGTCGATCAGATCGTTCCGGTGGATGTGTACGCCCCGGGCTGTCCACCCTCGCCTGAGACTCTGCTGCACTCCATCCTGACCCTCCATGAAAAGATCCGGACCGGCGAGATCACCCGGCGAGCTCGCCCGGAGCGGCCGGCGGTCGAGCGGCCCGCCGGATGGCTGCTCGAGGACGAAGACGCCCTCCGGGTCTCGACGCCGAGATGACGCCGGACTTGGACGAGCAGCCAGCGACAACGAGCGTCGAGCCCTCGGCGCCGAGCCCGGTGGAGTTCGTCGCTCGCGACCGGTACCACGACCGGATCGCTCAGCTGAAGACGCAGGGCTTCGAGATGTGCGTCGACATCTGCGCGGTGGACTATCTCAGCCAGCCTTCGCGCCCGCTCCCGGAGGGGGTGGCGGGCGAGCGGTTCGAGGTCGTCGTCAACCTGCTCTCGCTGTCGATGAAGCGGCGGGTGCGGGTGCGGGTTCAGTTGCCCGAGTCCGACCCCTCGGTGCCCACCCTCTTCGACCTGTACCCAGGGACCGAGGCGATGGAACGAGAGGCCTACGACCTCCACGGCATCGTCTTCGTGGACCATCCCGACCTGACCCGGATCCTCATGCCCGAAGACTGGGAGGGCCACCCGCTGCGCAAGGACTACGGGGTGGGCCGCGTCCCGGTCCAGTTCAAGGAGGCCCCGGGGCCGCGATGAGCGAGGACCGATTCGTCTCGCGTGCCAAGCCGCGCCCATGGTCGCCAACCGAGACCTCCGAGGGTCGCCAGGAGCTCGCGCCCCGCGGCCCCGGGGTCGACCACTCGGTCGCCTCGGTGCTGCGCCTGCCCGAGGGGGCGGTCGAGTCGAGGCAGATCGACGTCGAGCGGAGCGGGGACACCATGATCATCAACATGGGTCCCCAGCACCCGTCGACCCACGGCGTGCTGCGGCTCATGCTCGAGCTCGAGGGGGAGACCGTGCTGCGGACCAAGCCGGTGATCGGCTATCTGCACACCGGTATGGAGAAGACCGCCGAGGAGCTCACCTACGTCCAGGGCGCCACCAACGTCACCCGGATGGACTACGTGTCCCCGCTCGCCAACGAGCTGGTCTACTCGTTGGCCACAGAGGCACTGCTCGGGGTGGAGATTCCGCCCCGGGCGGTGTGGATCCGGATGCTCATGGCCGAGCTCAACCGGATGTCTTCGCATCTCATTTGGATGGCAACCAACGGGATGGACCTCGGCTCGACCTCGATGATGATCTACGGGTTCCGTGAGCGAGAGCTCGTGCTCGCGTTCTTCGAGAAGGCCACCGGCCTGCGCATGAACCACAACTTCATCCGGCCGGGCGGCGTCGCCGCTGACCTCCCCGACGGTTGGGAGGATGACGTCGAGATCATCTGCGACACGGTGCTCGAGCGGACCTACGAGTACGACGAGCTGCTCACCGGCCAGCCGATCTTCCGGGAGCGGACCGAGGCGGTCGGGAACCTGAGCGCCGAGGCGGCGGTGGCCCTCTCCGCCACCGGCCCGATCCTGCGCTCGACGGGGGTGCCCTGGGACTTGCGGCGGACCATGCCGTACCTCGCCTACGACCAGGTCGATTTCGACGTGATCGTCGGCACTTACGGAGACAACTTCGACCGTTACGCCATCCGGCTCAACGAGATCCGCGAATCCATCCGGATCGTCCGCCAGATCCTCGAGAAGATGCCGACCGGCGACTACCGGGCCCAGGACGCAAAGGTGACCCCGCCGCCTCGCCGCCGCATCGACGAGTCGATGGAGGCGTTGATCCACCACTTCAAGGTGTTCACCGAGGGCTTCCGAGTACCAGAGGGGGAGGTCTACGTGGCGGTGGAGTCCCCCCGGGGCGAGCTCGGCTGCTACATGGTCTCCGACGGCACGGCCAAGCCCTACCGGTGCCACATCAGGGCGCCGAGCTTCGTGAACCTCCAGTCGCTTCCGGCAATGCTGCGCGGTCGCCTGATCGCCGACGCGGTGGCCGTCATCTCCTCGACCGACCCGATCATGGGCGAGGTGGACCGGTGAGCTATTTCAACGCCACGATGACCACCCGCGCCCGGCAGCTGGTCTCCTTGTACCCCGAACCGCGCTCGGCACTTGTTCCGCTGTGCCACCTTGCCCAGGAGCAGGACGGCTGGCTCCGTCCCGAGGCCATCGAGGAGATCGCTGAACTGATCGGGGTCACCCCGGCCGAGGTCCGGGGGACGGCCAGCTTCTACGACATGCTGCACACCGAGCCGGTCGGCCGTTACGTGATCGCGGTCTGTACGAACATCGCCTGTTTGCTTGACGGTGGGGTCGAGTTGCTCGACCACGCTCAGGAGCGCCTCGGGGTGCGGGTCGGGGCGACTACCCAAGACGGCCTCTTCACCCTGGAGGAGTCCGAGTGCCTGGCCGACTGTGACCACCCGCCGTGCGTGCAGGTCAACCACCGCTTCGTCCGGACCACCACGACCGAGGCCCTCGATCGGCTGCTCCACGAACTGCGCGAGGGCGGCCACGCCGAGGAGATTCCGCCGCACGGGACTCTGGTCCGGATCCGACGCGACGGCGGGCTGCAGGTCGAGCCCGCCGAGATCGCTCGCGAGCGAGCCGAGTGGGCCAAGCGGATAGGGGAGAAGGGCTGATGCCGCTCACCGACGCCCCCCACATCGTCACCGCCCGCCTCGGACACCCGGACTCACACACCTTCGAGCGCTTCTTGGCCACCGGTGGCTTCGACGGGTTGCGCAAGGCCCTCACCATGACCCCGGCGGAGGTGGAGGCCGAGGTCAACGCGGCCAGCCTCCTCGGCCGTGGCGGAGCCGGCTTCCCGGCTGGGCGGAAGTGGTCCATGCTGAAGCCGGACCCGGTGACCTATCTGGTGGTCAACGGCGACGAGAGCGAGCCGGCCACCTTCAAGGACCACCTGCTCATCGAGCGCGACCCGCACCAGATCCTCGAAGGCGTCATCATCACCGCCTACGCGATCCAGGCGACCACGGCCTTCGTCTATGTGCGGGGCGAGTTCGCTCTCGGTCTCGAGCGGATGGAACAGGCCGTCAACGACGCCTACCGCTACGGCGCGCTGGGAAGAGACATCTTGTCGTCGGGCTTCTCCCTGGACGTCGTCGTCCACCCCGGCGCCGGGGCCTACATCTGCGGCGACGAGACCGCGCTCTTGGAGTCGCTCGAGGGCAAGCGGGGCTTCCCGCGCATCAAGCCGCCTTATTACCCAGCCGTGATCGGCCTCTACGGGCAGCCGACCGTGGTGAACAACGTCGAGACCATGGCCAACATCCCCTGGATCGTGACCAACGGGGGCGCCACCTTTGCCGCGCTGGGGAGCGGACGCTCGTGCGGGACCAGGCTGTTCGCGCTGTCCGGCCACGTGGTGCGGCCCGGTGCCTACGAGGTCGAGATGGTCAAGGTCAGCTTCCGGGACCTCATCTACTCGTTACAACTGGGCCGCGGCCTCCGGGAGGGACGCGACCTGTTGGCCTTCATCCCGGGCGGAGCCTCCTCGCCGTGGTTCGGGCCCGAGCACCTCGACCTCCCGCTCGGGCAGGACGAGGTCGGCGAGGCCGGTTCGATGCTCGGCTCGGGATCGGTGGTGGTCATGGACTCGACCACCTGTCCGGTGCGGGCGGCCTGGCGGATCACCAAGTTCTTTTTCCGCGAGTCCTGCGGGCAGTGCACGCCGTGCCGGGAAGGGTCGGGTTGGCTCGAGCGGATCCTGTACCGAATCGAGAACGGTGGCGGGCGCGAGCAGGACCTCGATCTGTTGATGGACGTCTGCGACAACATCAGCCCCGGGGTCCACTGGCCGCCGGAACAAACGACGATCTGCCCGCTCGGCCCGTCGATCCCCCCGTCGATCGCCTCGTCGCTGAGTCGCTTCCGCGACGACTACCTGGTCCACATCAAAGACGGCGGTTGCCCTCATGGCTGAGGAGGGAGCGCCCGCGGTGGGCACCGAACCCGACACCGTTACCTTCTCCCTCGACGGCCGTCCGGTGACCGCGCGCCCCGGCGAGCTGATCATCTCGGCCGCCGAGCGAGCCGGGGTGTACATCCCCCGCTTCTGTTACCACCCGCGCATGGCCCCGGTCGGCATGTGCCGCATGTGCCTGGTCGAGGTGGGTGGACCGCGGGGCGCCACATTGCAGCCGGCCTGCATCATCACGGTCGAGGAAGGCACCGAGGTGATCACCACCTCGGCGAAGGTGAAGAAGGCCCAGGACGGGATCCTTGAGTTCCTTCTGATCAACCACCCGCTCGACTGCCCGGTGTGCGACAAGGGTGGGGAGTGCCCGCTCCAGGACCAGACCCTGGCCTACGGTCCCGGCGAGAGCCGGTTCGTGGAGGAGAAGCGCCACTTCGACAAGCCGATCGCCATCTCCGACCTCGTGTTGCTGGACCGGGAGCGCTGCATCCAGTGTGCCCGGTGCACACGCTTCGCCGAGGAGGTGGCCGGCGAAGCTCAGATCGATTTCGCCGGCCGTGGGGAACGGGTCGAGGTGGCCATCTTCGAATCCCAGCCGTTCACGTCCTACTTCAGCGGAAACACGGTCCAGATCTGCCCGGTGGGCGCGCTGACCGCGACCCCCTACCGGTTCAGCGCCAGGCCCTGGGACCTCGACCAGGTCGAGTCCACCTGCACGACGTGTGCCCTCGGGTGCCGGGTCGCGGTGCAGTCCTCGGCGAACCGCCTCACCCGGCTGCTCGGCCTGGACTCCGAACCGGTCAACCACAGCTGGCTGTGCGACAAGGGCAGGTTCGCTTACGAGGCGGTGAACGGCGACGAGGTGAGCAGCGGTCCGGCCGAAGACGACCGGCAGCCGGTGACGCTCGGTTCGGGCCATCCCCACGGCGAGTTCGCCGGTGAGGTGACCGAGACGGCCAGCCAGGTCAACCGGATCACCGAGCCGATGGTGCGCGAGGGGGACCGTCATATCCAGGTCGGCTGGTCCGAGGCGCTGACCGAGGCCGCGCGTCACCTGCGTGAGGTGCGCGCGACCCACGGGCCCGAGGCAATCGCGTTCATCGGCGGGAGCCGGCTGACCAACGAGGGCGCCTACGCCTGGACGAAGCTGGCCAAGGGGGTGATCGGGACCGACTCGGTCGATGCTCAGGTCGGCGACGGGCTGCCGGCCGAGCTGGTGCTCTCCCTTCCCCGGGCCACCATTGCCGAGGCCTGCGAGGCGCCGGTGGTGGTGCTGGTCTCGGCCGACGTCCGTGAGGAGCTGCCGGTCCTCTTCCTGCGCCTGCGCCGGGCGGTCCTGGACAAGAAGATCCAGATCGTCGAGATCGCCCCCCGGGCCACCTCGCTCACCCCGTACGCGGCGGTCTCCTTACCCGTCCGCCCCGGGGACGCGCCCACCCTGGCCCAGGCACTCACCGGCTCTCCGACCGCGGCACCCGACCATCCGGCCGGGCCGTCCTACTCTCCGGAGGACCTCGAGGCGGCCCGCCGCCTGATCGAGTCGGCTGACAGCGGCGGTCCGGCCGGATCAGGTGTGGTGGTGGCCTACTCCCGGCCTTCGCTGGCCGAGGACGCGTCGGTTGCCGCGTCCGCGGTCTCGGTGCTCGCCACCGCCTGGCCGGGCGCCAGGTTCTTGCCCTTGCTCCGGCGGGGCAACGTGCACGGCGCGTTGGACATGGGGATGGCGCCGGGCATCCTGCCCGGGCGGACCTCGCTTGATGCAGGGCGGGCGTGGTTCACCGAACGCTGGGGGTCGACCCCTGCCTCGCGCGGCCTCGACGCTTCGGCCGCCTTGCGCTCGCTGGCCGACGGGGGCCTCGGCCCCACCCGGGCGCTCGTGCTGCTCGGCTGCGACCCGTTGGCGGACTTCCCCGACCGGACGTTGGCCGCCACCGCCTTGGCGGCGGCCGAGGTGGTGATCGCGGTGGCCGGCCACCCCGGGCCGGCCCTCGACCACGCCGAGGTGGTCCTGCCGGTCGCGGTCGCCCATGAGCGCCCGGGCACCACCACCAACATCGAGGGTCGCGTCACCCGGCTGGGCCAGAAGCTGGCGCCCCCCGGTCTGGCCTGGCCCGACTGGACGATCGCCGCCAGTCTCTCCGACGAGCTCGGCTACGACCTGGCCATTGGCACCGTCGCCGAGATCGCCGAAGAGATCGAGCAGGTGGCCCCGGCCTACCGCGGCTTCGCCCCGGGGTACTTGGACCAGGTTTCCGGGCACGACGGGATCGTGGTCCCCCTGGGAGTCGCCGACGCGCCGGCCGTTCCTCCCATCGACCCGATGGCGACCCCCGGGGTCGAGCCGGTGGAGCGGCAGGGCGCACCGCCCCGGGTCGGCCTGACCGAGCCGCTCTCGCGCGAGCTGTTGGCCGCACTGCACCCCGATGAAGCGGTCGAAGACGCCCCGACGTTGTTGCGGCGGCTGGCGGTCGAGGGCGTCTCGATCCCTCCACCCGACCGCTACTCGCTGCGCCTGGTCTCGACCCGCCGGCTCTACGACCGCGGCTCGGCCATGACGGGCTCACCGTCGCTCGAACGTCTGGTTCCGCCGGCGGAGGCGCTCGCCAATCCGGCCGAGCTCATCCGGCTGGGAGTGGAGAGCGGTGAGCTGGTCAAGATCTCTTCGCCACGGGGCGAGGTGGTTGTGGCGGCCCGCGCCGATGCCGGGGTTCCCCGGGGCGTCCTGGTCGTCGAGTTCAACCTGTGGTCGGGCCAGGGTCCGCCGGCCAACGCGGCCGCCTCTCTGATCGATGTGGCGGCGGTAGTGAACGACGTGCGACTGGACAGGCTGTGATCCCGCTCATCTCCACAGACCCGCTCTTCTTCTCCGGGGTGCACTGGGTCGAGCTGTTGATCGTGGTGATCAAGGTGCTCGTCTCCTTCGTGGTCCTGCTGGTGTCGGTGCTGCTCATGATCTGGTTCGAGCGCAAGCTCATCAGTGACATGCAGAGCCGGATCGGCCCGAACCGGGCCGGGCCGTTCGGACTGCTTCAGACGCTGGCCGACGGGATCAAGCTGTTCTTCAAAGAGGACTTGGTCCCCGAGAGGGCCGACAGCTTCGTCTTCAAGTTGGCCCCGTTCCTCGCCTTGATCCCGGCCCTCTTGATCTTCACCGTTGTCCCCGTGGGTGGCGAGGTCACCATCGCCGGCCACACCTTCGAACTCCAGGTGGCCGACCCACCCATCGGGATCCTGTTGGTTCTCGCGATGTCGTCGATCTCGGTCTACGGGGTGATGCTGGCCGGCTGGGCCTCGGGCTCCAAGTACCCGCTGCTCGGCTCCGTCCGGGCCTCGGCTCAGATGATCTCCTACGAGGCCGCGATCGGGCTCAACGTGGTCACGGTGGTGCTTGCGGCCCAGTCCCTGTCCACCAGGGCCATCGTCAACAGCCAGGCTCACGGTTTCTGGGATTGGAACGTCATCCGGCTTGGGTTCGTCCCGTTCTTCGTGTACCTCATCGCCATCACCGCCGAGCTCAACCGACCACCATTCGACTTCGTCGAGGCGGACAGCGAGCTCGTCGGGGGATTCAACACCGAGTACTCCTCGGTCCGGTTCGCCATCTTCTACCTGGCGGAATTCATGAACGTGGTCACCATGTCGGCCATCGTGGTCACGTTGTACTTCGGCGGCCCCGACGGACCCATCCCACGGTTCATCCCGACCTCGGACATCTGGATGCCCGTCGTCTGGTTCCTCCTCAAGACCTTGGCCTTCCTGTTCATTTACGTGTGGCTTCGGGCCGCGCTGCCTCGCCTCCGTTACGACCAGCTGATGGACATCGGCTGGAGGGTGCTGATCCCGTTGTCGCTCGGCTGGCTGCTCATCGTCGCCGCCGTGATGATCTGGAGCTGGTGGGGCCTCCTGGTCGCGCTGGCCGAGGCGGTCCTGGCTTTCGCCCTCCTCCGGTCCTTCTCGATAGGGACGGCCCGGACCGAGACCCAGGACGTGTTCTGATGGAGCTCGGCTTCCTCGGGGGCTTCAAGCTGACCTTCGAACACCTCGGCCGTCGCCGGGTGACCCGGCAGTATCCGGACGAGAAGCAACCCAAGCAGCCGCGCCAGCATGGGCGGCACGTCCTCAACCGCTACGAGGACGGCATGGAGAAGTGCATCGGCTGTGAGTTGTGCGCCGGGGTGTGCCCGGCCGACTGCATCTACGTGCGCGGACTCGACAACCCACCCGACCACCCTGTCTCGCCCGGCGAGCGCTACGGCTACGTCTACGAGATCAACTACTTGCGCTGCATCCACTGCGACCTCTGTGTCGAGGCCTGCCCGACCGAGGCGATCACGGAATCCAAGTTGTTCGAGTTCTCCTTCACCAACCGGGCGGATGCCATCTACACCCGTGACGAGCTGTTGGTGGACGACGATGGCCGGCCCAAGCGGCTCCCCTGGGAGGACTGGCGCGAGGGAGATG
>JBEDUR010000167.1:0-7930 GCA_040414865.1 Acidimicrobiales bacterium
GCGCCCGGCCGATCTCCTTCGTCGGCCGGACCAGGGTGTCCTCCGTCAGTGTGGGCGATCGACGCCTCGTAGGCCGCCAGCTCCTCGGCTCGGCGGCGGACGTTGCGCACCGTCACGGCCGCGACCAGGGCCCCGGCACAGAGCAGGGCACCGGAGATCTCGAGCGAGATACGAAGTCCAGCGCCGAACTCGACGTAGGCCGCGTGCACGACCTCGTTCGAGATCTTGGCTATGGCCGCGTTCTGGGACCGCTCGGCCTTGGTGGCCGCGTTGCTCGAAAGCCCTCCGCCGGTGACCGCCTGGAGGACCAGACTCTGGAACTTCGGCGGGATCCCGATCTCGCGCAAGCGGGCGGCCAGGCCGCCGGTGAGCCTGGCGTTCACGATCGCGCCGAGGATGGCCACACCGAAGACCGCGCCGAGTTCGCGGCTGGTGTTGGTGGCTGAAGCCGCCATGCCCGAGCGTTCGGGTGGGACGACACCGAGCGGGGTCGAGGTCATCGGCACGATTGCCACCCCGAAGCCGATCCCGGCAATGGGAAGCACCCAGCCGAGCGTCCCAAATCCGGTAGTGGGGGCGAGAAGCGCACCAGTAGTCAGCACCCCGGCCGAGGCAACCAGGCAGCCAAGGGTCATCGGAACGCGTGGCCCGGCGCGCCCCACCCACCAGCCGGTGCAAACCGAAGCGAGGATGAGGCCAGCCGCCATCGGCAAGAAGTCGATCGCCATCTGGTAGGGCGAGGCGCCCGCGACCACCTGAAGGTAGAGCGCGGTGAAGAAGAAGATGGAGAAGATCGCGAAGTACGCGGCGAAGGCCACGAAGTTCGACCCGGCAACCGGCGGGCTGGTGAACATCGTCAGATCGACCATCGGGCTGCGGACCCGGCGCTCGACGACGACAAAGGCGATCCCTGCCACGACAGCCAGGATGAACAGCAGGATGATCCACCAGGTGCGGTAGCCCGACTCCTCCCCCTGGATCACCGCGAAGGACCCAGCGGCCAGGGCGACAGCCGCAAGGGCGATCCCGGGCACGTCGATCCGCCGACCCTCTGGGTCAGCCGTCTCGGGGATGAAGATCGCTGCCATGCCGAAAGCAATCACGCCGACGAACAGGTTGAACCAGAAGATGTTCCGCCAGCTGCTGAGCCCGACCATCGCCCCTCCGATGACCGGCCCGAGGGCCAGCGCGAGCCCGGCCACCGCGGCCCATACGCCCACGGCGTCGGCCCGGGTCCTCCGATCGGGGTAGAGGTGCCGGATGATCGACAGGGTCCCGGGCTCCGAAGCGGCGGCACCAAACCCCATGACGACCCGTCCGGCGATGAGCACATTGGCGTTGGGACTGAGCGCGGCCAGCACCGAGCCGGCGCAGAAGATCGTGATGCCGATGAGCAAGACCTTCTTGCGGCCGAACAGGTCCCCGAACGATCCGGCGGCCAGCATGAAGGCGGCAAACGTGAGGGCGTAGCCGTTCACCACCCACTGGAGGGCAGTAACGCCGGCATGCAGGCCGCTCTGTACGTCGGCCAGGCCAACGCTCACGATCGTGTTGTCCAAGAACGTCAGGAAGAGGACGACGCACAAGGTCGCCAAGGCCACCGCCTGCGCCGGCGACCCGAGGCCGCCCGGGCGAGTCTCCAGTCCCTCGGGTGCGCCCGAGCCCAGCTGAAGCGACCCCACGGGCGGGATGGTCCGCTCCCCGCTCATCGAGGACCGAGGCCCGACCCCGAGGGCGCTCCGGCCGAAAGAAGACGCCGGCGATCGCGGGGCAAAAGAGACATGGCAGCACTTATACCTGGGGGCCGACCCCGGCACGCGGGGCCGAGCCCGGCGAAACCGAGGCCGCAGGCCCCAGACGCGCAACGACCCCTGGGATCCAGGGGGGGTGGACCAGGGGCCGACTGCGCTTGTGACTGACGGGTATACCCGCCGCGGCTCATACCCACCGCCCCGCTGCTCAAACCGGCGAAATTCACCGCCGGCAGGACAACCGTTCTCACCCCCTGTCACCTGGGCTTGCCTCGGGTGTGCGACGGCGCATCACGGGCTAACTTTGGTGGTATCCACCGCGAAAGGGGGAACTATGGAACTCGACCTCGGACCCGAGCTCAGGTCGTTCCGAGACGAGATCAGGACGTTCCTGTCCGAGCACCACATCGACCAGCTGGCGGGCGAGGACGAGCTGGCCGGGTACGGCCAGGGCGAGATCGAGTCCGAGAGCCGGGCCGCGGCGTGGCGCCAGTGGGAAGAGGCCCTCGGGGCCGAGCGGCTGATCTGCCCCCAGTGGCCCGAAGAGGTCGGCGGACGCGGGCTCTCGGGCGTCGAGATGGCGGTCCTCAACGAGGAGTTCGACCGGTCCGGCATGCCCCGGGTCGTCCGGGGGATGGGTGAGTCCCTCGTGGGCCCGTCGATCATCGTGCACGGTACCGAGGAGCAGAAGGCGTACTTCTTGCCTCGGATCATCGACGGCACCGACCGTTACTGCCAGGGCTTCTCGGAGCCGGACCATGGCTCGGACCTCGGCGGGGTGGAGACGCGCGCGGTGGTCGACGGTGACGAGGTCGTGATCACCGGCCAGAAGGTGTGGACCTCGGGCGCCCACCGGGCCAACACCATCTTCATCCTGTGCCGCACCAACCCCGAAGTCGAAAAGCACCAGGGTCTGTCCTACGTCCTCACCCCGATGAAGCGGGAGGACGGGTCGAGCAACGGGATCGACTTGCGGCCACTGCGTCAGATGTCGGGGGCAAGCGGGTTCTGCCAGGAGTTCATCGATGGCGCCAGGGCGCCGCTGTTCAACGTCATCGGCGGGCTCAACAACGGTTGGCGGGTGGCCATGACCACGCTCGGCAACGAACGCGGTGGGCGAGCCACCACCCAGCACCTCCGCTACGAACGGGAGTTCTGGGACCTCGTTGACGCCGCTCGCAAGCACTCCGCCGACAACGACCCGCTCGTCCGCCAGGACCTCGCCTGGGCCTACACCCACGTCGAGCTGATGCGGTACTCGGGCCTGCGGCTGCTCTCGACCCTGGCGGCCAAGAAGGAACCCGGACCCGAGGCCAGCGTGAACAAGCTCTTCTGGTCCGAGTACCACAAGCGCTTCGGCAACGTCGCCATCAACCTGCTCGGCGCAGAGGGGATGATCCGGCCAGAGGGCGCCGGGTACCGCACCGAGCGCTGGCAGGGGACCTTCCTCGGCAGCCGGGCCGGAACCATCTTCTCGGGAACGAGCGAGATCCAGCACAACATCATCGGCGAGCGCGCCCTCGGGCTCCCCAAGGAGCCTGTCGTCGGCTGACCCGCCGCCAGAACCGCCAAGACCAACCACAAGAGACGAGGAGCACGGAGTGCCGGACGAAGAAGCCGTAATTGTTGCAACCGCCCGCAGCCCGATCGGTCGGGCCAACAAGGGGTCGCTGGTCGACTACCGGGCCGACGAGCTCATGGCGTTCATCCTGAACGCGTTGATGGACAAGGTCCCAGAGGTGAACAAGGAGGACGTTGTCGACATCATCTGCGGCAATGTGGCCCAACAGGGCGAGACCGGGTTCAGCATCGCCCGGACGGCCGGCATCCTGGCCGGGTTCCCGCTCAGTGTCCCGGGCTTGACCCTGAACCGCTTCTGCTCGTCGAGCCTGCAGTCCATCCGGACGGCCGCCCATGCCATCAAGTCGGGGGAGGGCGAGATCTTCATCGCCGCCGGCGTCGAGAAGAGCTCGCGCCCGCCGGCTCCTGAGGGCGAGGCGCCAGCCGCACCGCGGGGCCGGGGAGTCGGACCGGGCGGCTTGAACCAGAAGCTGCTCGGGCGGGACTCGGGCTTCCCGAACGTCTACATCCCGATGGGCATGACCGCCGAGAACGTGGCCGACCAATTCAACGTCAGCCGTGAAGACCAGGACGCCTTCGCCAAGCTCAGCCAGGATCGGGCGGTCGCCGCCCAGACGAACGGCACCTTTGAGCGTGAGATCAGCCCAGTGACCAAAGAGGACGGCACCGTGGTGTCCAAGGACGACGGGCCGCGCCCGGGAACCACCCTCGAGAAGCTGGCGGAACTCCAGCCGGCCTTCAAGGAGGGCGGGACCGTCACCGCCGGCAACGCCTGCCCGCTCAACGACGGCGCCGCGGCAGTAATGGTCATGAGCATGAGCAAGGCGACGCAGCTCGGGCTGCAGCCGCTGGCCCGGATCGTGGCCTCGGCCGTGAGCGGCAACAACCCCGAGATCATGGGCGTCGCCCCGATCTACGCGGTGCCCAAGGTCGTTGAGGCGGCCAACATGAAGCTCTCCGACGTGGATTTCGTCGAGCTGAACGAGGCCTTCGCCGCCCAGGTGCTGCCGGTGTGCCGGGAGACCGGGATCGACATCGAGAACCAGCTCAACCCGCACGGCGGGGCGATCGCCCTCGGACACCCCTTCGGCATGACCGGGGCGAGGATCATGACCACCCTGATCAACGATCTGCAGACCGAGGACAAGAGCATCGGGCTCGAGACCATGTGCGCGGCCGGTGGGATGGCCATGGCCATGATCATCGAGCGGATGAGCTGACCGTCGGGATCACCGTTGAGTGACATCCTCCTCTTGGAGCGGGACGGTCACGTCGGGGTTGCGACGCTCAACCGTCCGGACAAGCTCAATGCACTGAGTCGCGATCTCTCGGCCGAGCTCCTCGAGCTCTGTGCCGAGGTCAACTCGGACGACGCCATCTGGGCGCTGGTTATCACCGGGGCCGGCCGTGGGTTCTGCTCGGGAGTCGACCTGAGCGGCGGTGGCCGTCCGGCCGGGGTTTCCGAGCAGTCGCACGCCGAGCGGCTCGACCAATTCGGTTGGGTGGGTCGCCAGGCCCTGGCAGTATCGGGAATCGCCAAGCCGACCATCGCCGCGGTGAACGGGGTGGCGGCCGGTGCCGGCATGAGCCTCGCCCTGGCCTGCGACCTGCGGACCGGTGACACAAGGAGCCGGTTCCGCACGGTCTTCGCTGAGCGCTCCCTCAGCCCGGACTCGGGGATGAGCTACTTCCTCACGAGAATCCTGGGCTATTCCCGGGCCGCTGACCTCGTCTTCACCAGCCGCGACGTCGGTGCCGAGGAGGCCTACCGGCTCGGGCTGCTCGACCGACTGGCCGAGGGCGAGGGGGCGCTGGAGGTGGCGGTCGAGCTGGCCGGGGTCATCGCCGCACTCCCCCCGGTCGCGCTTCGCTCGGCCAAGCGGGTCCTCCAGCACAACGTCGACGTGGTCCTGAACGACGCCCTCGTCTACGAGACCGCCGGCCTCGGCTACGCCCGCCGTGCGCCCAACGACCAGGCCGAGTCGATCGCCAGCTTCCGCGAGCGCCGGCCACCCCGCTTCACCGGCACGTGACCACCGGCGAGAAGACGGCGCCGTCGTCGGTGTCCGGTCCGATCGTTGGCGGCCGCCACGGCTGGCCCTTCGCGGCCAGCCTCGACGACCTCTCGGCCGTCGGCTACGTGGAGGAGGAGTACTTCCTCTCCGGCGAGGCCTCCTCCTACGTCCCGACGGGCCCGTTCGGGGCCGACGGGATCTGGCCGGCTGAGGCCGCCGGCACCGCCGGCTTCCGGACTCGGATCCTGGTCCAGCGTCCGAAGGACGCCGCCCGGTTCAACGGGACGGTCGTCGTGGGCTGGAACAACGTGACCGCCGGTTACGAATTACTGCCCGAGCTGCCGGTCATCACCGAGGAGGGCTTCGCCTACGTCTGCGCCTCTGTCCAGGCGGTCGGGATCGACGGGGTCGGGCCCGAGCCCCACGGCCTCAAGGCCTGGGACCCGGACCGCTACGGGACCCTCTCCCACCCCGGCGACCGCTTTTCCTACGGGATCTTCACCGCTGTCGCCCGGGCCGTCTCGGCCGACCGGCCCACGAGCCCCCTCGACCCGCTCGGCGGCCTGCCGGTGGAGCGGGTGGTGGCGATGGGAGCCTCCCAGTCGGCCGCCCGCCTGGCCACCTACATCAACGGGGTCCAACCGATCACCGGCGCCTTCGACGGGTTCCTGGTCCTCATCCACTTCGGCAGTGGCGCATCTCTGGACGACGATGTCGTCTTCGACGCCAACGCCACCCGGCCCGCGCCGGTCTTTCGCACCCGGACCCGGTTCCGTGACGACCTGGGCGTCCCGGTCATGGTGGTGAACTCGGAGACCGAGACCCGGGCGTACTTCGACGCCAGGCAGCCCGACACCGAGGGGTTTTGCTTCTGGGAGGTCGCCGGAGCCGCTCACGTCTCAGCGCCACAACTCACCCGGCGGGCAGCCAAGTGCGAGCGCGACACCGTGCCCATGCGCGAGAGCCCCAACCCTCCCTCGCACCTCTCTTATGTCCCCTTCGCCTCAGCGGCCCTCGGTCACCTGCAGCGGTGGATGACGGGCGGTCCCCCGCCACCGGCGCAGCCGCCCATCCGGGTGTCGGGCGACCCGCCGGAGATCGAGCGAGACCAGTACGCCAATGCGCTGGGTGGGACACGGCCGCCCGGCATCGATGTGCCGGTCGCCCACGACACCGGCGTCAGCCCGGTCGCCGGCCTGGGCGGGCTCGGGGGCGGCCACGAACCGTTCACGACCGAGCAGCTGGTCGCCCTCTACGGCGACCGCGACGGATACCTCGCCCGCTTCTCGCAAGCGGCGGCCGCGGCAATGGCCGCCGGGCTGCTGCGGGCGAGCGAGGCCGACGCGCTGGTCGCCGAGGCCCGGGCCTCGGCCCCGCTTTGAACCTGACCAGGGGCCGGGACTACCGGCCGAGCTCCCCCAGGATCTCCTTGGCGTAGGTGACCTTCCCGGTCTGGGTGGCCGGGTCGCCGGTTGCCAACGCGTAAACCGCTTCGGCCATCACCTCGACCGGCTCCTGGCGCTCAGGCGGCGTGAACTCGTCCAACCGGTGGTGCTTCACCCCGGGAGTGACCACGAGGCCCGACGGCGAGACCACGTTCACCGCCACGTTGTCCTGGTAGACCTCGGAGGCGAGCCCGGTTGTGAACCGCTCGAGGGCGGCCTTGCACATGCCGTAGACGGTCCCGCCGCCACCGCCGCCGCGGCCACCGTAGGGGGGTCCGACCGGGTGTCGGGCAGCTCCGGAGGAGATGTTGACGATCCAGCCGCTCTTGCGCTCCCGCATGCCCGGGAGGACCAGCTGGGCCAGCTCGAACGGTGCCCGCACCTGGACCTCGAACATGAGCCGGAAGTGCTTCTCGGTGAACTCGGTCACCGGCTCGAAGTAGGTGATGGCGGCGTTGTTCACGAGGATGTCGATCGGGCCGAGATCGGCGGCGGCAGTGTCGACGATCCGCTGGCGGTCGGCTTGGATGGACAGGTCCGCCGGTACGGGGATTGCCCGTCCGCCCTCCTGATTGATCTTGTCGACCACGGTGGCCACGCTTCCCTCGAATGGGTGGTCGCCCTCCTTGGCCGTCCGCGCCGTGACGGCGACGGCCGCGCCGGCCTGAGCGAGACGCTCGGCCACTGAGGCTCCGATCCCCCGGCTGGCCCCGGTGACGACGGCCACCTTCCCCGACAGCTCCCCCACGGCATTCCTCCTCGTCGGTAGCGGGCACCTGGTGGCCCGCCGATCGGCCTTATCTTCGCTCAGGGCAAACGATTTCGCACATGCCCGGTCCAGCGCAGCCCGTCGGTAGGGTTGCCCGATGCCGCTCCAGCTCACCGTCGTCGACGCCTTTACCGACCGGCTCTTTGCCGGCAACCCGGCCGCGGTCTGCGTCGTCGAGGAGTTCCCCGATGGCGGGCTCATGCAGGCGGTCGCGGCCGAGATGCACCTGGCCGAGACGGCCTTCGCCGTCCCCCGCAGCCCCGACTGCTACGACCTGCGCTGGTTCACTCCGACCGTCGAGGTGCCCCTGTGCGGTCACGCCACCCTGGCGACCGTCCACGTGCTCGGGCGCCCGGTCCGCTTTCGGAC
>JBEDUR010000168.1:0-4246 GCA_040414865.1 Acidimicrobiales bacterium
TCGCAGCCGTGTTCCTTGTGACGGTCACCAGCCACCGTGCACTCGAGGAGATCATCATCGTTCTCATGGGGCTGGGAATGTCTATCTACGCCGTGAACTATGTCTTCTACACAGCAGGTATTGCCGCAGCCGCACTCATCGCCTTGGACCTGCCCCATCCCACCGATCTCGCAGCGGAGGGACGTCGCATCTTCTACACGTTCGCGGGCATCGGGATCGCGATTGTGGTCATGGTCCTCGCGGGCGTTCTTCAGAGGCGCAGTGCTGGAGCCGCCGCATCCCAAGGAACCGCTGCGACCTCGCCGGATTCCGGGGTTCCCAAGGTGAGCGCCGGTTCGACATGACTTGCGAGTGACACAGACCGCAGACTCGGAGACAGTTATTGATAGGGGTTCACGCCCATCCCTCTCGGAGCACTCGCGGAGCGTGGCAAGGTCTTGAATGTCCTCGCCCACCACGGACGAGCGTTGCGGAGTTGTGGGTACGGCGCTTACATGGCGGGCACCCCGCGGGGCTCATAACCGGAACATGAACCGCGTCCAAGCGTTCCCGGAGACTCACCAAAGCGGGTCCCTGTCTGGCGCCCGTCTAAGAGCCTTAGGCAGCCCGGGTTATGTAGTAGATCAAAGTCCCGAGAAACGGGAGGAAGACGATGACAATGCACCAGCCGGCCTTTGCCCAACCACTTAAACCGGTTGATCCGATACAGTCGAGTTCAGTCGTCTCGGGCACCGTTCCGCAAGTGAACTCGTCGGAACCGCAGAGTTTTGCATTGAGGAGCGGTTCGCGAATCTTCGGTCTCATCACCCGTACGGCCAGACTGGGCATGAACGCTTCTGCTCTCGCGGCCAGCGAGATCACTAGCAGATCGGTGAAGCTCGCCCGATTTGTCCTGCCTGCAGAGATCGCCGAGGGTCCGCTTGAAGCGATAGAGCGGCAAGTGGATCGGCGATACAACGAAGCCCGCAGGAGTGAACAGCAAGGTCTTGACGACATGACCAAAGCCGCCGAGTCGGCGCTGAATCACGTCGTCGTCGAGATTGTCGATATGTTGGACATGCAGCAGGTGATCGATCATGTAATCCCCAGAATCGATCTCCCCGAAGTCATCGACGAGATCGATCTCGCTGGGATCATCCGTGAAGGCACGAAAGGACTTGGCGAGGAGACTCTCGACAGTGCTCGTGCCGGTCTGATGGCATTGGATCAGGGGAGTTCGCGGCTGGTCGACAAGATCCTCCATCGCAAGGAACCGCGTGATTTGGTCATCACATCGGAGAGGCACCCCCAATCGGCGGTTCCTGAGGTTCTCGCTCCCGTGAATCAGTATCGCGACATCCGAAGTGAGCGAGCGCAGCAGCTTCAGGGCCTACGGGCTGGCTTCTTTTCGAGAGCCTTGGCGAGCGGTACTGACGTCCTGCTCGTACTTTGCGTCTATGTCGCCGGGGTTGTCGTGGTGAGCATTGCTTGGGACCTGTTCTTCTCGAAGTCGGTTTCGGTTTCGGTTCCTCCGCATTGGCTCAATGAGCTCACGGTGTGGATTGTCCTGGTCGTGTACTTAACGACCGGCTGGGCGTCTGCTGGACGCACGCTGGGCAAGCAGATAATGGGCTTAAGGGTTGTCTGTTCTGATGGAAGTCATCTTGGGCTTTGGCGGGCACTATTACGAGCAGTACTCTGCGCCACTTTTTTCCCAGTACTTCTCTTGGCCTTGGTGAATCGTCGCAATCGAGGCCTTGAAGACGTGGCCTGTGGGACGGTGGTTGCCTACGACTGGCTCCCAAAATGAACCGAACCGCTCACGGTGGCGCCAAGGGACGCCCAAATTCCGATCGGAGTGCGCAATGTTTCGGCTCCGACCACGCCTTCACGGGGTCTACGCCGTCCTACCTCCTGAAGCGGGATGACGTGTTGGATGGGAAACGTTGGTGACGTCGGATGGACGACTCGGATCTGAACGCCGAGAATCGAGGGAGGAGATATGCCCACAGTGACGATCGAAAGGTTCGTGACCATGCAGGACACTGCTGAAGTTCTCCGGCAAAAACTAGGTGGCCGATTCCAGGTCACCATCCAAGGGGACGAGGAGGCAGTCCTGAAGGTCAAGCAGTCGGCCACGTCGGTCGCCGTAGTACACCTAGACCAGAAGAGCAACACCACCACGTTCCGCATTGCCGGCGGGGGCTTGGTCATCTCCCGGCTTATTAATCAATTCGGGATCGCGAAGAAGGTGGCGACAGCCCTCGAAGAGGCCTTCAGATCTGCGACGGGTTAAATAGCAGCTCTTCTTGTTGCCGTTGAGACCCTCGCAAGTACCAGGATCAGGCCTACCCCATCGAGACTTGTCGGTGCTCATCAGCCCCCGACGGGCGGTCATCGGGCTAAGTGCGGCATTTCGGCGGGCATACCCCTTATCCCGACCCCTGTCAGTGAGCGTAAAAGGGACTCGAACCTCCAACCGAGCCGCAGTGGACGTTTCGGACGGCCCTATCACCTATCCCGCCATCACCGCGGGGGTGCTGATCCTGTTGGACCTTCCCCTGCCCTCCAACTATAGGAGCGAAGGCGACCGGGTACTCTGGGCCTTGTGCGGTGTGGGAATCGGTGTGCTTGTCATGCTCCTCGGAGGCCTGCTCGCCAAGCTAACCGCCAAAGCGCCGCCACGACCTGCCTCACCTGTCTGTAGGGCCCCTCGAGGGATGATCTGTACCAGCACCCACTCGAACCATTCCAGCAAGACCACCATTTGGTGATACTGCCGATAACCGCCCATGACCCTGCCTTGCCCGTCGTTCGCGCACGAATCGCGAACGACGCTTGAGATCACTTAGGTACTCCGGTGCCTCTGCAGGACGGGTAGGCACGTCATAGGGGCGCCGAAGGTGAGCGAGGACAGGTAGCGAAGCGGAGTCCCGCAGCGACCCTTGACGTGTCAAACCTTGTTCGGGTCAAAATCAACTAGGCCGGTCCCTTGGGCCGGCCTGTTTGCCTTTTACGACCTCCATCTTGGCAAGGTGTGATCCGCCTACATAGTGTTCTCCTCAGTCAGGCGACGAGCGGCTGCGTTCACGCTTTGTCCGCACACACCGCCTGGATTCGTTCCAGTAGTAGCGAGGTCTACTGACGGGTGTTGGCCCGCGATGAACCGTTCGCGAGGTGTCTACGTGGAATCCTTCGACTCGATTGGATAACCCATACATCGGTGCCTTCTTGAGCTTTGTATTTGCCTCTTTGGGGCACTTGTCATCGTCCGATGCCAAGCATGCATCTTGGCGATGACCGGTCGCTCTGTCGTCCAATTGCCAGTCGTCCGGCCAGCCAGGCCCAGTGACTGGGAACGTGTCGACGGGTACCTCCAGTTCAGCCAGTGCTCCGGCGTTTCTGCCATTGAGCACTTCTCCAGGTAATCAACGTTCTCGGTCACCAGAGTGAAACCTTGCCCGCACAAGTCGATGCAGCGCAGGAACCGCACCACATGTGACGTCATTCACAAGCGCGATCCGGCCCAGACCCACTAGGGTGACCAAAGCGAGTTCATAGGAGTTGGATTCGCTTCTTGTCGTCGTCCTTCGACCCCCCTAAGGAGACAGCATGGCAAAGGCAGACGGAACCTTCATCTTCATCGGTACCTATCCAGACGAGGCATCAGCTCAGGCTGACTACGACGTTGTGAAAGACCTTCATGCCGGAGGTGCGGTCGGGACTTACGACGCCGCCGTGGTCACCAAGGACGCGTCCGGCAAAGTCCACGAAAACAAGGACGAAATGGCAACCCGACACGGAGGCTGGGGCGGTGTTGCCGTCGGCGCTGTGGTCGGCGTTCTCTTCCCACCTTCGATCATCGGCGCCGCCGCGGTTGGTGGCGCTGTCGGAGCAGTGAGTGGGCACCTCTGGCGGGGGATGTCCCGCTCTGATGTGAAGGAGCTCGGCGATGTCATCGACGCCGGCCAAGCTGCCTTGGTTGTTGTCGGAGAAAGCACGGTCGAGGCCGCCATCGACAAGGCTGGCCTGAAAGCCGAGAAGCAGGTGGCCAAGGAGCTCGACGTGAAGCCGAAGGACATTGACAAGGCGATCCAAGAGGCCGCCAGCGAGATCGGTTGACAGCGGTTCATCAGCAGCGACTCTGAGCGCTTGGTGGCGCTTCGAGTCGACTCGGCGAATCTCAAACTGGATCCGAGCTAGGGACCCTAAGGTGCGTGGCGCCCGATGTTCACCAGCTGACGTTCGTAGGTAACGCCGCCAGGGA
>JBEDUR010000169.1:0-2846 GCA_040414865.1 Acidimicrobiales bacterium
GATGGCTGGGTCAACCTCCTTCCCGGCGTGGAGACTTCGGCCGACCCGGTAGAGACGCCCGGCCCGTTCTCCATATTCGGGTTGTCCGCCCAGCCGGTCTCCATGTGTACCTGGCTTCCGCCCGGCCGGGGGAAACATGCGCTCGACGAGGTGACCGTGGGGATCATGCACGCTCGGCGAGCCCGAGTGGTCCCCGAGCTCCGGGCCGTCGGTCTTGGAGTACCGCCGGCGTGGCGGGTCTCCGGTGATCATCCGAGCCGGGGGTTGGTCGTGAAGATCCCGGCAGCCGCCCGCGACGTCGAGGTCCTGAGCTGGACGTTGGCCGCGGGCGCCCAACTGTGTGCGCTGCCCGTCACCGGTTCGTGGCAGGCCGAGGTTCACCATCCGCTTCGCTGACGTCGGCCGGCCTCCAGCTGCAGCGGACGTCCGGCGTGCTCTTCGGCGCCAGGAATAGGCCACGGGTGGCCCGACGTTCGTATAACTCAAGGGTGAACCTCAGTTCCGTTTGAGGTCACCGTGGGATCGGAGGCATTGTGACCAGCGAGACGTTGACGCTCCCTGTGCTCCCCCTGCGCTCAGGGGTGATGTTGCCGGGCATGGTCTTCACCATCGCTCTGGAGACCGACGAGGCCCGGGCGGCCGCCGAGGTGGTGGGGACCTCGGGCGGGAAACTCCTGCTTGTGCCCCACATCGACGGGCGCTACGGCTCGGTCGGGGTGGTGGCCGGGGTTGTGGAGCGCGGCGAACTGCCTGGTGGGCTGCCCGCGCTTGTGGTGAGTGGGGAGCAGCGGGCAACCCTCGGCACCGGCGTGCCCGGGACCGGCACCGCGTTGTGGGTGGAGGCCGAGGAGGTGGCCGAGGCGTCCTCAGACGAGGCACGTACAGCCGAGCTGGCCCGCGAGTACCGGGCCGTGCTCGAGAACATCCTGCTCGGCCGGGGCGCGGCCCAGGTCGCGGCGCAGCTTCGGGAGGTGAGCGACCCGGGACGCTTGGCCGACCTGGCCGGCTACTCACCGGATCTCAGCCTGGCCCAGAAGGTGCAGGTGCTCGAAACCGTCGACGTTACCGAGCGCCTCGCGCTGGTCCTCGCCTGGGCCAAGGACACCCTGGCCGAGCTCACGCTGAGGGAGCGCATCAAGAGCGACGTTGAGGAGGGGATGGAGAAGTCCCAGCGCGAGTTCCTTCTCCGCCGCCAACTCGAGTCGATTCGCAAGGAGTTGGGACAGCTGGGCGGGGCCGAACCCGGCGGGCCGGAGGACTATCGCGCCAAGCTCGCCGAGCAGGACCTGCCCGACAAGGTCCGCGAGGCGGTCGAGCGGGAGGTGGACAAGCTTGAGCGCACGAGCGAGCAGAGCCCGGAATACGGCTGGATCCGCACCTGGCTCGACACCGTGCTCGAGGTGCCTTGGGGCATCGAGTCCGAGGACCGGCTCGACGTAAAGGCCGCCGCCGCCATTCTCGACGAGGACCACGACGGGCTGGCCGACGTGAAGGAGCGCATCCTCCAGCACCTGTCGGTGCGCAAGCTTCAGGCCGAGCGGGGCCTGGCTCCGATGGACGGTCGAGGAGCGGGAGCGATCCTTGCCCTGGTCGGCCCGCCGGGGGTCGGTAAGACGTCCCTCGGGGAATCGGTGGCCCGCGCCCTCGGGCGCCGCTTCGTGCGCGTCGCTTTGGGTGGGGTCCACGACGAGGCCGAGATTCGGGGCCACCGACGGACCTACGTGGGAGCTCAGCCTGGTCGTCTTGTCCGGGCCCTGCGTGAGGCCGGGACGATGAACCCGGTCCTGGTGCTGGACGAGGTCGACAAGATCGGCGCCGACTTCCGAGGCGATCCGTCCTCGGCGCTCTTGGAGGTCCTAGACCCGGCTCAGAACCACACCTTCCGGGACCACTACCTGGAGGTGGATCTCGACCTCTCTCGGGTCCTGTTCATTGCCACGGCGAATGTGGTCGACACCATTCCCAGTCCGCTCCTCGACCGGTTGGAGGTCATCCGACTCGACGGCTACACGGACCTGGAGAAGGTGGCCATCGCTCGGCACCACTTACTCGCGCGTCAAGCCAACCGGGCTGGGCTGCGTGAGGACGAGGTCGTCGTCCCCGATGAGGCGCTGGCCGCCATCATCGAGGACTACACGCGTGAAGCCGGGGTGCGATCTTTGGAGCGCGAGCTCGGACGACTTCTGCGCAAAGTGGCGACGAGGCTGGTGGCCGGCGAGGTGGAACCACCGGTGAAGATCAGCCGCGACGATGTGCGCGAGTGGCTCGGCCGGCCTCGCTTCTTCTTCGAGGCGGCTACCCGCGAGGCCATGCCTGGGGTGGCGACCGGGTTGGCCGTCACTGGGGCCGGTGGGGACGTGCTTTTCGTTGAGGCGAGCGTGTCGGACGGGCCCGAGGGCCTGACCCTTACCGGTCAGCTGGGTGACGTTATGAAGGAGTCCGCCGAGATCGCGCTCTCCTTCGTCCGGTCCCATGCCCGAGAGCTCGGGATCGAGCTTGAGGCCTTCACCGGCAAACGGTTCCATCTCCACGTCCCGGCCGGTGCGGTGCCCAAGGATGGGCCTTCGGCCGGGGTCACGATGACCTCGGCGCTCGTGAGCCTGCTCACTGACACGCCAGTCAGGACGGCGGTCGGGATGACTGGGGAGGTCACCCTCCGCGGGCGGGTGCTGCCGATCGGCGGTGTCCGCCAGAAGGTGTTGGCGGCTCACCGTTCGGGCCTGACCGAGGTGGTTCTCCCAGCCCGCAATGGGCCTGACCTGGACGACGTGCCCCAGGAGGTGCGTGACGCCCTGACCTTCCACTTGGCTGAGCGAGTGGAGGATGTCTTGGGCGTGGCCCTTGGG
>JBEDUR010000170.1:0-10820 GCA_040414865.1 Acidimicrobiales bacterium
GCCTCGAAGGCCTCCAGACAGTCGATGAAATTGGTCCCCGGGACCGGGTCGCCGCCGATGCCCACACAGGTGGTCTGGCCGATCCCCTGCTGGGAGAGCTCGTGCAAGGCCTGGTAGGTGAGCGTCCCCGAGCGGCTGACGATGCCGACAGGTCCGCCAGGGAGGGCGATGTCCCCCGAGGTGATGCCGATGTTGGTCTTGCCCGGCGAGATGATCCCCGGGCAGTTCGGTCCCAACAGGCGAGTCGAGGGGAACTCCCGAGCCAGCCGGTTGTAGCAGCGGGCCTCGTCCTGAGCCGGGATTCCCTCGGTGATGCAGACGATGAAGGAGATCCCGTTCTCCGCCGCTTCCACGATGGCGTCGCAGGCGAAGGCGGGCGGTACGACCACGAAGGAGGCGATCGCCCCTGTGGCGTCGACCGCCTCGGCGACGGTGTCGTACACCGGGACCCCCTCGACGTCGGTGCCACCCTTGCCGGGGGTCACCCCGGCCAGCACCTTTGTCCCATACGCGCGGTTGCGCAGCCCGTGGAACCGCCCCTGGGACCCGGTCAGCCCCTGAACGAGGACGGTCGTGCTCTCGTCGACGAAGATGCTCACGTCGTCCTCCTCGCTATCGGGCCAACTCGACGGCGTGGCGAGCGGCGGCCAGCATCGTGGGCTCGGCCAGCACCTGCTCGGATAGGTGCGGGGCGAGCAGGGCCCGCCCGGCTTCGGCGTTGGTCCCGTCCAGACGCAGCACGATCGGTGAGCGGATCTCCACCCGGCCGAGCGCCTCGATGACCCCGTTGGCCACGTCGTCGACCCGGGTGATCCCCCCGAAGATGTTGACCAGGATGGACCGCACGTTGGGGTCGGAGTTGATCACCTCGAGCGCGGCCGACATCACCGTGGCGTTGGCCCCGCCCCCGATGTCCAAGAAGTTCGCCGCCGTGCCCCCCACCTGGTTGACCACATCCAGCGTGCTCATGGCCAGGCCGGCCCCGTTGGCGATGATGCCGACCGAGCCGTCCAGGCCGATGTAGTTGAGGCCCTTCTCCTTGGCCATCTGCTCCCGTGGGTCGTCGCTCGGCTCCGACGAGAGCTCCTTCCACTCCGGGTGCCGGAAGGCCGCGTTCTCGTCCAGGGTGACCTTGGCGTCGAGGGCGTGCACGGCGCCGCTGGTGGTCAGGATCAGCGGGTTGATCTCGGCCAGGTCGCAGTCCCCCTCGACGTAGCAGCGGTAGAGGCGGACGAGCAGCGCGGCCGCCTGGTCCCGGGCCGCCTCGTCGAGCCGGGCCTCGTCCACCCACCGCCGCGCCGTCGCCTCATTGAGTCCGTCACACGGGTTGACGTGCAGCCGGGCGATCGCCTCGGGATCGGTCGCCGCCACCTCCTCGATCTCGACCCCGCCTGAAGCCGAGAGCATCCCGAGGTGCAGCTTGGCCGGGCGGTCGAGCGTGAAGCTGGCGTAGTACTCCTTGGCGATGTCCGACGCGTGCTCGATCCAGAGCCGGTGGACGACGTGACCCTTGATGTCCATGCCGAGAATCGCCCCAGCCGCCTTGGCGGCCTCCTGGGCGTCGTCGGCCAGCTTGATCCCACCGGCCTTGCCCCGGCCGCCCACCTTCACCTGCGCCTTCACCACCACCGGGTAGCCGGCGCTCTCGGCCTGGGCGACCGCCTCCTCGACGGTGTCGGCGATGCCCCCGGGCGAGGTGGGGATACCGAAGCGCGCGAAGTACTGCTTGCCCTGGTACTCGTAGAGATCCACGGTCTCCTCTGGTCTGCTCGCTCTGCGCTCTCGTTGTTGCTGGTGCAGCTGGTGCTGCCCTGGTGCCGCGCACCCGGGCCCCTTCTGGTCGCCAGCCGGGAGTCAGTCTCCTCCTCAGCCGCCACCGACGAGAAATCGAGTGTGGACCGAGCCGGCCGGCTGGCGGAATCGCCGGGTGCCCCGAGCCCGCGGTCAGACCCCGAGCGCCTCCTCGCGCCGGTCCAGCGCATCCTCGAGCCAGGATCCGATCGCCGGCAGCGGGGAGCCGGGGGTGAACACCGCGGCCACGCCCAGCTCGGTCAGCCGAGGGATGTCGGCGTCGGGGATGATCCCGCCCACGATCACGAGGACGTCGCCCCGGCCGGCCGTGGTCAGCGCCTGCAGCACCTTGGGGACGAGCGAGAGATGAGCGCCCGAGAGCATGGAGAGCCCCACCGCGTCGGCGTCCTCCTGGACCACCGCTGCGACCACCTGCTCGGGGGTCTGGTGCAGGCCGGTGTAGACCACCTCGAACCCGGCGTCGCGGAGGGCCCGAGCGATGACCTTGGCCCCACGGTCGTGGCCGTCGAGCCCCGGCTTGGCCACGACCACCCGGTAGGGACGCATCATCGAAGCCCGATGATAGGCGGGGTGCCCCGGAACCCGGCCAGCCGGAAGCTCACGCTCGCCGGAGCGGTGCCACCGAGAGCAGGAGCTTCTTCGACCCGACGGAGCTGAACACGACCTCGGCCTGGGCGCCGTCCCCCTCGCCCTTGGCCCACACCACCGTCCCCTCGCCCCAGCGCTCGTGGGCCACTCGGTCCCCGGCCGCCAGCCCGAGCGTCTCGGCCCCGGTGGTCGTCCGCCGTCTCGGGGCCTGCGGCAGTCCCAGGACCGAGGGGCCCGAGCCGACCACGCCGACGTCCTCGACCAGGTCGCCGGGCACCTCGGAGAGGAACCGGGACGGGATGTTGTGCGAGGTGGAGCCCCACAGGGTCCGCCGCCAGGCGTGGGAGAGATACAGCCGCTCCTTGGCCCGGGTGACCCCGACGTAGCACAGCCGGCGTTCCTCCTCGAGCTCCATCGGGTCGGCCAGGGTGCGCATGTGAGGAAAGATCCCCTCCTCCATCCCGGTCACGAAGACCGCGTCGAACTCCAGCCCCTTTGCCGTGTGCAGCGTCATCAGGTTGACCCGGGCCTCCTCGCCGTCGAGCTCGTCGGCGTCGGCCACCAGCGCCACCGTCTCCAAGAACTCCGAGAGATCCTCGTACTCGGCCGCTACCCCCGACAGCTCGTAGATGTTCTCGATCCGGCCGTCGGCCTCGAGGCTTCGCTCGGCCTCCAACATGGCCAGGTACCCGCTGGCGGTGGCCACCGCCTCGACCAGGTCACCAGGAGCCAGGGTGTCGGCCAGCGCCCGGAGGCGCCCGAGCAGATCTGAGAGAGCGGCCGCCCCCTTGAGCGCCCGGCCCGAGAGGCCCGCCGCCTCGGCGTGGTCCAGGGCGTCGGGGATCGAGAATCCCTCCCGCCGAGCCCAGGCGACCAGCCGGGTCACCGAGGTGTCGCCCATTCCCCGCCTGGGGACGTTCAGGATCCGCCGAGCCGACACCTCGTCGGCCGGGTTGTGGAGCAGCCGGATGTAGGCGAGCAGGTCCTTCACCTCACGGCGGTCGTAGAAGCGGGTGCCCCCGATCACCTTGTACGGGACCTCCCGGCGGACCAGCTCCTCTTCGAGGACCCGGCTCTGGGCGTTGGTCCGGTAGAAGACGGCCATCGCCGAGTAGCCCAGCTCCTCGCGCTGGTGCAGCCGCTCCACCTCGGCGGCCACGAAGGAGGCCTCGTCGTGCTCGTCTTCAGCCCGGTAGCGGGCGATGGGCGGACCTTCGGCCGACTCCGAGAAGAGCCGCTTCTCCCGCCGCGCCAGGTTGTGGGCGATGATCGCGTTGGCCGCGTCGAGCACCCGCTGAGTGGAGCGGTAGTTCTGCTCGAGCAAGATGGTCGTGGTGTTGGGGAACGCCTGCTCGAAGTGCAAGATGTTCGAGATGTCCGCCCCCCGCCAGCGGTAGACGGACTGGTCGGAATCACCGACCACACAGACGTTCCCGTGGACCGCGCCGAGCAGGATGACCAACCGGTTCTGGGCCTTGTTGGTGTCCTGGTACTCGTCGACCAGGATGTGGCGGAACCGCTCCTGGTAGCCGCGCCGAACCACTTCTGAAGTCTCGAGCAAGGACACCGCCACCATCAGCAGGTCGTCGAAGTCCATCGCGTTCGCTTCCACCAAGCGCGCTTGGTACTGCGCATAGACCTCGGCGATGCGTGACGCAAACGGATCGCCACGGGTCCGGTCGCGGAAGGACTGGACCCCGACCAGGTCCGCCTTGGCCGACGAGATGGTGGCGGCCACCGACCGCGGAGGCAGGCGCTTGGTGTCGAGGCCCAGCTCCGATTCGATCACCTCGACCAGCCGGCGGGAGTCGAGCTCGTCATAGACGGTGAACCCCGGCTGGTAGCCGAGGATCGAAGCGTGGGCACGCAACATGCGCAGGCACGCCGAGTGGAACGTGGACACCCACATCCGCTCGGCCCGCCGCCCCACCAGCTCGATCACCCGACGCCGCATCTCGTCGGCCGCCTTGTTGGTGAAGGTGATGGCGAGGATCTCCCAGGGGGCAGCCTCGTCGGTGGCCAACAGATGGGCGATGCGGCGGGTGAGGACCCGGGTCTTGCCCGATCCCGCCCCGGCCACCACCAACAGCGGCCCGCCCCGGTGGGCGACCGCCTCGCGCTGGGGCGGGTTCAACCCCTCGAGGAGCCGATCGGGTCCTGCCGGCTTGCGGGCTCCGTCGGCAGCGGCGGGAAGCGAGGCAAGGGCGGGCTGTGTCTCCTCGGCGGGCAGGTGCGGCGGCCTCGGCGGCCGGTCGTGCACCCCATCAAGAGGAGCGCCGGGCTCGGCCGGCGGGCCGGCGTCGGGGCCGATGTCGGGGGCGAGCTCGACCAGCCGGCGGGTGTCGGACGGTGGGCTCATTCCCATTCGATGGTGCCCGGCGGCTTCGACGTGACGTCGAGCGCCACCCGGTTGACCCCCTCGACCTCGCCGATGATGCGCGACGCCATGCGCTCGAGGACGTCGTAGGGGATGCGGGCCCAGTCGGCGGTCATCGCGTCGTCGCTGGTCACCGCGCGGATGACGATCGGGTACGCGTAGGTGCGGTCATCGCCCATGACCCCGACGGTCCGGGTGACCGGGAGCACGGCAAAGCTCTGCCACAGCTCCTTGTAGAGGCCGGACTTGCGGATCTCGTCGACCACAATGGTGTCGGCGGCCCGGACGATCTCGACCCGTTCGGGCGACACCTCGCCCACGATCCGAACGGCCAGACCCGGACCGGGGAACGGGTGCCTCCAGACGATCTCGGCCGGCAGACCTAGCTCTTCGCCGACCGCCCGGACCTCGTCCTTGAACAGCAACCGGAGCGGCTCGACCAGCTCGAAGGAGAGGTCGGTGGGCAGGCCCCCCACGTTGTGGTGCGACTTGATGTTGGCGGCGTCGGCCGTACCCGACTCGATGACGTCGGGGTAGAGCGTGCCCTGTACCAGCAGGCGAGGCCCGGCCCCGCCGCCACCGAGCTCGATCGCGACCTCTTCGAAGATGCGGATGAACAGCTCGCCGATCCGCTTGCGCTTCACCTCGGGGTCGGTGACCCCGGCCAGGGCCTCGAAGAACCGGTCGGCCGCCTTCACGTGAACGAGGTCGACGCGGAACTGTTTGCGGAAGGTTTCCTCGACCTGCTCGGCCTCCCCGGCGCGCATGAGGCCGTTGTCCACGAACACACACGTCAGCTGATCGCCGACCGCCTTGTGCACCAACGCGGCGGCAACCGCGGAGTCCACCCCCCCGCTCAGCGCGCAGAGCACCCGGTCAGAGCCGACCTCGGCTCGCACCGCCTCGACCGCCGATTCGATGATCGAGACATGCGTCCACGAGGCCGGGCAGCCGCAGACCTCATGAACAAAGTGCGCGATGAGCGCGGTGCCCCGAGCAGTGTGGACGACCTCGGGGTGGAATTGAACTCCATAGATCCGCCGCTGGTCGTCG
Source organism: Acidimicrobiales bacterium (assembly GCA_040414865.1). GTDB lineage: Bacteria > Actinomycetota > Acidimicrobiia > Acidimicrobiales > RAAP-2 > Palsa-461. The sequence goes on from JBEDUR010000170.1 coordinate 5,831, forward strand.
CCGAACGCGGCCACCGGTGAACCCTCGCTCTTGGCCAAGACTTCGAAGCCCACCGGTGCCCCGGTCATGGCGTCGCCGTGGCTCATCCACGCCTCGCTCGCCGGCGGCCAGTCGGCGAGAAGCGTGGAGGACGACACGACCGAGACCTCAGTTCGGCCGTACTCGCCCCGGCCAGTGCGCGTCACCGTGCCACCGAGCTGCAGGGAGATCAACTGGGCGCCGTAGCAGATGCCCAGGATGGGGATGCCTAGGTCGTAAATCGCCGGATCGAGCGTGGGCGCCGGCACGTCATAGACCGACCGGGGACCCCCCGACAGGATGATCCCCCTCGGGCGGCGCTCGGCCAGCTCGGCGGCGGTGATGGTCGAGGGGACGATCTCGGAGAAGACGTGAGTCTCCCGGACCCGCCGGGCGATCAGTCTCGAGTACTGCGCACCGAAGTCGACGACGACGACCGCGTCGTCGACCGCGGTCAATGTCCCATGCCGACGCCCTGGGACCGCTGGAGCTGCTTGCCCTCGGTCTGCAGGGACGGGGCCAACATCACTTCGGCCTTCTGGAACTCCTTGAGCGTCTCATAGCCGCACGTGGCCATAGCCGTGCGCAAGGCGCCGAAGAGATTCATGCGTCCGTCGTTCTCGTGCGCCGGGCCGAGAAGGATCTCCCGCAGCGTCCCCCGGACCCCAGTGCGGACCCGGGCCCCGCGGGGGAGCGTCGGGTGGAACGTCGCCATTCCCCAGTGGAACCCCCGAGCCGGAGCCTCGACCGCCGAGGTCAGCGGCGACCCGAGCATCACCGCGTCGGCGCCGCAGGCGAGGGCCTTGGCGATGTCGCCGCCCTTGCTCATGCCGCCATCGGCAATCACGTGCACGTAGACCCCGGTCTCGTCGAGGTGGCGCATGCGGGCGCCGGCCACATCGGCGATGGCGGTCGCCTGGGGGACGCCGACCCCGAGCACGCCTCGGGTGGTACAGGCATTGCCCGGGCCGACCCCGACGAGGACCCCGACCGCCCCGGTACGCATGAGGTGGAGACCGGCTTGGTAGGAGGCGCAGCCCCCCACGATCACCGGCAGGTCGAACTCGCGGATGAACTTCTTCAGGTTCAGCGGCTCGACCTGCCTCGAGACGTGTTCGGCCGAGACCACCGTGCCCTGGATGACCAGGATGTCGAGCTCGGCGGCCAGCACAGCTGGGGCGAGGTCCACCGTCCGCTGCGGAGTGACCGAGGCTGCCGCGGTGACTCCGGCCTCTTTGATCTGGCGGATCCGCTCGGTCACAAGCTCGTGCTTGACCGGCTCGGCGTACATCTGCTGCATGCGGGCGGTCGCCTTCTCGTCTTCGAGCTCGCGGATCTCGTCGAACAGGGCGGTCGGGTCCTCGTAGCGGGTCCAGAGACCCTCCAGGTTGAGGACACCGAGCCCTCCCAGACGGCCGAGCTCGATGGCGGTGGCCGGTGAGGTGACACCGTCCATGCCGGCCCCCATGAGCGGCAGCGCGAAGCGGAAGGCGTCGATGTCCCAGCCGATGTCGACGTCCTCGGGGTCGCGGGTCCGCCGCGAGGGAACGATGGCAATGTCGTCCAAGCCGTACGCCTGCCGTCCCGACTTGAAGATGCCGATCTCGATCTCAGCCAACTGATTGACCTCCGGCTTCGGTCCCTCCCGGCACCTCGGGCCGGGCCAGCGAGGGCGGTGTCCGCCGAGCCGACGCTGCGGACTGCTGCACCGAGCCCACCCTACCGTCTGGGTCTGACCGGGCCAGAGCCTTCTCGAACCAGTAGTCGGCGTAGGGCTCGTCGTTGAACGGGGCAACCTCGCAGTAGCCCGAGCTGCGGTACAGGGCGACGGCCTCGCTGAGGGCGGCGCTTGTGTCGAGCTGCGCCATCTTCGCCCCTGCGGCCAGCGCTCGGCTCTCCAGCTCGGCGAGGAGCCGCCGGCCGATCCCGAGGCCGCGAGCCCGGGGGGCCACCCACATCCGCTTGATCTCGGCCACCTTGCCGTGGAGCCGCAGCCCTCCACAGCCGACCACCTCGCCCGACAGCCCCGCCACGAGGAAGACCCCGGCCGGGGGGACAAGGTCCCGATCGTGGAGGGGCCGAGCCCGGGCCGGGTCGTAGCCAGTCGGCATGCGTGACGACAGCTCTTCGAGGTACGTGGCGATCGCCAAGCGGGTCAGCGAGTCGCCCGGATCTCCGTCGGTAATCTCGACCGTCGAGGCGACGAGCAGCCTCTCGACCTCGGCCATGGCGCCGAGCATTCGGGCCTGCTGGATTTGGGTGAGTGGTTTCAGCACGGCGCGGGCAGCCTGCTCGGACCGCCGGTCGAGCTTGTCGCGCTCGGTCCGCCCGGGCGCGCTGAGGTGGGCCGTCCGCACCCGCCCGTCGCGATCACTGCGCTCCACACCCACCAGCCCGGCCGCCTCCAGGCGCCGCACCAGCCGGCTCAGGTAGCCCGAGTCGAGGCCGAGCCGGGCGCGCAACAATCGCAGGTCGGACCCCTCGGGTTCGATCGCCATCAGCAGGCGAGCCTGTCCTGAGAGCCGGCCGGACGAAGGAGACGCCTCGGCGAAGGCACCGGCCAGCCGGGCGATCGTCCGCTCGAAGCTCCGCGGATCCCCGACCGCGTCCATTTCCCTGACCTTAGTCAGAGAGTTCCCGCCGGTCAGCTCCAGTACTCGGCCACCTGCTTGGCCAGCTCCTCACCCTGCCGGACACCCTCGAGCGCGGCGGCGGGCGCCAGCGAGCTGTCCATGAGGTTCATCCCGATCACGGCGGCGGTCGCCTCGTCGGGGGTCACCATCTCGACTCGGGCCCCGGACCCGGTGAGCACCGCCTGTTCGGACTCCATGGTTTGGAAGAGGCGGGCCATCCGGGGGTCACCGACCGGCAACCGGCTTGCCGTCATGAGCGAGACCACGAGCACCACATCGTGTCCGACGGCCAAGTCAGCGCTCGTACCCGAACGCATCCCCCCGTCCATGTACCGCCGGCCGTGGATCGTGATCGGGGAGAAGAGGCCCGGAACCGCACAGCTGGAGGCCACCGCCCGGTCGAGCTCGGCGCCGGCGGCCCGGTCCCACACCTTGAAATCGCCGCTCTCGGCATCCACCGCGGTGCAGGCGTAGCGCTCCGGCCAGGGCTCGCCCTTCAGGTACCGGAACATCGCCACGAACTGCTCCTCGTCGAGGGCATCGGCGTCAAGGGCGAACCTGCCGATCCGGGCCCGGCGCTCTTCGGGCCCGAGCTCGGCGGTCTCGATCATGAGCTCCATGAACCGGCGCATTCGATCGGCCATCGGTCCGCCGGGCCCAGCGTTGGCCGCGGTGTCGGGGCTCGGCTGGCTCTGGGCGTACCGCTCGACCTGCTCGTCGGGGTCCCGGCCCAGTGCCAGCTGGGCGCCCACGGCCGATCCGGCCGAGGTCCCCAAGATGAAGGCCGCCTCGGTGAGGTCCACCCCTCGTCGGCGCAGCCCGGCCGCCAAGCCGGTCTGCCATGCGATCCCGACCGAGCCTCCACCGCTCAACACCAGCGCCTTGGTCATCGTCGTTCTCCCTCTGGTGGCGGCGCCCCGTGGGCCGGCCGAAGCTCACCTTGGCACGTCCTAGCTCGGAGCGCCCGCCCGTCTCCATGTCGGGGCGGTTCACTGCGCCACGCCAGGGCTGACCCGAGAAACCTCGAAGATAAGCTCCGGCGCTCGGTGTCCCCTTAGGGGAAAGGGATCGGGGCCTTGAGAATGCAGCGAGTCGCGGTCATCGGTGCCGGTGGTGCGGGCAAGTCCACATTCGCCGACCACCTGGGGGAACTCACCGGCCTGCCCGTCATCCACCTGGATCAGCTGTTCTGGCGCCCTGGGTGGGTGGAAACGCCACGGGATCAGTGGGAGGCCCTGCAGTCGGATCTCGTCGCTGGTGACTCGTGGATCATGGATGGCAACTACGGAGGCTCGCTACCTCTCCGCCTCGTGCGGGCCGACACGATCGTGCTGTTCGACCTGCCTCGCTGGCTGTGTGCAGGCCGGGCGCTATGGAGATCGCTACGCAACTACGGCCGGGAGGTGCAGGCGCCAGGCTGCCCCGAGCGGATCGAGTGGGCCTTCCTGTCCTGGATATGGCACTTCCCCGAGCGCAGTCGCCCGCGGGTCTTGGCGGCGATCGACCAACATGGGCAACAGGCGACCCTGCACCGGTTGTACCGGCCTTCGGATGCTGACCGCCTGCTTCGGGACCTCTCCGTATGGACCAGCTCCGCGCAGTCCGAGGGCTCCTCGAACGACTGACACTCGCACTCGGCTCATCGGTTTGTCGCCTCGCTCGTGCCTTCACCATCACCGCTGCACGGCGTCATGGCCTTTCGCGAACGGTCTGGCGTTCAGGGATCAGCACCGACCTTGTTGGCGAGGATGATTTCGAGAAGGTGCTCGCCTGGCCTGGTGGCCTCAGTCCTCGGCGAGATTGCCCGCGGCCTGCTCGTAGCCGCCCGTGGGGGGGTTGGGGTCCGGCCCGTAGACCAAGTGGAGGACGCCCGTAGCGAACGGCTGGGACGACAGAAGGCGGAGTGGAAGCTCGGGACCATTGTCGAAGAGCCGCAAGCCCGAGCCCGCGACGACGGGGTGCACGAATAGGTGCAGCTCATCGACCAGACCGCCCGCCAAGAGCTGGCGGACCACAGAGACCGACCCACTGAGGGCGATCCGCCCGATGGAGGGGTCGGCCTTGAGCGCGGCAACGCCTTCGTGCAGGTCGCCCTGCAACTGCTCAGAGTTGCGCCAACCGAGGGCCAGGGGCTGATGGGACACGACGACCTTGCGCACATCGCCAAGTCTTTTTGCGAACCCAGCGTCGGGTCCGCCCGCAGCCTCCCGACCGGGCCATGCGCCAGCGAAGCTTTCATAGGTGACTCGACCGAAGAGCATCACATCGGCGTCGTGGGTCCGGTCGACGGCCTGGCCCATCTCGTCGCTGAAGTAGGGGAAGTGCCAGTGGCCGACGGA
>JBEDUR010000171.1:0-10733 GCA_040414865.1 Acidimicrobiales bacterium
CTCCACGTACACCTCGAGGGAACCGCCACGCCGGAGCTCATCCGCCTCTTGGCAGCGCGCAACCGCATCGACCTCCCCGAGGAGCGGCTCTTCAATCCCGACGGCTCGTTCCACTGGCAGGACTTCCTGCACTTCCTGGAGTCCTACGACCTAGCGGCCGCCGCGATCCGCACCGCCCAGGACTACCGCGACGTCACCTACAAGTACCTCTCCGCCTGCGCGGCCGAAGGCGCTGTCTATGTCGAGCTCATCGCCAGCCTCGACCACGGCAAGAACGTGGACCTGGCCGACGACGAGCACCTTGCCGGCATTGCCCTTGGGATCGACGACGCCCAGCGCGACCACGGCATCACCGGCCGCATCATCTCCGCGATCGTGCGCAACTTCGGCGTCGCCGACTGCGAGGACGTGGCCCACCGCACGGTCGCGCTCGACCACCCCTATGTCGTGGGCTTCAACATGGCCGGTGACGAAGCCAACTTCCCAGCCCCCCACTACACCCGAGCGTTCGCGATCGCGCACGAAGCGGGCCTCGGCTGCAGCGTCCACGCGGGCGAGCACGGGGGGCCCGAGTCGATCCGCGCCGCGCTCCAGCTGCCCGGCGTCGTGCGAATTTCTCACGGTGTAAGGGCGATCGAGGACCCCGAGCTGGTAGCCGAACTGGCGGACCGCCATATCGTGCTGGAGGTTTGCCCGACGTCGAACGTCGTCCTTGGCGTCTTTCCCACCTATGAGGAGCACCCGTTCCCGCGTTTGCGAGCGGCCGGGGTCCCCGTGACCTTGGGATCAGACGATCCGCCCTATTTCGGCACGACAATCGGCCGCGAGTACGAACTGGCGCACGAACGTCTCGGGTGCGGCCTCGACGACCTCCGTTAGATCACCCAAACCGCGCTGAATGCAGCCTTCTCGATCGACGACGAGAATCGACCAGACAGACACACCGATCCGTAAAGGGCGATCACAGCATCCTCACGCGGAGCCTGGTCCCTGCCAGCTCGCAGAGGCGCTGGCTAGACAGGCAGATCGGCCTGACGCACGAGACATGTCACGCTCTCAAGCCCGTCAGCGCTCAACTCCGGGGTCGATCCTTCGGCACGAATCGTCCAGAGGATCACAGACGCGCTGGTGCTGTTGAGCCCAACGGATCGCAGCACCTGGATGGCCGAGCGCACGGTCGCGCCCGAGTAAATCAAATCGTCAATCAAGTGAACGGGTGTCTCCGGTGCGAGACGCTCGCCGGCCAGGCGACCGTTGGCGGCACCGGGGTCGTCTCCATAGGAGACGAAATAGGTTTTGGGCATTCGGCGAACGAGTAGTGCTGGTGCTTGCAGTCGCAGCGCCAGGGCGCCAACCAACGCCCACGATCCTTCGTCGCAACCCGCCAGGGCATGCCCACGAGGCACCGTGGCCGCCAGCTCGTCGACCACCTGGGCAAAGTCTGCCGGGTAACCGAGAAGGCGCTTGAGGTTCGTAAACCCGCGGCCGATCTGACCTTCTCTGTCAGGTATCTCGGTGTCGCACGCGCATCGAAGCACGATGGTCGCGACGCGTGGCGCGTCGACAACATTCAGCTGCATGACGCGCGCCACCGATCCAGGTCACACGAGCTCCATTGGCTCACTTCACTCCGCCTAAGGGTGGGGTAGGCAGGTTCGGTTGCATTGGCGAAAGCCCGGGGTCGATAACCACATGAGCGACCCTCAGACGGGGCTTCGGAAGCGTGGCGCGAGCCCACACCCCTCTAGCGCGCCAGCCAAGCCGGTTCGTGCGCCCCGCTTGGGGCCGGAGGAAGGTCCCAATGTGGTTCGGTAACCGACATTGACAGAGCCGGCCGCAGATACTCGATCCGACCGAAGGCGGGTGTATCCATCTCGGCCACGAATCGCCGCACATCCCCGGGGTCGGCGTCCTCCAGGTCGTTGTCATCGCCGAGTCGCTGGTACCACATGCACGTCTGTGACAGGGAGGCCTGCACGTGCCATGACCCACCTTCGGTTGCCCGGCGGGCCAGGGCGACCATCGCTCCGTAAGCGGCCAGGAACCCCGTCGTGTAATCGTTGACCGCGGCCGGCGCCAGGCGGGGTACGCCCGAAGGCGACGCCGTCCCCTCGCGGTAAGACATCCCGGTGGCCGCTTGTCCCAACTGCTCCCATCCCGGCCGCTCGCTCCAAGGACCCACATGGCCGTAGCAGTTCTCGGACACATAGATGATTCCCGGGCGTAGCTCGGCCAGGTCCGTCGGTGACAGACCCCGACGGGCCAATGTGCCGAGGCGATACCCCTGTGAGAACACGTCGGCCTCGGCGAGCAGAGATCGCATCGTCTCGGCCTGCTCGGGATCGTTCAGGTCGATGCTGATCTGGCGCTTGCCGATCCCGGTCTCGATGTCGAAGGGACCCGGCCGGTCGAGGTGGGGTGCGGTCACGTGCAAGACGTCGGCACCGTGCTCGGCGATCGTCTTGGCGCACGTCGGCCCGGCGAGGACCCGGGTGAGATCGAGCACCCGGACACCCGACGCCGGCCGGTCACCGTCGGGGAGCGGCTCGGGTGCCGATTCGGCGATCTTGGTGACCCGTACCACCGGCCATTCGGCGATGGCTCGGCCCTGGGGATGGTCCGCCCACTCCTCTTTGGACATCACCACCCCCCCGCACACCTTGCGAGCGATGAACCCCGCCTGCAGCTCGAAGGCGTCCCGGAGCGCCACTGCCGCCTCGACCTCCTCACGGGTCGGCTCCCCACCGAGGCCCAGCTCCTTACAGATCTCCGGGCCGTCGTTGAACGACTGGTGCAGCTGGACATAGCGGCCTTCACGAGCCGGGACGATGCCGCCGAGAACCCGTTGACGGGCCGCCATGTTGAGCCCCGGGGTCTCGTCGCGGTCGACCAGCCGCAGACGGGTGTAGGACCTGAGCGCGGCCGCGGCATGCGTGGCGTCGACCGAGATGGACTGGAGTTCGCCAGTGCGGGTCTGCCAAAGCTGGGCGGCGGCGGCACCGGTCAGCACGCGGGCAGCGGCGGCACCGGTCCCGAGGTAATGGGGTGAGGGCAAGATCGGCTCATCCCCGATGACCTCGATGTCGAGGCCGGGGGGAAGCTCCAGGGCTCCCAACCGCACGGCACGCTCGATGATGGACCGTTGCATCCTCCACCTCCCACCAGGACTGTCGATCTGTTGTAGCCGATCGACGCCGGGGACGCCCGCCTAGGTGTTCGCGGCCTTTTTCGACAGGCAATCGGCGCAGCGGCCTTGGATCGCGAAGTGGTGGGGATCGATCGAGAACCCGAGCCGCGCCTTGGCCGCCCGGGCCAGGCCCGTGAACAGGTCGTCAGACGCCTCGAACCGCCTCCCGCACTCCTCGCAGATGAAGTGCGCATGGGCCTGGGAGGCGAGCTGGTACGTCGCCGGCCCGTGCCCGAGATGCGAGTGGGCCACGACGCCCAACCGCTGCAGGTCCTCGAGGTTGCGGTACACGGTCGACACATGCACGTCAGGGGCGCGCTCTTGGACCGCAGAGGCAAGCTGCTCCACGCTTAGGTGGTCTTGGGCACAAAAGAGCACCTCGAGAAGGATCCGCCGCGACGATGTGGCGCGCCCTCCACGCTCGCGGACCAATTCCAGCACCTCTTGGACCGAACCAAACCCGGCCTCGGCCCTGTCCGAGAGACCCGCCGGTTTGCGCATGGGCCCAGGATAGGGCGAGCTCGCCAGACGACCGCGTCGTCCTCCATTGTGCTCAAGCCGTGGGCAGTGAGACCTCGTGCACCTCACCGCTTTGGAGCTCTACCCGCCACAGCGCCCCATTGGGCGTCGGCGGTAGACGCATCGTCTCCAGCGCAGCCCCGGCCAGACAGGCGCGGGCCACCCGGAGCAGGCCGCCGTGGGTGACAGCCACGAAGACCACCGCCGGCGGCGTCGCCCTCACCTCGGCAAGCCACCCTGACACCCGGGCGTAGACATCCGCGAGGGACTCTCCGCCGGGGGCTCGTGCCTCGAGGTCGACCACCGCACCGGCGTCATAACCGGTGACCGATGGCACGAGGGCCGAGGACGGACCACCTTCTAGGGACCCGAAGTTTCGCTCCCGCAGACGATGGTCGGTCCGGGTCACCACACCGAGACGGTTCGCGATGGGCTTAGCGGTCTCGACGGCCCGGCGGAGGTCACTGCTCAGGACAACGGTGGCGCCGGAGTCGGCCAACGCATGGGCCAGCACCCGGGCCTGGGAGATCCCCGCCGTGGTCAAGCCGGGAGCCGGCCTCTGGCCCTGGACGAGGCCGACCTCGTTCCACACGCTCTGAGCGTGGCGCACGAGCCAGAGGACCGGGCCCCGAGCCCGCGATCGAGCCATTTCGGCAGAGTCTGGCATCTCGGGTCACCGTCACCCGAGCGGCACCATTGAGCGGCATGCCTCCACTTGGGGGCGGTGAGCCACTCGACGACGCGGATCCCGGTGCGAACGGCTGCGAGGGCGCGAGAAATCATCCGTCGGCCCCGTGGCAACGTTCCCACAGATCCCCTACAGTCGTCCGGCGCGCGATCACGCCAGCAGGGGCAGAAGGAGGCAGCCGAATGACCACGACGTCGCCACAGATCTGGACGGACCACTACTTCACCGTCGCCGATGGCACCAAGCTCCATTGGGTCGAGATGGGAGCCGGGACCCCGGTGATCCTCATTCACGGAGCAGGCGGCAGCGCGGTGGGCAACTGGTTCGTGAACGGGATCGCCCCGGCACTCGCTCCGACCAACCGAGTGGTTGGTCTGGATATGCGGGGCCACGGCCTGAGCGAAACGGGTCCCGATGGCGGCCGGGAGAAGATGTCGGCCGACGTCGTTCAATTCATGGACGAACAACGCATCGACAAGGCCCATATCGGCGGTTACTCAATGGGCGGGTTCGTCACCGCCGGGATCCTCGCCACCCATCCAGAGCGCTTCCTCTCGGCCAGCTTCGGCGGGTCGGGACTGACCGAAACCGAGGAGTGGGCGGCCAGCGTGCCACCGGACAAGGAGGGGCCAGCCCCACAAGAGGCTGAAGCCACCGCGCAGTTCAGAAACCGGCCCGAGGTACCCGGTCAGGAGGTCGGGAACGCGGCCCGCACTCGGATGCCCCAGGGCGACCGTTCGGAGTTCCTGGCCCGCCAACGGGCGCTCTCGGCGTCCATCGACCTGGCCGCCCTGAGCTTCCCGATCCTTGCGATCAACGGCGAGTTCGACCGTCCCTACACCAAAACTCACCGGCTGTGGCGCGAGGGCCGGAACTTCACCAACGTCGTGCTTCCGGGCAAGGGGCACCTCTCGGCCATCATGCGGGGCTTCATCCCCAAGGAGTACATCGACGCGATGGTCGCGTTCATCACGACGAACAACCCCTGAGGTCAGCTCAGAGGACCGCCGCGAGCTCGGTGTAGACAATGCCGTGGGCTTCGGCCACCGGCCGGTACGTCACGACCCCCTCGACCACGTTCACCCCCCGGGCCAGCGCAGGGTCGGCCCGTGCCGCGCCCCGCCAACCCGAGGCAGCAATCGCCAGGGTGTATGGCAAGGTGGCATTGGTCAGCGCATAGGTCGAACTATGCGGCACTGCACCAGGCATGTTGGCCACGCAATAGAAGAGTGACCCGTGCACCTCGAAGGTCGGATGCGAGTGGGTGGTCGGGTGAGAGGACTCGAAGCAGCCGCCCTGGTCCACTGAGATATCGACGAGGACGGAGCCAGGGTTCATCGCCGCCACCAAATCGTCAGACACCAGCTTTGGAGCCTTGGCCCCCACCACCAGCACGGCCCCGATAACGACGTCGGCGTCGACACAGGTCTCCTCGATCGCGTGCGCACTGGACGCGATGGTCTCGAGCGCCCCCCGGAAGTGGTGATCAACCGCCCTGAGCTTCTGGAGGTCCAGGTCGAGGATGTATACCTCGCAGTGCAATCCCACCGCCAGGGTCGCGGCCGCCATTCCGGCGATGCCCGCTCCCAGGATCACCACCTTTGCCGAAGCGACGCCCGGCACACCGCACACGAGGACACCGCTCCCGCCCGAGGGGCTCATCAGGTAGTTGGCCCCCACGATCGGCGCCATTCGCCCGGCCACCTCGCTCATGGGGATGAGCAGTGGGAGCGAGCCGTCGGCCAACTGCACCGTTTCATACGCGATCGCGGTGTTGCCCGCCGCCACGAGGGCGTCGGTAGAGGCCCGGTCGGCAGCCAGGTGCAGGAAGGTAAACAGCACCTGGTCTCGGCGGAGCTTGAGCCGTTCGTACTCCTCCTCGACGGGTTGTTTCACCTTAAGGACAAGGTCGGCGGCGGCCCAGAGGTCGTCGGGATCGGGCAGGATCTTCGCCCCGGTGCGGAGGAAGTCGTCATCAGAGATCGAGCAGCCGGCTCCCGCGTCCTGCTCCACCAACACCTGGTGCCCAGCGGCAGTGAGCTCCCGGACGCCGGCCGGGGTGATGGCAACCCGGTACTCATCGGCCAGGCGCTCTCGGGGAACGCCGATGATCACGACGAGAACTCCGGCTGGGGCCCCGGCCGGCGAGGCAACCCCGTGGACTCGGACTCACCGCATGGCCAAGAGTCCGAGTCGCGGCCGGGGGCGATGGCCCGCATACGCACCACACTACGAGCCGCAGAACCCGCCCCACGCCTCGACATGCCGGCCCGTCTGCGGAGATGCCCGACGAGGCATCGACAGCTTTCGGTCGGTCGATCCGGGGAAGAGTGACATGGGGCCGGACCAGTCCTTCGAGGACACGCCAGCGAACGGCGGTTGCTCGCTCCGTCCAACCAATGCGGGTCGACACCGGCTCGTCGGCAGGACCGGCGGCCAGGCGGTGCTGGCCGAAGCTCAGCGCCGCTCGATCACCCCGCGCACGTAGGCCGCCTGGCCGGCATGGGCCACGTCGTCACAGATCACGCTGACCAGCCGCGCCCCGAGGGTCACCGGGGGCGTCCAGCGGGTGTCGACGATCCGATCGAGGTCGCCCGCGCGGAGCATCCGCACAAACTCGAGAGTGGCCCGCTCGACGGCGTCGTAATAGCCGAGCAGCGTGTCGGAGTCGCCAGTCACCAAGGCAACCTGCTCGGGCTGGTGGCCGTAGCCGTGGTCAGCGACCGGGAGCGGCAAGCCGAACCGCTCTGCCCAGCCCTGACTTGTCCACACCTGCTCGTTGGATGCGACCTCGGCCACGTGGTCGTCCTGGACCCGGGTGAGATGCCACACGAGCCAGACGATGGGGTTGGCGCCGGCGTCCACCTGGTAGGCGAGCTGATCCTTGGAAAGTCCCCTCACGGCTCCGTGCACCATCCCGCCGATGCGCCCGAAGGCCTCCGCGAGGACCTCTGGGCCGTTCACGCGATCACCCAATGGGGGTCAGACCGATCGTCTGGGGCAAGGGCAGCCATGCTCGACACGGCGCCAGATTAGGCCGTGCGCTCGCGGCGCAAGGCGTTAGCGGGCCGCTTCGGCCGGGACGGCCTCCTCATCGAGAACCGGGCGATGGGGCGACCAGGCCTGGGGCTGTAACGCCGCGTGCGCCCCGGTCTCCTCGCCAGAGACCTCCTCGAGGTTCCGGCGCGCCGGCTCGGGAAGCACCCGGGTGACTAACCAACCGAACACGGCGGCCAGCCCCGCGATCAGCAGCATGCCGCGCAACCCGATCCCTTTCTGAAGCACGGGCACCAGGAACACGCCGATGAATGCACCGAGTTTGCCGACTCCGGCGGCGATACCGTGACCGGTGGTTCGCATGCTGACCGGGAAGACCTCCGACGGCAGGACGAAGGTTGTGGCGTTGGGGCCGAACTGAATGAAAAAGTAGCTCACCCCGAACAGGATGATGAAGGGGGCCACCCTGCCCGTCAACACGGGCACAGCGGCCAGCGCGAAGAACGCTGCCGCCATGACGCCAAAGCCAATCAACTGCAGGCGGCGGTGGCCGATCCGGTCCATCTTGGCGAACGCCAGCGCATATCCAGGCACGGCGAAGACCACGAAGAGCACGAGCGTCAGCCCGAGTTTCGTGATCAGGCTGGCGTGCGGGGAGACCTCCTTCAGGATGGCCGGCAGCGACAGCGTGTTGCCGTAGTACGCGTAGTCGAAGAGGAACCACGAACCAGCCGTACCCAGCAGGAGAACGAGCATCCTTCGGTTGGAGAGGAAGTCCCCCAGGCGCATGCGGAGAACCCGCTCGAAAGAGACGACGTTGCTCTTGACCTGGCCTTCCGAGAACGACGCCAGCTGCTTAGCCGCTCGGTCCGTCTTTCCCCAAACACGCGCCTGGAATCGCGGGGACTCTGGCATCTTCGCTCGCAGGCACACCACCGCCGCCGCCGGGAGTGCGCCGAACCCGAGCATCAGCCGCCACGCGAGGTCGTGGCCCACATTGGCCGACAAGAGCACCAGCCCGACCAGCGGGCCGACGACCAGGCCGAGCGCCTGCATTGAGAAGACCAACCCGACCAGCCGTCCGCGGTCGTCGCGGTTCGCGTATTCGCTCATCAAGACGGCCGACACCGGGTAGTCCCCCCCGATGCCCAGCCCGAGGACGAAACGAGCGATGACCAGCCAGAGGAACCCGGTGGCGAACGCGGAGCTGAGCGCCCCGACAACCATGATCAGCGCCACTGTCACGTACATGCTCTTGCGCCCGAACACATCGGCAAGGCGTCCGAAGACGAAGGCACCGATGAAGGCTGCCAAGATGGCCGACCCGGTGACCCAGCTGGTCTGGGTAGTCGAGAGATGCCACTGCGACTTCACCAGGGCGGCGACGGTGCTGATAACGAACAGGTCGTAGGCATCGGTGAAGAAACCCATGCCCGAGATCACGACCGCCCGCCGGTGGAAACGGGTCCTGGGGGCCTCGTTGAGCAGGCCGCTCACGGTCGCGCCCGGCGGCGCGCCGGGCTGCGGGACCGCGAGAGCCTCCCCCAAGGGCGCGCGAACTCCCTGGGTCCTCGCGGCATCGGGTTGGTCCACGGTCCTCGCTTCTCCGCCTGCCCCCGCTTTGTGGAGAGGCAACCCCGAGCTTCGCGGGATCAAGTGAATCGAAGACCATCGGTCCCTAATCCACACGCGAACAACAGGTGAACTCTTGGTAAAACGAGCCGGATGCCGCGTCGTTCGGCTCGTTCCTGGCGGTCAGGACCGATCGATCCGGGGCGGCCCGGAGCGTGGACCGCAGGGAGGCCCCGACCTCCCCCGGACGAGCTGCCGTAGCATTCGGGGAATGCGCCTCGCCTTCAAGACCGCGCCTCAGCACACGACCTGGCGGGACATGCTCGACGTCTGGCGGGCCGCCGATGACATCGACACCTTCGAATCGGGCTGGACCTTCGACCACTTCTACCCGATCGTCGGTGACACCGACGGACCCTGTCTCGAGGGTTGGGTGACGCTTGCCGCGCTCGCTCAGGCGACTAGGCGGGTGCGGCTCGGCGTGCTCGTGACCGGGATCCACTATCGGCACCCGGCCGTACTCGCGAACATGGCCGCGACCTTGGACATCGTCTCGGACGGACGCCTGGACCTTGGGATCGGGGCGGGATGGAACGAGCAGGAGTCGGGTGCCTACGGGATCACTCTCGGGTCGCCGCGTGAACGCAGCGACCGCTTCGAGGAGGCTTGCCAGGTACTCGTGAGCCTGCTCTCCCAAGAGCGCACCAGCTTTTCCGGCCGCTACTTCGTTCTCTCCGACGCTCGCTGCGAGCCGAAGGGGCCCCAGCGGCCACACGTCCCGATCTGTGTCGGGGGGAGCGGGGAGCGGCGCACCCTCCGGACCGCCGCCCGCTTTGCCCAGCACTGGAACTTCGTCGGAGGGACGGTGGAGGACTTCGCCCGCAAGGTCCAGATCCTGCACCGTCACTGCGCCGACGTCGGCCGGGATCCGGCGGAGATCATGATCTCGAGCCACGTCCGGCCCGGGCCCGATGGCGATCCCGGACCGGCAGTGGAGACGGCGGCCAGGATGGCCGAGCACGGCCTGGATCTGGCGATCGTGCCCCTGCCGCTACCGCACCGGGCGGCGAGCCTGGAGCCGATCGCCAAGGCATTCGCCGAGCTGCACTGAGGCTCCGCGGTGTGTGGTCGGTTTTCCCTCTACGAGCCACCTGAGCGGGTCGCCCAAGCATTCGGGGTGGACGAGGTCGCTCCGGGCGAGCCCGAAGCCCGCTTCAACGTGGCTCCGTCCCAGCAGATCTTCTCAGTCGTCTCCTCGCGTGACGGCGAGCGACGCCGGCTCGGCACCTTGCGATGGGGGCTCGTCCCCAGCTGGGCCAAGGACCCGGCGATCGGAAACCGCCTGATCAATGCTCGAGCCGAGACGGTGTCCAGCGCACCGTCGTTCCGGCGGGCATTCGAGCGCCGCCGGTGCCTCGTGCCGGCGAACGGGTTCTTCGAGTGGTGGCACGACCCGGGCGCAAAGCGGCGGCGGGGCGCTCCCTTCTTCCTCGGCGCTCCCGATGGCTCCCTACTCGCGCTCGGCGGCGTCTGGGAGGTCTGGCACGGCCCAGGCGACGAAGTCCTGCGGACCGTGGCCATCGTGACGACCATGGCCAACGATGAGGTCTCGGTCATCCACGACCGGATGCCGGTGATCGTCGAGCCTGCCGATTGGGGTCAATGGCTCGCGCCCGAAGCCCTCGAGCCGGACCAAGCCGGGCGACTTCTCCGGCCATCACCGGCCGGACGACTCCAGCCAGTCGAGGTGACCGACTTGGTCAACGACCC
>JBEDUR010000172.1:0-3147 GCA_040414865.1 Acidimicrobiales bacterium
CGTCGGCAGCGGCGCCGAGGGCCGCCCGAGCGATGATCACCTGCTGGATCTGGCTGGTCCCCTCGAAGATGCGGAACAGGCGGGCATCCCGGTAGAAGCGTTCGACCGGGACCCCGCGCATGTAGCCGGCGCCACCGTGGATCTGCACCGCCCGGTCGGCGACCCGACAAACCATCTCCGAACAGAAGTACTTGGCCGCCGAGGGGCCGAGCTTGGTGTCGGTGCCGGCGTCGTAGCTCCGAGCCACCTCCAGGACGAGGCTTCGGCCGGCCAAATGGTCCGTCACCGAGTCGGCGATGAGGCCCTGGATGAGCTGAAAGCTCGCGATCGGCCGGCCAGACTGCCGGCGTTCCTGGGCGTAGCGGACCGATTCGTCGACCAGCCGGCCGGCCAACCCGACGCAGCAGGCGGCGATGTGCACCCGGCCGTGGGCCAGGCACCGCATGGCGGTGGCGTAACCCTGGTCCACGCCGTCCTCCCCGCCGACCAATGCGGCCGCCTCGACCCGGACGTCGTCGAAGAACACCTCTGAGGTCCACGCCCCGGACTGTCCCATCTTGCGATCTTTCGGCCCGACACTGAGACCGGGCGTGTTCCGCGAGACGAGGAAGGTCGAGATCCCCCTGGTCGCCCTTGCCTCCCGATTGGTCCGGGCGAAGACCATGAAGACGTCGGCGATCGGGGCGTTGGTGATGTAGCGCTTGGACCCGTTCAGGACCCAAGTGTCCCCGTCGCGCTCGGCACTCGTCGTGAGAGTCGAGGGATCGGACCCGGCCTCGGTCTCGGTCAGGGCGAACGAGGCGGTCAGCTCGCCGCTGGCCAGCCTGAGCAACCACTCCTTCTTCTGCGCCTCGGTCCCCCCTTCCAGAAGCACGTGGCCGGCGATGCCGTTGTTGGTTCCGAACATCGACCGCAGCGCCGGGGTCGTGTAGCCCAGCTCGAAAACCAGCTGGGCCTCCTCCTCCAGGTTGAGCCCGAGGCCGCCGTAGTCCTCGGGGATCGCGAAGCCGTAGAGGCCCAGATCCTTGGCTCCCTGCCGGATGTCGTCGGGGACGGCGTCGTTGTCCTCGATCTCGTTCTCGGCCGGGACGACCCGGTCCCGGATGAATTCCCGCGTCACCGAGAGGATCTCGGCCAAGTCGGCACTGTTCACATGCGCTCCTCTCGAAGCCGGCGATCAGCGCGCCGAGCTCAATTCTACGGCGGCCGGCCTCGGGGTAGCCTGGCCGCCCAGTCGGTTCCCCGGCGGGTTCACGCGCACGGAGGTTGGAGATGCCGGAACGGAGTTTCCCGGTCGAGGCCGGGCACATCATGATGTTCGCGCGAGCGGTGGGCGATCCGAACCCCGTCTACTTCGACGAGGAGTCGGCCGGGTCGACCGACGTCGGTGGGATCGTCGCTCCCCCGACCTTCATCCAGGCCAGCGCGCAATTCAATCCCGACTACGGCCTCAGACCCAGGATCGGACAGCTCTGGTTCGGTTCGGGCAAGGGCCCGACTGGCTCGAATGCCAGCCCGCCCGAGCCCTCGGCCGAGGGCGGCGGCGGCCGGCGAGGCGGCGGCGGAGGCGTGGGCCTCCACGCCGAGCAGCACTTCGAGTACCACCGGCCGATCCGACCCGGTGACGTGCTCACGCCGACCCACAAGGAGGGGAAGACCTGGGAGCGCGAGGGCCGCTCCGGGCACCTCGCATTCTCGGAGAACATCACCGAGTGGCACGACGCCGAGGGAAACCTCGTCATTACCGCCCGCGGAGTTGGCGTGCGGACGAGCGGGCCCGCCCAGAGGAGCTAGGAGGTTAGCCATGACACTCTCGGCATCGACACTCAAAGTGGGGGACAGCCACAGCGACGTGGTGGCGACGAACTTGTCCCGGACCCAGATCGTCCAGTACGCGGGGGCCTCCGGGGACTACAACCCCCTCCACACCGACGAGATCTATGCCACCAAGGTGGCCGGGTTCCCGACCGTCTTCGCTCACGGGATGCTGACCATGGGGCTCACCGGACGCCTGCTCACCGACTGGGCCGGCGACGGGCGTCTCCTCTCCTACGGCGCCCGCTTCGAGCGACAGGTCTGGCCGGGAGACACCCTCACAGCGACCGCCACGGTGGAGTCGATCGAGGACACCGCCGAGGGCAAGGTGGCCAAGTTCACGGTCGAGACCGTGAACGAGGCCGGCGACCGCGTCCTTTCTGGGACGGCGTCCGCCCGTCTCGATCCCTAGCGCCCTTACCCCGCAGCCGGAGCACCCGGCCGATCTCCTTGGGCGCCCAGGACCACGACGTCGACCGGCTGATCCCGGCCACGAATCGCCACCCGATCCGAGCGGACGCGGGGCTGCGCTTCTATCAGCGGGTAGAGCGGAGCGGCGAGCACAACCTCGCCGGGCGATGCATGGGCCTGAAGGCGAGCGCCGACGTTGACGGCGTCACCGAGTGCCGTGAAGTCCAACACGCTTCCGGATCCCACATTCCCAACGAAGGCAACACCCGCGTTCGCGGCGACGCCAAGCGGTAGTTCAGGGACCTCCGAGGCGATCTCGAGGGCAGCGATCGCGGCCTTACGACGATATTCCGGTCCGGCCATCCCCTGGATGAACAAACCCATCACTTCGTCTCCGATGAGTTTGTCCACAATACCGTCGTGGTGAATCAGCACTCTCGTCGCAGCTGCGTAGAACTCGTTCAGGCGTCTTGCGAACACGGTGGCGTTCGACCGCTCACCCAGAGTTGTAGAAGCGCGGACGTCGGCGAACACGACACCGATGTCGATCTCGATACCACCAGCCGGCAGATGATCGAAGCAGTACTGGCAGAGGTTCGGGTTCTTGCGGGATGGCTTACGCCCGACCAGGCCGACGACCTTGCCACCCATACCTCCAAAAGGGTTCTGGCACAGCTTGCAGCGGGGATCGCGCGGAAGCCGACGAAATATTCGCTGCGCGATTCTCAGGGGCTCGTAACCGTCGACAAGCAGCGCTTCCCAGTCAAGCGGTTTGGCCACGTAGGGAACTATGGCGTACCAGCAGGCAGGCTGCCAAGGGCCCGCAGGAGATGTGCTCAGTTCAGCCCGGAACAAAAAGGCCCAGAAAGAGCCCGGCCGAGGACTCACTCCAGGGTGACTCCGACAGCACCTTCGCGCAAA
>JBEDUR010000173.1:0-2268 GCA_040414865.1 Acidimicrobiales bacterium
GACGGCGAGATCATCGCCGCCACCGCCACCTCGAAGTGCGGATAGGTGTAGGGGCGCAACTGGAGGCGCGCCTCCTTCATGGTGAACCAGTCGGTCTCGCGGCTGACCGGCTCCTCGGAGCGCAGAAGAGCCAGGATCGCCTCCAGCGACTCCTCCATCCGCCGGCGCTGGTCGACCGGGTCGATCCCCATGATGTGGGCGTCGGTCGGCAATGCGCCGGGGCCGGTGCCGAAAAGGATCCGGCCCCGGGTGATGTGGTCGAGCAGGACCAGCCGGTCGGCGACCAACCAGGGGTGGTGGTAGGGCAGGGACACGACGCCCGTGCCGAGCTTGATGTGCCTGGTGCGCTCGGCCGCCACCGCCACGAAGATCTCTGGACAACCGATGATTTCGTAGCCACCCGAGTGGTGCTCACCGAACCACGCCTCGTCGTAACCCAACTGGTCGAGCGCGACCACCCGCTCGAGGTCGTACTCCAGGGCCAAGGTCGGATCCTGCCCGAGAGGATGGAACGGCGCGTAGAACACGCCGAAGCCCAGCGGTTCGGTCATGACTGTGCCTTTCTCTTGCTCGCGTCCTGCCGGTCGCGGCCGCGCCGGAGGAACTCGATGAGCACCGCGTTCACCTCGTCGGGCCGCTCCTGCTGGACCCAGTGCCCGGCTCCCTCGATGATCCGGTTCCCCCGGTGGTCGTCGAGGTAGGCCAGGCCGGCCTCCGGCGAGGTGAACGAGAGCACCGGGTCGGCGCTGCCGGCGATGAACAGCGTGGGGCAGCTGACGTGAGCCTCGGCCACCTGCTCGGTCAGCTCCCAGTTGCGGTCCAGATTGCGGTACCAGTTGAGCCCGCCGGTGAAGCCGGTGCGGGCAAACTCGGCCACGTAGTGGTCGAGCTCGGCCTGGGTCAGCCAATCGGGGAGTCCGGCGGGTTCGGGCAGCCGGTCGATGAAGCCCCCGTCCCCCTTGGCTCCGAGCGCGGCTCGCTGCTCGGCCGAGAACTCACCCGGCTTGGGCCCGGCCAGCATGCGGCGCATGGTCCGCATCGGATTCGCCCCGAGCTCCGCGTCGGCCACGCCGGGCTCCTGGAAGTAGAGCATGTAGAAGAAGGAGTCGGCGAACAGCTGACGCAGGAGGGTGACGGTCGGGACCGGCGAGCGGGGCAGGAACGGCACGCTCATCCCCACGACCCCATCCGCCCGCTCAGGGGCCAGGAGGGCCAGTTGCCAGGCGACGAGCGCGCCCCAGTCGTGGCCGACGACCACCGCCCGGTCCGCCCCTTCGGCGTCGAGGATCGCGACCAGGTCGTTCGTGAGCTCGACGACGTTGTAGGCCTCGACGGCCTCGGGCCGGTCGGAGCGCCCGTAGCCGCGCTGGTCAGGCACCGCGACCCGGAAGCCGGCGTCAATCAGCGCCGGAACCTGGTGGCGCCACGAGTAGGCCAACTCGGGAAAGCCGTGGGCGAGGACCACGAGCGGGCCAGCGCCACCGACATCGACCGCCAGCGAGACGCCGTCCCGCTCGACCCGGCGCTCCTGCGTCCGTCCCTCCGCCATGTCTTCTCCTCCGGTCTGCGCCTCGGGCTGTGCCGAGCGCGACGTTCGGGCCGCACCGGTGCCGGGTCGCGCACCGAGTCACCCATGATGGCCGCGCCTGGGGCGATGAACGCCTCTCGGCCCCGAGCATCAGGGCGAACGCTAAGGTAACACACGTTGCCAAATCTTGACCTGGCCGCCGGGCGCCGGCGATTCACCGGGCTGTCGGCCGAGGACCGCCGGCGGCAACGGCGCACGCTTCTGCTCGACGCCGCCTTCGACCTCATGGGTAGCGGTGGCCTGGAGGCGATGACCGTCCGCGCCGTCCTGGAGCGGGCCCGGCTCAACCCGCGCTACTTCCACGAGAGCTTCACCGACCTCGACGAGCTGGCCGTCGCGGTCTACGACCGGGTGGTCGCCGAGCTCGGCTCGGCGGTGTGGGAGGCGCTGGCCGCCGGGGCAGGCACGGAGCCCGCCGACCAGATGCGGGCGGTCGTCGCGTGCATCGTGGCCTTCGTCGACGAGGACCGCCGGCGGGGCACGATCCTCTACGCCGCCGGTCCCGGCAACGAGGCGCTCAACCGACGTCGGGCGCGGGCTGCGGGAATGGTCGTCGACTTCATCGAGGATTACGCGGCCGCCGGTCGCCACCCCACCACCCCGGCCGGCGTGGTGGGCCGGGTGGCCACCTCGATCGTGGTCGGCGGGTTCAACCAGCTGCTCGTCGACTGGCTGGCCGG
>JBEDUR010000174.1:0-3395 GCA_040414865.1 Acidimicrobiales bacterium
TCCCTGCCGAATGTGGTCGGGAAGCCGCTCGTCGAGGCCGAGCAGACCCTGACCGCCAAGGGCCTGGTCATCGGGACCACCACCAACCACGCGGACCCGGCTCCGGTCGGCACCGTCATCAACACCAATCCGCCGCCTGGCACCCGGGTGTCCACGCACACCGTGGTGAACCTGGTGGTGAGCTCGGGCATTGCCACCGTCAAGGTGCCGAGCGTGAACGGTCTCGACCTGTCCTCGGCCGAAGCCGTGCTGACCAACTCCCATCTCCGCTACCGGGTGAATTTCGTCGCGAGCAACCAGCAGCAGAACGTCGTGCTTTCGCAGAGCCCGGTGGCCGGCACCGAGGTCGGGCGCGGCTCGACCGTGACCATCTCGGTCCCCCAGCCGACCAACCAGGTCACCGTGCCCAACCTCGCCGGACTGACCCCTGAGCAGGCGGGAAGCCAGCTCAGCAACGTGTCACTTTCGATCGGGAACCAGACTCAGGCCTGCTCCAATGGCTACCCCTTGGGCCAGGTGTCCAGTACCAGTCCGCCGGCCGGCACTTCGGTCGGCCGGAGCACCTCGGTCAACCTGGTGATCTCGACCGGCCCGTGCCAGGCGGTGGTGAAGAACGTGGTCAGCCAGAGCGCGGCCGGCGCGACGGGCACCCTCCAGGCACAGGGTCTGCAGGTCGCGCAGGCCACCACCGCCTCGTGCCAGCCAGCGCAGACCGGCACGGTCGTGAGCCAGAACCCCCCGGGTGGAACCCAGGTCAACCTGCCGACCACGGTGACCATCACGGTGTGCAGCGCGCCGCCCCCGACGAGCCCGACAACAACATCGTCGACCACCACATCGACGACGGGCTGACCCCTGCCCGGGCCGACCGCGGCGATCAGGCCGGCTGGAGCTGACCCAGGAAGTTCCGAAGCAGGTCGGGGCCCGGAGCGGTCAGAACCGATTCGGGATGGAACTGGACCCCCTCGACCGGCAGGTGCCGGTGACGGAGCCCCATGACCACCCCCTCGGTGGTCGTCGCGCTGACCTCGAGGATGGCGGGCACCGAGGGCGGGTCGATCACCAGGGAGTGGTAGCGGGTGGCCACCAGGGGGTTGGGGAGGCCGGCGAACAGGCCCCGGCCGTCGTGGCGGATCTCGGAGGTCTTGCCGTGCATGAGGGTCGGGGCTGGCACCGTCGTGCCGCCGTAGACCTCACCGATGCACTGGTGCCCGAGGCACACCCCCAGGATGGGGATCTCCCCGGCGAAGCGGGCCACCACGGCCATGCTGATGCCGGCCGAGGCAGGGCGGCCCGGGCCCGGCGAGATCACGATCCCGTCAAAGGCGGCCGCGGCGATGGCGTCGAGGTCGATGGCGTCGTTGCGGTGGACCACCGGGTCGGCCCCCAGCTCGCCGAGCTCCTGCACCAGGTTGTAGACGAACGAGTCGTAGTTGTCGACGAGCAGGATGCGGGCACCCACGGTGGGCGCCATGGTACCGGGCACCCGCCGGTCGGTAGTCTCGTCGCCATGGCCAAGCCGACGAGCCGGTCCGGACGCGCCCGGGGTGGGCGAACCACTCCCAAAGGTGGGCCGGCTTCCGGCGGTATCGGCCGGTACACCCCCGCCGAGCAGAGTGGCCGCTACACCCGTCCCGTCCCGACCAAGGTCCGCCGCAGCGCGCCGTGGTTCGGGCCAGCGATCCTCGGGTTGTTGGTGTTGGGGGTCCTGCTGATCCTGCTCAACTACCTGACCGTTCTCCCGGGGGCCGTCTCGGTCTGGTACCTGGTGGCCGGACTCGTCATCATCTTCGTCGCCTTCATCATGGCGACGAGCTACCGGTGACCCGGAGGCTCAGCCCAGCCGCTCGATGATGCAGGCGTTGGCCAGCCCACCGCCCTCGCACATGGTGAGCAGCCCGTAACGCCCGCTGGTCCGCTCGAGCTCGTTGAGCAGGGTGGCAAGCAGCTTGGCCCCCGAGGCACCGAGCGGGTGGCCGAGAGCGATCGCCCCGCCGTTCACGTTGACCCGATCCATGTCGGGGTGGAGTTCCTTCTCCCAGGCGAGCACGACCGAAGCGAAGGCTTCGTTGATCTCCACCACGTCGATGTCGTCGATCGAGAGCTTGGCCCGCTCGAGGACCATCTGGGTGGCCGGGATGGGCCCGGTCAGCATGGTCACCGGATCGGCCCCGGTCACGGCGAAAGCGACGAACCGGGCCCGGGGGGTGTACCCGAGCGCCGAGGCCTTCTCCTCGCTCATGATGAGCGCGGCCGAGGCGCCGTCGGTGATCTGGGAGGAGTTGCCGGCGGTGATCTTGCCCCCCTCCTTGAATGCCGGCTTCAGGTTGGCCAGGCCCTCGACCGTGGTGTCGGGACGGATCCCCTCGTCGGTCTTCATGATCTCCGCCGTGTCGTTGCCCTCGTCGTCACGGATCGGGATCTCGATGATCTCGTTTTCGAAGCGGCCCTCGGCGGTCGCCAAAGCGGCCCGCTGCTGGCTCCGGGCACCGAAGGCGTCAAGGTCCTCGCGGCTCAGCCCCCACCGGTCGGCGATCATCTCGGCGCCGATCCCCTGGCTGACCAGCCCGCCGACCGGTGCGTAGCGGGCCTGGACCCGTGGACCGAAGGGGAAGCCGACCTCACGGACCACCGAGGAACCCATCGGGACCCGGGTCATCGCCTCGATCCCGCTGGCAATGGCGATGTCGTAGGCGCCGGCCATCACGCCTTGGGCGGCGAAGTGGACGGCCTGCTGGGAGGAGCCGCACTGGCGATCGACGCTGGTGGCGGGCACTGACTCGGGCCAGCCGGCGGCCAGCACCGCCGAGCGGCCGATGTTGAGCGACTGCTCGCCCACCTGCATGACGCAGCCGGTGATCACATCGTCGATCGCCGCCGGCTCGAGTCCGTTGCGGCCCTGAAGGGCCTTGAGCGGCTCCGAGGCCAGGTCGACGGCGTGCCAGTTCCGGAGCTTCCCGTTGCGCTTCCCCCCAGCGGTGCGAACAGCGTCAACGATGACGGCGGTGGTCATGGACTCTCCTTCCGATCGGCTGGCTCCTGCGGGCCACGAACGGCGAAAGCCTAGTTCCGCCTCCTGGCTCGTCGTCCCGGGCGGGCTATGGTGCCGGTCCGATGACCGAGGCGAACAACGGGAACGGGACCAGCGGGCGCAACATGGACCGCTGGCTGGGTGACGGCGGGATGGCGCTGATCGGCCAGGTGGGCGCGGCCCTCGAGCGTTACGGAGTGGACGGCGAAGACCTGGGCTGGGTGGAGGGATCGTTCAACCCGACCGAGCTGGCCTGTAACACCGGCGGCATCGTCCAGGCCGGGGTGCACTCGCTCCTCCTCGACGCCTGCATCAACTTCGCCATCAACGCGGCCCTCCCGCGGGGCGACCGTGCCCGGGCCAC
>JBEDUR010000175.1:0-31611 GCA_040414865.1 Acidimicrobiales bacterium
AGGTGAACCGTCCGGGAGACCGGGGTCATGAAGGTGTGCTCGATGGTCCCCTCCCAGCGCTCCCAGGTGATCACCAGGGCCATGTCGTCAAGGACCGCGGACAGGTAGGCCCAGGTGAGCGTCCCGATCAGCAGGAACAGCGTCAGCCGGGGGATCTGGTCGGGCCGGATCAGGCCGCCTTGGCCCGCCTCCTTGGCGATGAAGGTGATGGCCAGCGTGTTGACCACGCCGTAGACGACCCAGACGACCTCCCAGGCCCAGTAGCGCTTCCACAGGTTGGTCTGGCGCTCGAAGAACGCCCATCCGAGGGCGACGCGCCGCGGCGCAGGCCAGGCGACGGCCTGGTCAAGCTGAGCCACTTCTCACCTCCTCGCCGAGGGGGGACTCCTCTTCGTCCTCGTCGATGCTGCGGCCGGTGAAGGCCATGAACACGTCCTCCATGTCGATGTCGTCAGCACTGCCGGAGGGTCCAGCTACTTGGGCCCGGAGCTCTGTCGAGGTGCCCTCGGCGACGATCCTCCCGCCGGCCAGGAAGGCGATGCGGTCGCACAGGAGCCCCGCTTCCTCCATGTCGTGGGTGGTGAGCAGGATGGCGACGCCGTGCTCCTCACGGGCTTCGGCGATGAACCGCTGCACCGTGCGCTTCGAGCGCGGGTCGAGCCCGGTGGTGGGTTCGTCGAGCAGCATCAGGCGCGGGCTCGTGAGGAACGCGCGCGCCACCGCGACCTTCTGCTGCTGGCCTCGCGACAGCTCGGTCATCGGCTCCTTGGCTTCCTGCTCGAGCCCGAGCTGGGTGAGGAGCTCGAGGCTGCGCTTGCGGACGACCGATCCGGGCATCCCGTAGGCGCGGCCGTAGAAGAGCAGGTTCTCCATCGCCGACATGGCCCGGAAGAACGACGGGTCGGCGGAGACCCGGTTGAGCAGCGGTCGCACCGACGCGGGATCGCCGAGCGCGTCCCGGCCGAAGAGGTAGACCTCGCCCTCGTCGGGGATCAGCAGCGTCGAGAGCACGCGGATCAGGGTCGACTTCCCCGAGCCGTTGGCGCCGATCACGCCGTAGATCTC
This sequence comes from Acidimicrobiales bacterium, assembly GCA_040414865.1. Lineage (GTDB taxonomy): Bacteria > Actinomycetota > Acidimicrobiia > Acidimicrobiales > RAAP-2 > Palsa-461. The sequence goes on from JBEDUR010000175.1 coordinate 1,066, forward strand.
GCGAGGCTCCATGCGGAAGGAGACCGCGTCGACCGCTCTGTGGATCCTCTTGGCGCGCTTGGGCGCGCCGAGCCCAAAGACGCGCCCATGACGCTTGAACCGTTTGGTGACCTTCCGGACGTCCAACGGCACCTCGCCGTCGGGACGCCTCAGTGGCCGCTGTGCGGCCAGGCTCATGATCCTTCTCCTCACTCGAGCGATTCGGCTGCAAACGACGCGTCACGGTGGGTGGCGCGCCCACGGGGATCCGCGTCCGCTCGCGAGCGAGGAGGACCGCGGACCTAGTAGTGATGCAGTTCGGTCACGGAGAAAACGGTATCAGCAGCCGGACCGGGGTCGTGACAGTCGCCTACGGCGCGACCGGCGGGTCGAAGAGACCCGAGCCGTGACGGCCAACGACCGCGCCGAGGGTCTCGAGCAAGCCTCGGCGTTCGGCGCCGCCTCGGTCGTGGGCAGGGCTGCCGGCCGGCCCCAGCGGGTCCGCGGGACCGCCGGTGCCGCGGTCAAGCGCCGAGGCCGGTCCCCTCCGAGGGCCCGCCGACACGGTGTCCTCCGATGCCGAGGCGGAGCGGGCGTCGCCCCCGCCGCGTCGCCGCCGCATCTCGGCGGAGATCCCGGCGATCAGCCCCAGGGCGGCGAGGGCCAGCACCGGGAGGTCGCCAGTCTGCTGGTAGATCGTGGCGCCAACCCGCAGGGCCACCGTCCCGACCAGGACCCGGCGTTCGGACAGGCCGCTCTGCTGGAGGACCGCGCCGTCATTGGTGACGAACGCCGAGAATCCGGTCGGCGCCGCCTGCACCAGGTCGCGTCCCTGGCTGACCGCCTGGACCTGGCTGGCCGCCACCTCCTGGCTCGGCATTTGCACGGTCCCGTAGGAGGACGTGTTGGTCGGCACCACCAGGAGCCGAGCGCCGGCGGCGACCGACGATCGACCCCGCTCGGAGAAGAACACCTCAAAGGAGACGAGCACGCCGATCGGTCCGGCCGAGGTCGTCATGAGGCCGGACCCGTGTCCGGGAATGGCGTCGCGGGGAACGGCGGCGAGGCTGGCCAAGTGGGAGAAGAACCCGCGGAACGGGACGAACTCGCCGAAGGGGACGCGGTGCACCTTCTCGAACACCGAGATGACGCGACCGCTCGGCCCGAGGGCCACGATCTGGTTGCGGAACACCCCGCCCGGCTCGGTGATCGTCACGCCGGCCAGGACCGTGGCCCCCAGTGACTCGGCCAGCTCGCTGGCCTGGGCGACTTTGACGCTGCGAGTGAGCGGGACGCCGATCGCGATCACATCCTCGGGCCAGACCACCAGCGCCGGGCGGGGCCGGGCAAGGCGCAGCGAGCTGCTCGCTTCGAGCTGGGCGGCGAAGTCGCCGGCCCGGCCGGTCTCGAGCTCGGTGAACCCTCGCGGGCCCCCGCCCTGAACCGCGGCAACCCGAAGCGCTCTGACGGCCGCGCCGCCGTCGGGAGAAAGGACCGCGGCCAGCGCGACCGCAACGATCAGCCCCACGGTGACCGCACCTGACCACGACCACGCCGGATGCTGCCGGGCTCGCCAGCTCCAGGCCCAGGGCACCAGCTCGCCGAGGGCGGCGCCACCTGCCCAGACGGCTGCCGTCATGAGCAGTGGGCCGCCCAGCCGAGCCAGCCCGAGGAGTGGCCCGCCTGCCTGGCCGAGGAAGACCCCGCCCACCGGCAGACCACCGAACGGCCATGACTGCCGGGCCGCCTCGAGGAGCGTGGCCGCGCCGACGAAGGCGGGGATCCGGCCCGACACCGGCGGGGTGGCTGCTGCCGCCACCGCGCCGAAGAGCGCCTCGATCACGACCAGGACAACCCACCCGTACCAGTTGAAGCTCTGGGCCCAGAACAGGCCGATGGCGAAACAGCCGACCCCGGCCACCCACCCGGCCAGGAACCGGGCCCGCAGGCGCAGGCCCCGGAGCCGCCAATAGAGGAGCGCGGCCCCGACGAAGGCGAGCGGCCACGCCCCGAAGGGCGGCACCGAGAGGGCGAGGAGGACGCCGGCGGCCAAGGCGGGAACGACCACCCCGCCTCGGCGGGGAGTCATGACCGGGCCGGCCGTCCGACGCTCAGGGACTCGGCGACCGCCCGAGCCGCCTCCCGGCCGCTGGCGATGCAGGCCGGGATCCCAACCCCGCGGTAGGGGGCGCCGGCCACGGCCAGGGCCGGCAGTCGCTTCACGGCCGCCTCGATGCCGCTCACCCGGAGCAGGTGGCCGACCCGGTACTGGGGGAAGGCGCGCGGCCATCGAGTGACCATGGTGGCCAACGGCCCAACGGGCAAGGCCAGCAGCGCCCCGAGCTCGGTTGCGACTCGTTCGGCCAGGGCTTGGTCGTCGAAGCGCTCGGGCCGGCGATCGCCGAATCGGCCGACCGAGGCTCGCAAGAGCAGCGTTCCGTCCCGCTTGAGGTGGGGCCACTTGACGTCGAGGAAGGTCCCGGCCGTGACCAGCAGGTCGTCGCGCTCGCCGGCGACCGGCGAGGGTGTGCCCCGCGGGACGAGGAATCCGGTGCCTGCGGGCAGCGACACCCCGTCGTCGGGGTAGGCCAAGGTGACCACGGCGACCGAGCCGTACTCGATGGTGCGCTCCAGCACGGCGGCGTCGGGGTCGTGGGGCTCGACGAGCGACGCCGCCACCGGCGCCGGGACCGCCAGCACGACGCCGTCGGCTTCGATCGGTCCGGCCGTGGTCGCAAGGGTCCAAGCTCCGTCGCTCCCCCGCGTGAGCGCCTCGGCGGCGACCAGGGTCCGCAGCTCGACCCCCCGGCGCTCGAGGCCCGTTGCCAACCCCGTGACGAGGGCCGACATCCCTCCATCCAGGGCCCAGAACGCCGGCGGGGGAGGCCCGGCGTCGGCGTCGGGGGTCGCTCGGCGGCCGGCTCGGCGCAGCGCCCGCATGAGACTGCCCCAGCGCGGCACGGCCAGGAGCTGGGGAAGGGCGGCGGCGGTGCTCATATCGCCGACCGAGCCGGCGTGGATCCCGCCGACGAGCGGATCGACCAGGGTGTCGACCACGCGGGGTCCCAGGCGTCGAGCGACAAGGGGGCCGAGGGCCCGGTCGCCGAGCGGCCCCCGCCGGTCGGTTCGGGGCATGACGGCGTCGCGGAGCAGACGCAGCGTCCCGGCCGGCCCGAGCACCCCCGACCGGGCCACCGGCGACCACCGGGTCGGAACTCCGAGCAGGAGGTCGGCCGGCAGCGGCCGGAGACGTCCCCGGGCGTAGACACACGCGCCCGAGGCCCCAACCGCCCGCAACTGCCGGTCCAGCTCGAGCTCGTGGCAGAGGTCGACCGCTTCGGGTCGCCGGCCCAGGAACCCGTCCGGCCCGACGTCGACGGTGCGCCCGACGAAGGGTTCGGAATGCAGCGGGCCACCCAGCCGACGAGTTGACTCGACCACAATCACCTGCGGCGCCGCCTGGTCCCCGGTCGCTCCACCGGTCAGTTCCCAGGCCGCGGCCAGCCCGGCGATCCCCCCGCCGACCACGACAACCGACGGCCCGGGCATCCTCACCCGATCCGGCCGGCGGCGACGGCCACCACCGTGGCCAGGATGCGCACGAACTCGGGGTCGTCGTTGAGCGAGGTCGTACGGGCGAAGGCCAGCCGGGCGGCCTTCGCCCGGGCGGCGGCCTCGATGTCGAGGTCGTAGAGGACCTCGAGGTGGTCCGAGACGAAGCCGACCGGACACGCGAGCACCGAGCCACCGTCGGCCGCGGCGACCTCGTCGATGGCCCCCAGCAGGTCGGGTCCGAGCCAACGCTGGTTTGTCCGCCCCGCGCTCTGGAAGACGGCGCGCCACGGAACCGACGTCTCGACCAGCCCGGCGGCCTCGGCGATCAGCTCGGCCGAGCGCACCACCTGGGTTCGGTAGGGCTCGCCCACGGCCTCGGGGACCGAGTGGGCGCTGAAGAGCACCGTCGGCGAGGGCAGCCCGTCGAGAGCGTTGCCCACCCGCTGCCCGAGAAGGGCGGCGAACCCGGGGGCTTCGAACCACTCTTCGACCCTGACGAAAGGAACGGCCCGGGCGCACCCGGCGATCGCCTCGGCCGCCCGGTCGAGGTACTCACCCGAGCCGGCTGACGAGCGGTGCGGGGTCAGCACCAGCCCGACGACGGCCGAGACGCCGCGCCCGACGAGCTCGACCGCGCCGGCCTCGATCGAGGGCTCGGTGTGCTTGGCCCCGAAGCCGACCAGGTAATGGCCCGGTGCCTCGGTCGCAAGCTCGGCCGCCAGCGCGTCCACCTGGGCTTGGGTTCGCTGGGCCAGCGGGGAGACCCCGCCGATGGCCCGGTAGCGACGGACCAGGTCTTCCAGCTGCTCGGCCGTCGGAGGGACGCCCCGGCGGATGTGCGTGTAGAAGGGCTCGATCTCGGCGGCCTCCGCAGGGGTACCGTGCGCCATCACCAGGACCCCGACCGGCAAGGCGGTGCTCACCTCGTGGCTCCGGTTGGCCCTTCGGTGTGCACCAGCTCAACCAGCGCGCCGAGGATGCCCGGATCGGTTTCGGGCAGGACTCCGTGGCCAAGGTTGAAGACATACCCCGGACCAGTTCCGGCTCGCTGCAGCACGTCCCGGGCCTCCTCGGCCACCGCCTCGAACGGAGCGAGGCAGGCCCCCGGGTCGAGATTGCCCTGGACCGCACGTCCCGGCCCGACCCGGTCGCGGGCCAGATCGAGCGGCACCCGCCAGTCGACCCCGACCACGCTCGGCCCGGCCGAGCTCATGAGCCCGAGGAGCTCGCCGGTGTCCACCCCGAACAAGATGGTGGGGACCCCGAGGTCGGAGATCGTGGCCAAGACCCGCCGGGTGGCCGGGAGGGCGAAGCGCTCGTAATCCCGAGGGGAAAGGGCCCCGGCCCAGCTATCGAAGAGCTGGACGGCGTCGGCTCCGGCTCGGACCTGGGCGCAGAGCGAGTCGATGGCCATGTCGGCCAGCCGCTCGACGAGGGCCTCCCATGTGCCCGGGTCGGTGTGCATGAGGCCTTTCACCTTCGCGAAGTCGCGGGACGGGCCGCCCTCCACCAGGTAGCTGGCCACGGTGAAGGGGGCGCCGGCGAAGCCGATGAGGGGGACCTGCCTGGGCAGCTCGGCAGCGAGGATCCGCACCGTCTCGAGCACATATGCGGTGTCGGCCGCGGGGTCCAGCCGACCCAGCCGGGCGAGGTCGCCGCGGGTCCGTAGCGGGCGCTCGACCACCGGGCCCCGGCCGGTCACGATGTCGACCCCGAAGCCGGTCGCCCACACCGGAACGATGATGTCGGAGAACAAGATGGCGGCGTCCACCCCATAGCGGACGACCGGCTGCAGCGTGATCTCGGCGGCCAGCTCGGGCCGGGTGACGAGCTCGAGGATGGACGCCGTCCCCTTGAGCGCTCGGTACTCGGGCAAGGACCGTCCGGCCTGGCGCATGAACCAGACCGGGGTCCGCTCGACCGGCTCGAGCCGGCAGGCGGCGAGGAACGGGGCCGAGAGGTCGGCGGTCATCGCTGCGGCCGCTTCGGTCGCCCGTCGCTCGGGCTCAAGCCGGTTCGACGACGACGGCTGTCCCGTAGGCGCAGAGCTCGGTCCAGTTGCCGCCCATCTCGGAGGTGTCGAAGCGCATGGCAATCACCGCGTTGGCCCCTTTGGCCTCGGCCGCCTGCACCATCCGGTCGACGACCTCCTGGCGGCTCGTCTCCAGGTTCTTGGTCATGCCGGCCAGCTCCCCGCCTGCGATGGACTTGAGGCCCGCACCAATGGTGGAGAAGACGTTGCGCGACCGGACGGTGAGGCCGAAGCACTCGCCCAGTACCCGGGTGACCCGATAGCCCGGCACGTCGTTCATGGTGGAGATCAGCACGTGATTCCTTTCGGCCCGGGCCGCCCGGTGGCAGCGGCTGCGTCGGAGATCATCGCAGGCCTGCCGGCTCGGCGACCAGCGCCCGGGAGGCCAGCTGGAGCCCCTAGAATCGACAGGTTCTCCCAGCGGCGGGCTCCGCACCCGAGGGGCTCTGGCTCCCCTCGGGGCGAGCTGCCGGGGGCCGGCAGGAGGGACCGCGTGGCCATCGATCTCGAGCTCCAGGAAGAGCAGCGATTCTTGGAGCGCGCCTACGAGAGCCTCGACGCGATGCGAGCCGAGTCCCGCCAGATGCTGGAGTCGGTGCTCGATCTCGGCAGGGGCGGCACGCCCCAGTCCCGGACCGAGCGGGACATCGTGGTCCGGACGAGCCTTGCCCGACTGGCCCAGCTCGACATCGGGGACCAGGCGCTCTGTTTCGGCCGGATCGACCGGGTCCCCGAGCGGGACCAGGAGGTGGGCGACTCCTACCACATTGGCCGGGTAGCCGTGTCGGGCCCTGACCGCGAGCCCCTGGTGGTGGACTGGCGAGCCCCGGTGGCCGCTCCCTTTTATCGGGCGACCGGGCTCGACGCCCAGGGCTTGGCCAGGCGGCGCCACCTGGCTGTGCGGGGCCGCACGGTCACCGGTTACGAGGACGAGTACTTCGCTGACGCGGGAACGCCGATCCGGCCGGCTGGCCCGACCGAGGGTCTTGGGGGCGTGCTCGACGGCTCGCTCACCCTCGGCGGCCCCGGCGCGCTCCTGGCCGCCCTCGGCTCGGCCCGGACCGGGCAGATGGCCGACATCGTTGCCACCATCCAGAAGGAGCAGGACGAGATCATCCGGTCCCCCATGGGCGGCCTCCTTCTCGTGCAGGGGGGGCCCGGTACTGGCAAGACCGCCGTTGCCCTGCACCGGGCCGCCTACCTGCTCTACACCCACCGGTTCCCCCTCGAGCGCCAAGGGGTGCTCGTGGTGGGGCCAAACCCCCTCTTCCTCCGGTACATCGAGCAGGTGCTGCCTTCCCTGGGCGAGACCGGAGTCTCGCTGTCCACGGTCTCGGGCCTCGTGCATGAGGTGCGGGTGAGGGCCACCGACCCCATCGAGGTCGCCCGGCTGAAGGGCGAGGCCCGTATGGCCAGGCTGGTCGTCCGGGCGGTGCGGGCGCGCGAACGGCGCCTGCGTCGGCCCGTCGACCTCCCCTTCGGCGCCACCGTCCTGCGCCTCGAGGTCGAGGACTCGGCTCGCGTCGTGAACCGGGCCCGACGCCGACCCGGCACCCACAACGCCAAGCGGCGTTTCGTCGAGCGCCAGGTAGTAGCGCTCCTCGTCGAGCAATACGAGCGCTTCACCGAGGCGAGTCGGGAGCGGACCGGTTCGCCGTTGCCCGGCGCCTGGGTGCCCGGGGACGGCGACCTCGGGGAGGGCGCCGAGGCCGACGAGGAGGACGAAGAGGCGGCCCGGGCCGACCTCGCCGTCCAGGTGCGCCGGCTGCCCGAGCTCCGAGAGGTGCTCGACCGCATGTGGCCGCGGCTCGCACCCCATGAGCTCATCCATGACCTCTTCGGGGCCCCGCCCTTGTTGGCCGCTTCGGCCAAGGGGCTTCTCAGCCCGGCCGAGCAGGCGCTGCTGGTCCGGCAACGCAGCTCCACGTTGGAGGGCGTCGCCTGGACGGCGGCCGACGCCGCGCTGATCGACGAGGCTCGGGCGGTTCTCGGACCGTGGCGTTCGCGCCCCGGGCAGCGCCCGGCCGAAGGGCGGACGCGAGCCGAGCGTCCCGATGCCCCGTTCTGGCCCACCGGGCTCGACCCATCGCCAGAGCCGGCCACCAGCGGGACCGCCCCGGCACCCGACGACGTGCGCTCCTTCGGGCACATCGTGGTCGACGAAGCCCAGGACCTCTCGCCGATGCAGCTGCGAATGCTCGCCCGGCGCTCCTTGTCGGGGTCGATGACCGTCGTCGGTGATGTAGCCCAGGCCACCGGGCCGTGGACGCCGAGGGGATGGTCGGAGGTGGCAACCCACCTTTCCCCCAAGCACCCGCCCAGGCTCGTCGAGCTGACGGTCAGCTATCGGACCCCGGCCGAGGTGGTGGCGGTGGCGGCCCGGGCGCTCCGGGCGGCCGTCCCCGACCTCGAACCCCCGATCCCGGTACGGCGCTCGGGGCACGTGCCGGCGATCGAGCGGGTGCCCCGGCCCGAGCTCGGGGACAGGGCCGCCGGGTTGGCCACCGAGCTCCTGGCCGCCGTCGACCCGGGCAAGGTGGCCGTGCTTGCGCCCGAGGGGATGGTGGCCGAGCTCGACCAGGCGCTACGGAACCGGGGCCTCGACCCGGTCGACCCTCGGGACCCGGCGGGCCTGGGGCTCGCCTCGCCGCTCGTGCTCCTCCCGGCGGCCGAGGCCCACGGGCTCGAGTTCGATGGGGTGCTCGTGGTGGAGCCGGCGGCGCTGGTCGGTGACGCCGGCGGGGGCGAGGGTCCGGCCGATGTCGGGGGGAGAGGGATGCGGACTCTCTACGTCGCGCTGACCCGTCCGACGCAGCGCTTGGCGGTCGTCCACGCCCTCCCGTTGCCGGTCGCGCTCGACGAGGAGTGAGGTCCGAGGGGCCGCTGTCTGGCCGTCGGCCCGAGGTCCCGTCCCTGGTCGGGGGCCTATCGGGCCCTCACCAGCCTGTTGGCGTTTCTCTGCTTAGGTCGAGTAGGAATACCTCGTGAGCCAGGCGATCTCGGTGGGCCAGCCTGCCAAGACTCCCCGCATCACACACGACCGGCCGCCAATGCTCGCCATCGGCGTCATGATCTGGCTGGGCTCGGAGCTCATGTTCTTCAGCGGCCTGTTCGCCGCGTTCTTCACGATCCGGGCCGAACACACCGTCTGGCCACCGGCGGGCACCGACCTCGACACCATCCGAGCCGCCATCTTCACCGCCGTCCTGGTCTCCTCCAGCTTCACCATGCAAAAGGCGGTCTTCGACGAGGAGCGCCGCAATCGGGTCTCGGCCAAGATCTGGGTCGGGCTCACCATCTTCCTCGGAACTGCCTTCCTCGGGAACCAGTTCTCCGAATGGCTGCTCATGTCCACCAGGCCGAGCACCAATGCGTACGGCTCTTTGTTCTTCATCATGAGCGGCCTCCACGGGCTGCACGTCTTCATTGGCCTGGTGGCGATGACCTTCCTGCTTCTGCGCATGCGGGGGAAATCGGGCGACCCCGGCGAGCTCTCGGTGTTCCAGGGGGTGAGCTACTACTGGCACTTCGTCGACATCGTCTGGATCGGGCTGTTCAGTTGTTTGTTCCTGCTCAAGTGATCTCGCGCCTTCGGCGTATCCTCTCGAGCCGGTTCTTGCTCCCCGGCGCGGTCGTTTTCGGCGTCGCCCTGGGCGGCGTGCTCGCGTTCGGCGTCGGTGGGGCCCAGGGCGCCGGCCAGCGCGAGACCACCTACGGCCACCCGTCGACGATCATCTACTTCTACCCGCCCGACTCCTACATCCCGGCCGGCCAGGCCCTCTTCGGCACCTTCTGCTCGAGCTGCCACGGGCCCAAGGCGGAGGGCACCTCACGGGCGCCCAACCTGGTCGGGGTGGGCCCGGCGACGGTCGACTTCTGGGTGACGACCGGACGCATGCCGGCCGAGAACCCCAACGCGATCCAGGCGCCCCGCAAACCGGCCAAGCTGAGCGACCAGGAGGCCTTGGAGATCGCGGCCTACGTCAACTCGCTCGGCCCCGCCCGGCCGGGCATCCCTCGGGTGAACGTGAAGGACGCCAACGTGGCCGTCGGCGCCGACCTGTTCTCCCTCAATTGCGCCGCCTGCCACACCATCACCGGGGCCGGTGACGAGCTGGCCTTCGGCACCGCTGCCCCTTCGCTCCGGGCCGCCACCCCCACCCAGGTGGCCGCGGCCATCCGAACCGGGCCAGGGAACATGCCCCGATTCACCGGCAACCTCAGCGATGCCCAGGTGGCCGACATCGTCGCCTACGTGACCAAGTACGTCCAGCACCCGACCAACCCGGGCGGCTTCGCCCTCGGGGGGGTGGGGCCGGTGGCCGAGGGCTTTGTGGCCCTCCTGTTCGGCGTCGGGCTGCTGGCGCTCGTAGGCTATTGGATCGGGGAGCGGTCATGATCGGGGAGCGGTCATGAGCCAAGGCACCGATCTAGAAGGGGCGATGGAGGAAGATCTGCCCCTCCCGGCCGCCAGCCTGGACGACCCTCACCTGCGCGAGTCGGTCCGGAACCCCGAAGGGGCCGAACGGGCGATCGCGGTGCTGTTGGCCCTTGGGGTGCTCGGCGTGGGGTTGTTCGGCGTTGCCTACGTGCAGAACTGGAAGCCCTGGACCCTCGGCCTCTCCCTTGGCCTCGGCCTCTTTTTCCTCGGCTTCGGCGTCACCGCTTGGGGGAAGTACCTCATGCCCCAGGGACCCTTCAGCGAGGCCCGTCACGCCCTGCGCTCCGCGCGGGCCGAGCGTGAGGCGATCTCCGCCGCCCTGGTCGAGCGAACCGGGGTGGTGGTCAGGCGGCGCCGGGTGCTCGTCGGCCTGCTCGCCTCCGGACTGGGCATTTTCGGGATCGTGGCCCTCTTTCCACTCCTCCGTTCGCTCGGCCCGCTGCCTGGGCTCACTTTGACCAAGACCAACTGGCGCAGGGGCTCGCTCCTGGTCGACTCGACCGGCCGGGCCATCCACCGCGAAGCCATCGAGCCGGGCGGCATCGTCACCGTGTTCCCAGCCGGGTTCGAGCACGACGACCAGGCCGCGGCTGTGGACCAGGTCGTGCTGATCCGCGTCCAGCTCACCGATCTGGTCACGGAACCGGGACGGAGCAGCTGGGCGCCCGAGGGCTACGTGGCCTACTCGAAGCTCTGCACCCACGCTGGCTGCCCGGTCGGCCTCTACGAGAAGCAGCTGCGTCTCCTGGTCTGCCCGTGTCACCAGTCCATGTTCAACATCGACGACGGTGCGGTGCCCCAGTTCGGCCCGGCTCCCCGCCCGCTGCCCCAGCTGCCGCTGTTCGTCGACCACTCCGGATTCCTGCGAGCCCAGTCCGGCTTCGACCAGCCGGTCGGACCCGGCTACTACGAACGGACCACCTCGTGAGCTCGACCACCGACACCAGGACCAGACGCCAGGTGCGGGCGGCGCGCGGCCGTTATGGTCGGGTCGGCCAGATCATCGACGAGCTCGACGATCGCCTGGGGTTGGCCAAGGGCGGCCGGGCCTTCCTCGACAAGATCTTCCCGGACCATTGGTCGTTCATGCTGGGGGAGATCGCCCTCTACTCCTTCATTGTGCTGGTTGCGACCGGCGTCTTCCTGACCCTCTATTACGTCCCCTCCCAGGCCGAGACCATCTACCACGGCACCTACGCGCCCCTGCGGGGTCAACGGGTGACGGCCGCCTACGCATCGACCGTGGACATCAGCCTCGACGTGCGTGCTGGGCTCCTCGTGCGCCAGATGCACCACTGGGCGGCGGACATCTTCTTGGGGGCGATCGTCATCCACATGGCCCGGATCTTCTTCACCGGCGCCTTCCGCAAGCCCCGCGAACTGAACTGGACGATCGGGCTCACCCTGCTCGTGCTCTCGTTGGCCAACGGGTTCATCGGCTACTCGCTCCCGGACGACCTGATCTCGGGGACTGGCATCCGGATCCTGTACTCGATCGTGCTGTCGATCCCCTTCGTTGGCAGCTACCTCGCCTTCTGGATCTTCGGGGGCAACTTCCCGGGGAACGAGATCATTGTCCGGCTGTTCATCGTCCACGTCCTCATCCTCCCGGTCATCATCGGCGGGCTGATCGGCGCCCACTTGTTCCTGCTCGTGCGTCAGAAGCACACCCAGTTCCCGGGCAAGGGCAAGGCGGAGGACAACGTGGTCGGCTCGCCCATGTACCCGACCTTCATGGCCAAGACCACCGGGTACCTGTTCATGATCACGGCCGTCATCACCGTTTTGGGCGGGATCGCCCAGATCAACCCGATCTGGCAGTTCGGCCAGTACCAGGCGCCCAAGATCTCCTACGCCGTCCAGCCTGACTGGTACATGGGCTGGCTCGACGGCGCGCTTCGCATCATGCCCAGCTGGGAGTTCACCGGATGGGGCCACACCATCCCCTTCGTGGTGCTCCTCCCGGCCGTGATCTTTCCCGGGATGATCTTCACGCTCTGCTACGCGTGGCCGGCCATCGAGCGAAGATTCACCGGGGACAGCGACATTCACCATCTCCTGGACCGGCCGAGGGACCGGCCCAAACGGACCGCTGCCGGCGCAGCGATGATCGCACTCATGTTCACGCTGCTGGGTGCCAGCGCGACCGATGTGCTGGCCAACTTCTTCCAGATCTCGCTGAACGAAGTGCTCTGGACCTTCCGGGTGCTCGTCTTCGTGGTCCCGATCGTTGTCGGGCTCTTCACCTGGCGGATCTGCATCGAGATGCAAGGCGGCGGGGCGTCGATCGGCAAGCGCAAGCGGGCCGTGCTCATGACCCGCAGCGCCTCGGGGGAGTACCGGACCGTTGACACCGAGCCGCAGCCCGACGACGAGCACGAGGAGCTCCCGCCCATCCCGGTGCCGATGCACATCGAGGTCGGCGCCCCAATCGGGCGCGAGGACGGGCAGCAGCCGTCAGGGGTCCGCACCGTCCAGCGCTAAGGGCCTTGCCGGCCGGTCAGCGGGCCGGCCAACGCGAGGGGTCGGGAACGACGAGTGGACTGAGCACCGCGCCCGTCGCCGGGCCTCGATCCTCGCGCCATTGCGCCCGAGCCTCTTATCCTCGCCTCAAGCATCCGACCGTCCGTGGCTGCGGCCCGCCCGATGACCGTCCGTCGAGCCGCCGAGGCATCTCGACAAGCCGCCCCCTTGCCCTGGGGTGCAGTGCCGGGCCGACCTAGCTCTCGCCACCCTCCTCGCTGGCGCGCACGACCAGAACCGGGCAATGGGCGTGATGCACACACTCCTGGCTGACCGAACCCAGCATGAGCTGCTTGAATCCGCCGAGGCCACGCGAGCCGACGACCAGTAGCGCGGCACCTCGGCTGGATTCGACCAAGCGGGCGGCGGGTGGGGGGTCTACGAGCCGACCGACCACTTCGAGGCCGGGCTTCACGGCCCTGGCTTCGTCCACCGCCTGCTCGAGTACCGCCTCCTCCTGGGTCTCGGCCCCGGGAATGAGTTGAGAGACGGCCTGGTCGATCACCCGGGCGTGCACGACCTCGAGCGGCAGACCGAGATTTCGGGCCTGCAACGCCCCCATACGAAGGGCGTCCATCGAGGGCACCGAGCCGTCGACGCCGACGACGACCCGTCTCCCCCTCACCTCGGGCTCGTGCTCGGCGTCTGCGGGCACCGGCGGCCTCCTCGTGTCGGTGGTGGGTCTCGGCGAAAGGAAAGTATGGGCCATCCCGGAGGGCGAGGGCGACGGGTCCCAATCCCGAGCACTTCGGCCAGGCCGAGACTCCTGAGGATCGCGCCTGAACGCTCCGGACACCGGCTTCGGCGCCCGGCCGCTCCGCCCTTAGTCCAGGGCCCCGGCGGCGACCGCGCTGTCTATCTTGTCGCGGCGCGCAACCAGTCCAGCGGCCGGCCGGAGATGGTCGAGGAGGGCCGAGCCGACGAGCAGGGCGCCATACGCGGCGCCGAGTGCGCACACCCCGTACCAGCCCCAGGCGCCCAGGACGGCGCCGGCGCTGATCGACCCAATCGCCCCGCCGGCGAAGTAGCAGACCATGTACGCGCTGTTGATCCGCGAGCGGGCCTCGGGACGGATGCGGTAGATGAGTGCTTGGTTGGTGATCTGGATGCCCTGGGTGCCGATGTCGAGGACCAAGATGCCGACCACAAGGGGGCCGAGCGATGCCTTGCCCAGGGCGATGATGCCGAAGGACCCGGTGAGCAGGAGCGCCGAGGCGGTGGTGACCGCCCGGGTCCGCTCGGCGTCGGCCAGACGGCCGGCCACGTTGGCCATGGTCACCCCAGCCACCCCGGCCAGTCCGAAGAGGCCGATGACCGCCCGCGAGTAGTAGAAGGGCGGGCCCGAGAGCAAGAAGGCAAGCGAGGTCCACAGCACGCTGAAGGCGGCGAACTCGGTGGCGCCGTCCCAAGCCCGGCGGCGGAGGACCGGCTCGGTCGCCAGGAAGCGCAACGAGGAGGCAACCAGTCGGACGTAGGGGAGGTGGGGTCGCACCCCCTCGGCTGGAAGGGACCGGCGGAGCACTGCGGCGAACGTGATCATGACCCCGGCCGAGATCCAGTAGATGGTCCGCCAACCGGCTGCCTGGGCCACCAACCCGGCCACGGTCCGGGCAAGGAGGATGCCCAGGAGGAGCCCGGTCATGAGCCGGGCAACGACCCGGCCTTGGCGCCCCGGTTCGGCCAGGTCGGCGGCAAAGGGGATCATCACCTGGCCGGCTACCGACGCACACCCCACCGCGAGCAAGGCTCCCTGGAAGACCCAAAGGGTGGGGGAAGCGGCGGCCAGGGCAAGGAAGCCGGCTGCGGCGATGTAGATCGTGACCGTGAGGGAGCGCCGGGGTCGCAGGTCGCCCAGGGGCACCACCAGCAGGAGCCCGAGGGCGTAGCCGACCTGGGTCGCGGTGACCACGAGTGAGGTGGCGGCGGTGCCGACACCGAACTCGGTCGCGATCTCGTGGAGCAGCGGCTGGGAGTAATAGAGGTTGGCGACGATCGCCCCGGTGGCGACGGCCATGAGCAGCACGAGGCGTTTGGAGAGCCGGCCGGTTTGGTGGCCCGGTGACACCTCGAGGACGCTACCGGGTGACGCCGGCCGGCCCCGGTGGATTTGTCCGGATTCACCCGTCCTGGCCCGCCGGTTGGCGGGGCATCGGGTGCCCTGGGCCAGACTGGGGCCCATGAGCCATCCCTCCCGCCGGACGCTGGCCGGCCTTCTCGACCTCCGTCCCTCGGGCCAGGACCGCTGGATGGTCCCCACTCCGGGCGAGGGCCCGCCCCGCCTCTTCGGCGGGCAGGTGGCCGCCCAGGCGCTCGCCGCGGCCTGCCGAACGACGCCCGCCGATCGGCCCGTGCACTCCTTGCACGGCTACTTCATCCGCCCCGGCCGTCCCGACACCGCCCTTGAGCTGGTGGTGGAGCGGACCCGGGACGGCCGTTCGTTCACCACTCGGCACGTGACCGCCGTCCAGGATTCCAAGGCCATCTTCAACCTGACGGCCTCGTTCCACGCCCCCGAGCCCGGGGTGGACTGGCAGCTGGCGCCGCCCGATGTTCCCCCGCCGGATGCCGCCATCCCGCAGCGGCCGCGTCCCGGGCGGCGTGGGATGTCCTTCGCCTCCTTCGTCGAGCAACGCCCCCTGTACCCCAGCGCCGACGGCGACCCCTGGCCCTTACACCCGTGCTGGGTTCGGGTGGCCGAGGATCTGTCGCTGGATTTGGCCGAGCAGGCGTGCGCGCTCACCTTCGTCTCGGATCTCGGGGTCGTTGGTTCGGCCCGGGCGCCCGAGGATCGGACCCACCCCTCGTCACTGGCCAGCCTGGATCACGCGGTCTGGTTCCATCGGCCATTCGACATGACCCAGTGGCACCTGTTCTCGGTCGACCCGGTCTCCAACTACGGCGGGCGGGGGCTGGCCCGCGGCACGTTCCACGCAACCGACGGCACTCTGGTCGCCTCGGTCGCCCAGGAGGGCTTGATCAGACCAGGAACGCCCGACTGGCTCCCAACATGACGTCAGCGGCCCTGCCGTCGTAAGCCTGGCGTCCTCACCGATCCTGGCGCGGCAGCGCGAGCTGATCATCGGCGAAGGACACTGCGCAGCCTCATGATCGAGGCGTGGTGCCCAGCCAACACGCGACACGCCGACAGAATCTGAGTCCGTACGAGAACCTTTGCCGCAGCAAGCCCCCAACTACATGTAAAGCTATAGGGGTAGCGCACCGCCAGGACTAGCGAATCTCGGGGGCCCAGAGAGACAGACATCAGGAGGGCAGACCTATGGTGCAGCCACCGACCTTCTCCTACCCGGTCAACCTTACGGTCGACTATGAGGAGGCGGACCGGAACCGCCTTACCGTGGCTTTCCGAATCTTCACCGTCTTGCCCATTTTCATTGTCCTGTCCCTGGTGGGTAACGGCTGGAACTTCGGATATGGATGGGGCATCGGCGCCGGCGGCGTTCTCTTCCTACCCATCGTGTTGATGCTGCTGTTCCGGACCAAATACCCGCCGTGGTGGTTCGACTTCAACCTCAATCTGGTTCGCTTCACCAACCGGGTGTTCGCCTACCTGCTGTTGTTGCGTGACGAGTACCCCTCCACGGACGAGGAGCAGGCCGTGTATGTGCAGCTCCCCGACCCCGGCAGGGGCATGGGGCTCAACCGGTGGCTACCGCTGGTCAAGTGGTTCCTGGCCATCCCCCACTACATCGTGCTGTTGTTCTTGTACATCGCGGTCTCCTTTCTCAGCCTGGCCGGCTGGTTCGTGGTCCTGTTCACCGGCCACTATCCGCGCTCTTTCCACGACTTGGTGGTCGGCGTCTTGCGGTGGTCTGTCCGGGTACAGGCGTACGCCTTTGTACTCGTCACCGACCAATATCCGCCCTTCCAGCTCCGACCCTGAGACGTCCGAGCGGGTGATGCTCGCCGCGTCCTGGCCGCGGGGCCGCCAACAGATTGAACCGACATCGGGTCCCAACCGCACCATGAGGCATGTCTCTCAGGACTCCCACCGGAGAAGCGATGCGGTTGGACTCGGAACGATTCAGGTGGTGGGACCCCGGACAGGATGCCCGCGAGCCGCGGCGCCCGGCCCGATCGCCTCTCCCGTATGCACCCGCCGGTAGCGAGGTGACTCCGACTCGTCTCTAACCCCCGGCCCAGCGAGGGGGCGCTTGTTCAGACGTGCCCGCCCCGGCGGCTCTCGGCGGTCACGCCGACCAGCGCGGTCAGCATCAGGCCCGCCGCCGGGAAGAAGAACCACATACCGAAGGCGAAGGCCAGCACCAGCATGAAGGCCCCCATGCCGAGCACGAACGGCCAGATGCTCGAGGAGGGGAAGGTCTGGACGTTGCCCTCTCCGTCCTCCAGGGTGGCGTCGTTGCGGTCCTCGGGCCGAAAGCCCATGCGGCGGTGCCACCAGAGGTAGTAGCTGCCGGGCAGCAGCCCGAGGAGGCAGGTCCCCGCCAGCATGGCCGTCCCTCCGTCCTCCAGGCTGGTGAACCAGTAGACGAGGCCCGTGATGCCGAAGAAGATGGCCACACCGAGCAGGATCAGCGACTCGTTTCTCACGACGACACCGGCACTTTCTCGCGCCTCGGGGCGCGGCCCTCGCCATGCCCGATCGCCGGGGCCTCGGGGTGGTGATAGTCCCAGGTCGGCCGCTCGGAGCGGATCGGCGGCAGGTGCGAGTAGTTGTGATGCGGCGGCGGCGAGGTGGTGAACCACTCGAGGCCGTGGGCGTCCCAGGGATTGTCGCCCGAGGGGACCGGGTGCCGCCACGAGACCCACAGGTTGTACAGCAGCACCGCGAACGAGACGCCGATGACGAACGCCCCGACCGTGGAGATGATGTTGTAGCTCCCCCAACCCAGATTGGAGGGGTAGACAGCGACACGTCTGGGCATCCCGAGGAGCCCGACGATGTACTGGGGCATGAACGTCACCCAGAAGCCGATGAACATCAACCAGAAGTGCCACTTGCCGAGGTCTTCTCGGAGCATCCGGCCGAAGAACTTTGGATACCAGAAGTAGAGGCCGGCGAACCCGGCGAACACCGCCGTGCCGAAGAGGACCTGGTGGAAGTGAGCCACGACGAAATAGGTGTCGTGGGTGAAGAAGTCGATGGGCGGTGAGGCCAGCATGACCCCGGTGACACCGCCCATGAGGAAGGCGAAGAGGAACCCGATCGAGAACAGCATGGCCGCGGTGAACTGCAGCTGGCCTCGCCACATCGTGCCGATCCAGTTGAAGAACTTGATGCCGGTCGGCACAGCGATCAACAGCGACAAGAGGGAGAAGAACGGCAGGAGGACGACGCCGGTGGTGAACATGTGGTGTGCCCAGACGCCGGTCGAGAGCGCTGCGATGGAGAGGGTGGCGAAGACCATCCCCTTGTAACCGAACACTGGCTTGCGGGAGAAGACCGGGAGGACCTCGGTGACGATGCCGAAGTAGGGCAATGCCAGGATGTACACCTCGGGATGGCCGAAGAACCAGAACAGGTTCTGCCAGAGGTTCGGTGAGCCTCCCCCCTGGACCGAGAAGATATGGGTCCCGAAGTGCCGGTCGCAGAACAGCATCACCAGGGCGCTGGTGAGCACCGGGAAGGCGATCAGGATCAGGATCGCGGTGACCAGCATGTTCCACGTGAAGATGGGCATCCGGAACATGGTCATGCCCGGGGCGCGCAGGTAGAAGATGGTCGCCACAAGGTTGACTCCGGTAAAGATGGCGGAGAACCCGGTAAGGACCAGCGCCATGATCCAGATGTCACCACCGGTCCCCGGCGTGTTGGTGGCGTTGGACAGCGGGGCGTAGGCAACCCACCCGAAGCTCGCCGCACCTCCGGCGACCAGGAACCCCATCATCATGGTGATCGACCCGCCGAGGTACAGCCAGTAGCTGAGGGCATTGAGGCGCGGGAAGGCCATGTCCGGCGCGCCGACCTGGAGCGGCACGATGTAGTTGGCCAGTCCTCCGAAGGCAAAGGGCCCGGCGAACAGGTACAGCATCAAGCTGCCATGCATCGTGAACAGCTCGTTGTACTGGGTGAAGGAGATGAGCGACGCATTGGGCGAAGCCAGCTGCAGCCGCATGACCAGCGCCATGATGCCGGCGATATAGAAGAGGACGAGCGAGGTGATCATGTAGCTCATCCCGATCACCTTGTGGTCGGTGCTGGTGAGCCACTTGAGCAGGCCGGTCGGTCCGTGCTCTTCGTACTCGTGCGGGGCGACCTCGATGACCTGGGGGCCGCGAGCGCCGTTGCCCGTGATCGCTGGAGTGACGACGTCGGTCATGTCGTTACGCTCCGGGACCGTTCGCTCGGATCTGGTCCTTCAGCTGCCCGATGGTCGGATGGTGCCCGCTCGTCTGGTGGACCCAGCTCTGGAAGGCGGCCGGGCTCACCGCCTTCACCGAGAAGAGCATCAAGGAGTGGTAGAGCCCGCAGAGCTGGGTGCACTGGCCGCGGTAGGTGCCTTCGTGCTGCACGTTGAAGTTGAAGGTGTTGACGTAGCCCGGGGCCGCGTACCGGCTGAAGTTGAACTCCGGGACGTAGAAGCCGTGATAGACGTCGGCCGACTCGAGGTGGATGGTCACCGCCTGACCCACCGGAAGGACCATCTGGGGTTCTTGCAGAGTCTGGCCGATGACGACCTTGCCGGTGGCCGGATAGTAGAACTGCCAGCCCCATTGGAAGCCGGTCACGTCGATGGTGACGTCGGTTCTCGGGACGGCGTCGACGATGTTCTCCGTGATCACGGTGAACACGAACAGGGCGGCCACGATCAGGATCGGGATCACCGTATAGGCGATCTCGATCATGGGACGGTACTGGGTCTGGCGTGGGAGCTGATCGCTGCGGCGCCGGTAGCGAAACATGGCCCAGACGATGAGCACGAGGACGAACCCGCCCACGACCAGCCCGGCGATGAAGAATCCCTGCCAGAGCTTGAAGGCGGATTGCCCCTGGCTGGTCGCGCCACGGAAGGCGCCGAACGTCGGCAGCTGGCACCCGGCCAGGATGATCGGGGCCAGAACGGCGAGGGGCAGCAGCCGGCGTCCCCGCACGCGCCCTCTGCGGGTCGCCAACGGGGTTCCCTGCCTGCCGACTGCCGATGACGGGTCGACGGAGACGGGGCTCGAACGCATGCCGCCGCGCCTGTCGTCCACGTCGGCGAACCTTATCGAACCCCACTTTGGAATTCGAAGTACCTGGTCGGAGGCTCGCGCCCGGCTGGTGTTCACCCGCCGGGAACTGGGCCATGGGCTAGCTGGTCGGGGGCTTGTCGTCGGCGGGGTGGTTCGTCCCTTTCGACTCGTCCTTGGAGTCGGTCATCCCCTTCTTGAACTCGTTCTGGGCCGACCCCAGATTCCGAGCGAGCTTGGGGATGGCCGCCCCACCGAACAGGACCACCACGACGACGATGAGGACGATCAGCAGGTCCGGCCCAAAGATCTCTGACAGCATTTTGAACCCTCCTCCTCGGGCCAACCGTCGGACACTGCCCTTACGAGGTTACCGCCTCCCCTCTCCCGGGGGCTCCTCGGGGGGCCTCCGTGGTCAGCCGGCCAGGAATACCCCGAGGACCAGGGCGACCACTGAGGTCAGCCCAGTGACCGACCCCCACACGGCCAGCCCCCGTCGCCCCGAAGCCCGGGAGTGGGCTACGGCGGCCAATCCGGCCAGCGCGACCACAGCGATCTTCACCCATAGGACAACGCGCCAGTCCGCCGACTGCGCCGAGGGGTGGGCGGCGCCGACGTTCCAGATGCCGGTGGCTACCAGCACCGCATAGGCGGGCCAGCTGAGCCGGGCGAAGGCCCGGGCCAGCGCCCCCGGGGCGTCGGCCGAGACGCGACGCGCCGCCGGGACAAGCCCAGCAAGCACCAGTTGGCCGCCGACCCAGACAGCCGCCGCCAGAACATGGAGGGAGAGGCGTAAACCGTCGAGCGCCGGCGCAAGGGAGCCGGCGTTGTGGGTCAGCGGCCCTGCCAGTTGGGGGCGCGCTTCTGGGCGAAGGCCAAGGGCCCCTCTCGGGCATCGGCCGAGGCGAAGACCACCCGGGTCGCGGCGTCGGAGAGATCCCACGCCTCGCCCTCGGTGACCTCGGCCGCCTCCTTGGTCAGGCGCCGAGAGTGCCGGATGCTGAGCGGCGCGTTCTCGGTGATGCGTCCCGCCAGAGTGAGGGCCTCGTCGAGCACCGCCTCGGCCGGGACCACCGCGTTGACCAGCCCGAGTTCGAGGGCGCGGGCCGCGCTGATCGAGTCACCGGTCAACGCGAGCTCCATCGCCAGGGCCATCGGCAAGCGCTTGGGCAGGCGGACCAGTCCGCCCCCGGCCGCGATCAGTCCCCGTTTCACCTCGGGGATCCCGAAGATGGCGTGCTCCGCGGCAACCACCAGGTCGCAGGCCAGTACCAACTCGAAACCCCCGGCCAGGGCCGGGCCGTTGACCGCCGCGATCACCGGGACCGGGATGTCCCGACGGACGAACCCGGCGAAGCCGCCGGTGCTGGCGGCGATCGAGCCTCCGCCACCGGCGCCAAACGCCTTGAGGTCCATGCCGGCACAAAAGGCGCGGTCGCCGGCCCCGGTCAGGACGATGACCCGGAGGTCCTCGTCCTTCTCCAGATCGTCGAGGGCCGCGGACATCTGGGCGGTCACCTCACCGTTCACGGCGTTGCGCGCCTCCGGGCGGTTGAGGGTGAGGATCTCGACCTCGCCTCGCCGCTCACGCAGTACGACCGGGCTGTCGGCGTCGCTCATCGGCCGCTCCTCTCGGGCTCGGGCGAAAGACGCGGCGAACGCTACCTTGCCGAGCCCGGGCGGTCACGCCGACCTCGGCGCCTCGCGGCGCGCTCCGTTTTTCTGCGCCGCGTTGCCCACCTGCCATCAGGGTTCGCAACCAGGACGCCGGGCACGGGCCCGGCGCCGCTTACCCCCGGACGGACTCGAGTGCGAGCAGTCGCCGCTTGGTGGCGACGCCACCGCCGTAGCCGCCGATGGTCCCGTCGGCCGCGATCACCCGATGGCAGGGCAGCACGATCGGCACCGGGTTGGCCCCATTTGCCTGCCCGACGGCTCGCGATGCCCCTGGCCGTCCAACCCAGCGGGCCAGCTCGGCGTAGCTGACCGTCTCGCCGTAGGGGATCTCGGCCAGGGTGCCCCAGACCTGCTCCTGGAACTCGGTCCCGCAGAGGGCCAGCGGGAGATCGAACGTCCGACGTCTCTGGGAGAAGTACTCGTCGAGCTGACGGGCGGCGGCGCGCACCGGGCCCGGGGAGCCGCCCCGGTCGGTGGGTGCCCTGACCCCGCGACCGCTCGTCGGCAGGAGGATTCCAGTGATCGCGTGGTCGTTCCCGGACACCACGAGGTCACCGATCGGACTCTTTACTCGCAGCCGGGTCGTTGTCTCTGGCGCCCTCGTCGTCTCGGCCAGGATCATGGCCCACCTCCTTTGGCTCGTTCCTCCGATCCTGACATCGATCGACCTTCCGATCTGGCGAGATTCGGACACATCGGCGAGATGTGGCCCGATGCCTCAGGTCGGCCAGGTCACCAGACGAACCCGCTCCGGGCGGACGTACCCGTGCTCGATGAACCACCGGGCCGAGTCCCTCACGGCCTCGATAGCTGGGCGCGACGTGTAGCCGAGCTCGGAACGGGCTCTCGAGTCGTCGAAGACCATGTGCTCGCGCGACATCCGGGCCGCCTCTAGGGGCACATGGGGCTCGCGGCGGAACAGGCGGCCCTCGATCAGCTGCGATGTGTGCCCGACGGCCAGCCCGACCAGACCGGGCCACTGGCGCGTCGGTGCAGGCAGCCCCGTGACTCGGGCCGCGGTCTCGAGGAGCGAACGCATGGAGAGGTTCTCACCCCCCAGGATGTAGCTGCGTCCGCGGCTCCCGCGCTCGAGCACGAGCAGGTGGCCATTGGCCACGTCGTCCACATGGGCCACGTTCATCGAGGTGTCGACGTAGCCGGGCATTCGGCCGTTCAGGAAGTCGAGGAGGACCTTGCCCGTCGGGGTCGGCCGGACGTCACGAGGTCCGAGTGGGAAGGTCGGCTGGACGAGCGTGACCGGCGCTCCTTCGGCGGCGGCCCGGAGCGCCTCGTGCTCGGCCACGTACTTCGACTGCTTGTAGTGACCGAAGAGGTGGTCGACGCGGGCAGGCACCCCTTCATTCGCCGGACCCCCTCCTTCCGAGTGCAGGCCGATGGTGGCCACGGTGCTCGTGTAGACGACCCGCTCGCACCCGGCATCCAGAGCGGCTGCGATGACGTTCCGAGTCCCTTCGACGTTCACCTCGTAGAAGGCCTCGGGGTCCTTCGCCCAGAACCGGAACAGCGCGGCGGCGTGTACGACGGCACGGCAGCCCGAAACGGCCCTGCGGACGGCACCCGGGTCTCGGACGTCTGCCCCCTTTCGCTCGACATCGAGGCCCTCCAGGTTGCGGTGCGAGCCCCCGGGTTCGACCAACACGACCACATGGGCCTTGCGGTCGATCAGCGACCGGACGATCGCCGAGCCGATGAAGCCGGCGGCGCCGGTGACAGCCACGCGGTCGCCGGGGACCAGCGTCACCGGACCCGGATCGGTCGCCGGCCCAGTCAATTGCGGCCCACGACGGTGACGACGGGCTCACCGGGCTTCTCGGACCCGTGAGCCTCGTGGACGGCGAAAGCTCCGTTCGACGAGGGGGAGCCGATCGGTGTCGCCCCGGGCACCGGCTGGCGCCGACGGGATCGGCGTGCGCCACCGGGCAGGGCTCCCCGAGCCATGGTGCGGCCCAGGTCGAACAGGAGCCCCGACCCGTGGCTGGCCGACTCGAGGACCTCGTCGAGCGCGGCGACAAAAGCGTCTACCTCAGCCTCGCCGGCGATGAGCGGCGGCAGCAGCTTGATGACGTTCATGTTGTCGGCGGCGACCTGGGTGAGGATCCGGTGCCGGTGAAAGAGCGGGACCACGACCGCCTGAGAGAACAGGGCCGGCCGGATCCGCTCGAATGCCTGCCAGCGCCGCCGGAGCTTCGGGGTCGAAGGGGGGCCGAACTCGAGCCCGATCATGAGCCCGAGGCCGCGGACCTCCCGGAGCATCTCATGGCGCTCGACCAGGGGCGCCAGCTTGCTCACGAAGGACCGGCCGGTCTCGGCCGCCCGCTCCACCAGCCCTTCTTCGTCCATTGCGGCCAGGGTGGCCAGCCCGGCCACCATGGCCAGCTGGTTGCGCCCGAAGGTGCTCGAGTGGACCATCGCCCGGTCCATCGAGCTGAAAACGCTCAGGAACACCTTCTCGGTGGCCAGGACGGCGCCCACCGGGACGTAGCCGCCCGAGAGCGCCTTGGACACCGTGACGATGTCGGGTTCGAGTCCCCAGTGCTCGTGGCCGAAGAATCGCCCTGTCCGGCCCAGCCCGGTCTGAACCTCATCGATGACAAGCAGGGCTTTGTGCCGACGGCACAGCTCTTGGACCGCCCGCCAGTACTCGGCCGGGGCCAGGTGCACGCCTTTGCCCTGCACGGGCTCGACGACGAACGCGGCAACATCGCCTCGCCGGAGCTCCTTGTCCAGAGGCTCGATGGCCCCGAAGGGGACTTCGGCGCTTGGCAGCAACGGTCCGAACCCGCTGCGGAACTCCGCTCCCCCGTTGAGCGCAAGGGCGCCGGTGCTCAGTCCGTGGAACGCGTGCGACGCATATAGGACCCGCGGTCGCCGGGTCGCGTAGCGGGCGAACTTGATGGCACCCTCGATGGCCTCCGTGCCCGAGTTGCAGAAGAACACCCGACGAAGGCCATCGTGAGACCTGGCCACCAGCTGCTCGGCGAGCAGCCCTGGGAGGAGGGCGCAGTCGATCTGGACCATGTTGGGCAGGTCGAGATCGATGGCCTGGTGAAGGGCGGCCTTGATCGCCGGGTGTGACCGGCCCAGCGCGTAGACACCGAACCCCGAGAGGAGGTCGAGGTAGCGCTGCCCGAGGTCGTCGTAGAGGTAGCAGCCTTCGCCGCGCACGTAGAAGCGGTCGAAGCCGAGCGTCCGCAGCACACGGGCCATCTGGGGGTTCATGAACTCGCTGTGGAGCCGATAGTTCTCACCTTGCCGGTCGGCCAGGACCCTGGCCACGTCGTACCCCATGACCGCCTCCATCCCGCGGTTGCCGGCCAGGGTAGTGGGCCGCAGGTCTCCGGCCTGGCCACAGAGTCGGAGACCGGCTCAGCGCCGCGGTGGTTCACTGTCTTCAGGACCTGGGTCGGGCGAGTCGCAACGACGACATCGAAGCGTGGCGCGATCTGGCCCGAACCGGTGGGCAGTCCTGTTTCGAGAATGCTGGCTGGCCGGACCGCACGTATTCGTTGCGTAACCACCGAAGAAGGTTGCGCAACGAACCGAAAGAAGCTGGTCACTAACGCCTTACATTGCGCCCCGAGTACCACCAACGCGGGATCCCGATTCGGGACCGTGTGCTCGGAACTGCTAAACAACCCTTTCGTGCTCCTGGGCGTCCCAGCCGAGACGCGCCCCGGTGAGCGGCGGGTTGCAGTGGTCCCCGGCATCGTCGAACGACTGGTCAGCGCCGGCTGGGAGGTCGCGGTGCAGTCTGGCGCCGGAAATGCCGCGGCCTTCGACGACGCGGCATAC
Source organism: Acidimicrobiales bacterium (assembly GCA_040414865.1). GTDB lineage: Bacteria > Actinomycetota > Acidimicrobiia > Acidimicrobiales > RAAP-2 > Palsa-461. Next base: position 26,235 of record JBEDUR010000175.1, read on the forward strand.
GGCGCGGCCGGTGCCGGCGTGTCGCCGGACGTCGGCACGCTGCTCGGCCGATCCGAGGTCATCGTTTCAGTGAACGCCCTGGATGAGGCCCAGGCCGCGCTGGTCCCTGAAGCGGCGACCACCCTGAGCTTCCTCCAGCCGGCTGCATCGGTGCCGGCGCTACGCGTGCTGGCTGGAAAGCGGGCGGACGTCTTCAGCTTCGACTTCGTGCCCCGCATCAGCAGGGCCCAATCGATGGACGCCCTGTCCTCGCAAGCCACGGTGGCCGGCTACCGCTCTGGGCTCCTCGCCGCCGAGCATTTGGCCAAATTCTTTCCGATGTTCATGACCGCAGCCGGGACGGTGCCGCCAGCCAAGGTCCTCGTGATGGGGGTCGGTGTCGCCGGTCTGCAGGCCATCGCCACCGCCCGGCGTCTGGGCGCGGTGGTCCGAGCGTATGACGTCCGGGCGGCCGCCAAGGAGGAGGCCGAGAGCCTCGGAGCGACCTTCGTGGACCTCGGGATCTCGGCCGAGGGGGCCGGCGGCTACGCCCGGGAGCTCTCCGCCACCGAGCTGAGCCGTCAGCAGGAGGCCCTGGCCGAGGTCGTGGTCTCGAGTGATGTCGTGATCACCACGGCGTCGGTTCCCGGACGGCGGGCACCGGTGCTCGTGACCACCGAGATGGTGCAGAAGATGGCCACCGGTTCGGTGGTGATCGACCTGGCCGCCGACAACGGCGGCAACTGCGAGGCGACGCACCTGGGTGAAGAGGTCGTGGTCGAGGGCACCACGGTCGTCGGAGTGGCGAACCCGCCCTCGGGGATGTCCACTCACGCCAGCCTCCTCTACGCCCGAAACGTCGCCAACCTGCTCGCGTTGATCGGCCGAGAGGGGGCCGTGGCCCCCGATTGGGACGACGAGATCGTTGTCGGCTGCTGCGTTCTGCGAGCCGGGGAGGCGACCGCAGCCCCTACCGCCGAGCTGCTTGGCGTTCCCCACCGTTCGCTATCGGGCGACGAGGTCGAGGGGGGCTCCGAGGCGGAGGGCGGATCGTGACCAACGGTCTGCTCCAGCTGTTCACGATCTTCGTTCTCGCTGCCTTCGTCGGCTACGAGGTGATCTCCAAGGTCCCGAGCATCCTGCACACCCCGCTCATGTCCGGGTCCAATGCGATCCACGGCGTGATCGTGGTCGGCTCGATGATCGTGCTGGGATCGGCCCACACCGGCACCGAGGAGGCCCTCGGATTCATCGCTGTCATCCTCGCCACGCTGAACGTCGTCGGCGGGTTCGTGGTGACCGACCGGATGCTCAACATGTTTCGCTCCCGGCAGCCCGGCCGCCCGGCGCCGCCGGAGACGACCGAGCGCGACGACGGAGGCCGATCGTGAGCCGGGGCACCGCGATCGATCTGTGCTACCTGGTCGCGGCCATCGGGTTCATCATCGCCCTGAAGGCGTTGAGCTCGCCTCGGCACGCCCGAATGGGGAACCTGGTGGCGGCGGCCGGGATGACCCTCGCCATTGGCGCGACCTTTGCCCGGCCCGGCCTCAGCCATATTGCGTTGATCGTGATCGCCATGGTGATTGGGGCGGCCGTCGCCGTCCCGGCTGCCCGGCTGGTGAAGATGACCGCAATGCCCCAGATGGTGGCCGCCTTCAACGGCGTGGGCGGCGGGGCGGCCGCGGTCGTCTCCATCACCGAGTTCCTGGGCACCGACCCCAAGGTTGTCGCCACCTACAAAGTGCTCGAGGTGGTCTTCGGAGTCTTGGTCGGCGCAGTCTCGCTGGCAGGCTCGGCGCTCGCCTTCGCCAAGCTCCAAGAGCTCATGAGCGGCCGGCCGATCACCTACCCGGCCCAACAGCTCATCAACGGTGTCGTCGGGCTCACCATCCTCGGGTTCGTCCTCGCCATCCTGGTGACCTCTTCGACTGCTTTGGTTTGGGTCCTCCTCGTGCTGTCTCTCGTCCTCGGAGTCATCTTCGTGCTCCCGATCGGCGGAGCCGACGTCCCGGTCCTCATCTCGCTGCTCAACTCGTTCACCGGCCTCGCCGTGGCTGCGTCAGGATTCACCCTGAACTCAAACCTCCTGGTGATCGCCGGGACCCTGGTCGGTGCGTCCGGCATGCTGCTGACCCGGATGATGAGCGTGGCCATGGGCCGCTCGCTCCCCAACATCCTCTTCAGCGCGTTCGGCTCGGTGGTCACCGCCAGCGGGTCGACCGAGATCTCAGGCGGCCGTTCGGTCCGGAGCGGTACGCCCGAGGACGTGGGCACCCTCCTCGCCTACTCGCGGCGAGTGGTGATCGTGCCCGGCTACGGCCTGGCCGTCGCCCAGGCCCAGCACACGGCCAAGGAGCTTGCCGACACCCTCCTGTCCCGGGGGGTGGATGTCTTCTACGCCATCCACCCGGTGGCCGGGCGAATGCCGGGCCACATGAACGTGCTGCTCGCCGAGGCCAACGTGCCCTACGAGGAGTTGAAGGAGATGGACGAAGCCAACCCTGAGATGTCGGCGACCGACGTGGCTCTCGTGGTGGGAGCCAACGACACCGTGAACCCCGCCGCCCGAGAAACGCCGGGGAGCCCCATCTACGGCATGCCCATCATCAACGCGGACGAGGCCGAAAACGTCGTGTTCCTGAAGCGATCGATGCGCCCGGGGTTCGCCGGGATCGACAACGATCTCCTGTACGACCCCAAGACGACGATGCTGTTCGGCGACGCCAAGGACACGCTCCAGAAGCTGGTCGCCGCAGTGAAGAGGGCCTGAGCGCCGAGGCCCGGTCCTTCAGGCTGATCGTCTCGGCGAGTTCCGGGGCCTACGCGTGGTCACGGTGGGCTCGGTCGAACCGTCGGTGGGAGAGCTTGGCCCCGGCAGCTCGTTCGAAAGGACCGGCCCGACGCTCGCCGCCCCGTCGGCCAGCTTGGCGAAGACCAAGAGGCCCTGGTTGGTCCGCTGGGTCGACTGCACCTCGATGACCACGTGCTCTCGCCCGATCATGTGAGCAGCTTCGCTGACGATCGCCACATCGCCGTCGGCGAGATAACCGGCAGCTTGGCGCGGCTGGTTCCCCTCCTTCACCAGGTCGACCAGAAGCTGTTCGCCGGGCATGTAATCAGGGATGAGATCAGCGGCCAGCGGGCGCAGGTCGGTGACGGCCACACCACGCTGTTCGGCCGCCTCCTTGACCGGGCCCGAGCAGGTCATCAGCCGGAGTCCGGACCGCCGCGCCACCTCGACCAGCCGATCGGTGAGGTCCTCGATCTCGGGGAGCTCGTGCTCGACCACGTGCACCCGCACGCGCAGGTCTCGGAGGGCGTCCAGGCGGTCGAGGCCGCGCTGCGCCCGGCGGGAGGACACTGGGTCGGGCCAGGCAGCCAACGTCTGGAGCTGATCGATCACGAAGCGCGGTACGACCAGCCCGCCGACCAGAAGGCCGTAGCGGCCGAGGACGAGGAGGTACGGGGTCATCAAGGCCGAAGGATCGACCAGCAAGGCGTATCCCCGCAGCGGCTCGGCCGGGGTGCCCAGGATCCGGCCCAAGCCGGCGACCGCCATGTGGCGTCCCTTGGCCATGCCAATCCGGAACCCGATGAAGGTGACCGCCAGCGTGAACGCGGCTGCGCACAGCCAGACGACCGCAGTGTGGACGAAGACCAGCAGGGGCACGCAAAGGGTGGCGCCGAGGAGGAAGGCCAGGATCCCGGTGAGGGTTCCTGCGGCCAGTTCGTCCGGCGGTATCCGGTCGAAAACCAGGGCGGCCCGGAAGCTCTGGGTGCGCAGCGCCCGGCCGAGGAGGCCGCCGATGACGTAGGCCACGAATGCGCCCACGAGCAAGCCGACCACCTGGCCGGTCGAGGAGCTAGAGCCGGGGGAGTACCCGACCTCGTAGCCGGCAAGGGCTCCCATGAGCACCAGGAGCAGGCGGAAGATCTCGACGAACACCACGCCGCAACGACTTTACCTGGGGGATCACTGCAGGTGGCTACCCGCAGAGCGGCCATGACCCCCCGCAACAGGCGATTTGCCCGCTGTCCTGGCTCCAGGGCGCCCGGTAGCGTCATCCCGTCGGGCCGCAAGCACCCGCCGAGCGTCTCGATCGAGGCGGGGGGGAAGATGACAAGCACCCTGATCTATGGCGTGGTCGGTGGCGTGGCCACGATCACGCTCAACCGCCCGGAGCGACTGAACGCCTTCACCGGGGCGATGGGTGACGAGCTGCTGGCCGTCTTCGACGAAACCGACCGGGACGACGCCGTCCGGGCGGTGGTGGTGACGGGCGCAGGACGTGCGTTCTGTGCCGGCGCTGATCTTGGCGGTGGTTCCCGTACCTTCGACCTCTCAGGAGCATCGCCTGGTGCCGGCGAAGCGCCAAGGGACCAGGGTGGCGTACTGGCGCTGCGGATCTTCCGGTCGCTTAAGCCCGTGATCGCGGCAATGAACGGTTCGGCGGTCGGGATCGGTGCGTCGATGACGCTGCCCATGGACGTTCGGATCCTGGCCGACGGAGCGAAGGTCGGCTTCGTCTTCGGCGCCCGGGGAATCGTGCCCGATGGCGCCGCCAGCTGGTTCTTGCCCAAGGTGGTCGGGATCTCGCGGGCGTTGGAGTGGTGCCTCACGGGCCGGGTGTTCGATGCGGCCGAGGCGCTCGAGGGTGGTCTCGTCCGCAGCGTCGTCCCGGCCGATGAAGTTCTCAGCGTGGCGACGGCGCTGGCCGAGGAGATGGCGGGCAACGTTGCTCCGGTCTCGGCGGTCATTACCCGCCGGCTCCTGTGGGACATGGTCGGCGCGGAGCACCCCATGGCCGCCCACCGCATCGACTCACGGGCCATCTACGAGACGGGCCGAATGGCGGACGCGGCCGAGGGGGTCAGCGCCTTCTTGGAGAAGCGCCCGGCCCGCTGGTCGCTCAGCCCGAGCCGCGACCTGCCGAGCTGGTTCCCTTGGAGTGAGGATCCGCCCTACGTGCCCTGAGGGCGTGGCGATGCGTGCCTCGGCGGGCTGGAGCGCCGACCACCCCCGCGTCGTGGGCTCGCTTCGCGCGGGCGAGCCGAAGACCAGACGGCCAACCACCCGTCGCTGAGCGAACCGTGGAGGGACTGGTAGCCGGTCACTCGGTAGTTCGCCGCCGTCCGAGCCGCGCCGTCCGGGGCACCCCTACAGCCTGCTCTAGCCTGCCTCCGGTGACGAACGGCGTTGCAGGGGCCGACTCGGCCAACGCCGATCCCGCTCCGCCCCGGATTCACCCGCGACGGCTCCCCGACTCCGGGCCGTTGGCGCTCGCGATGCGCGGCGCTGAGATCGCCGAGGTCGCCGCCCGGCACTTCCTACCGGTCGCGGTACGTCATCTGTTTGATCGGCGCCGGCCGCGTCTGGCCCCGGCGGCCTTCGCTC
>JBEDUR010000176.1:0-9079 GCA_040414865.1 Acidimicrobiales bacterium
GACCACCGGATGCCGGGGACGGTATCGCTTTCCACGTCTAGGTCGAACCGCTGTTCGACCACCCCCATCTCGACCTTCTCGCCAAGGATTTCCACGGTCCTCACCTCCGGAGACCAGCGTCGCTGCCACCGCACCAGCAGATATTGAAGCTAGACCACCGCGAACGAGCCTCGCCCGTTCGACGCCATTCGCCGTCTCTCAAGCAAACCAAGACGGTGTGCGTCACCGGTGAGATTGCTCGAGCCCCGCTTCGCCGACCGCCTCTGGAGCCAGGGAAAGGCGCGCCACCATGGTCTCCTTCATTGAAACTGCCTCGACCGCCGGGTCGACCGCGAGGTCGTAGGTGACCATCGGTTCGAGCATGCTGTCCGGCAGTAACGGCCGGTGTGGGTCGCCGATCAGGACCTCGGCTCCGGCGCGGGCGAGCGCTTCCAGTCCCTTTCCCATGGCCCGGGCGATGTCCACCGAGTAGAAAACGTCACCAGCGGTGATCAACACGCCACGAGCGGCACCCACATCCCCTACATCTGCCGTTTGCGTCAGAAGTTCAACTCCGTTGAGCCGGGCATTGCTCGCGGCAGCGGCGATCGCGACGGCGTCGATGTCGCACGCGGTCACCACCGTGGCTCCAGCGAGGGCTGCCGCGATCGCCACCATCCCGGATCCTGTGCCGATATCGATGACCTCGCGTCCCGCCACAACCTCAGGATGGTCGAGCACGAACCGAGCGAGTCCAAGCCCTCCTGGCCATGCCGTCGCCCAGAATGGCGGTGGAATCTCACCGTCACCGACCGCCGAATCGACCGCCTCCCAGAGCGCCATGGTGTCTGGCGCGAGATGAAGGCTGATCTCGGGGACGAAGAGGAGGGTTTGAACTTCGGTGAGATCGAGCACCAGTTGGCCTGGCGCGACTCGGTCCACCGGCGCAGCCTATGTCTCCGCCGGTTCACGAAACCCCGGGGCCGCGATTGTCTCAAGCCCCGGGAGAGTCGTGGTCGTGAGGAGCCGCACTCTCGCCCCAGCTGACCCTCGGGCCGCCGTCTTCGTCCGCACGCGGTCTGCAACCAGGGGCCGGACCTTCCGAGCCGGCTTCCTTAGGTCTCGAGGAAGCGGAGCACGGCCAAGACGCGCCGGTGATCCGACTGGGAGACCGGAAGATCGAGCTTGCTGAAAATGTTAGCGACGTGCTTCTCGACGGCTCCCTCCGAGACGATGAGGGCAGTCGCGATCGCCGCGTTCGACCGGCCCTCGGCCATAAGCGCGAGGACCTCGCGCTCACGGGCACTCAGCCCGGCCAGAGAGTTGCTCCGCCGGGAAGCACCGACCAACTGTGTGACCACCTCGGGATCCAATGCGGTACCGCCAGAGGCGACCCGCACGAGTGCTTCGACGAAGTCGCTGACGTCTGCCACTCGGTCCTTCAGCAAGTAGCCGATACCGGCGGCATCGTCCGCGAGGAGCTGAGCGGCGTACCGGGTCTCGATGTACTGGGAGAACAGCAGGATCCCGAGTGCGGGGTGCCGCTGGCGTAGCTCGATGGCCACCTGCAAGCCCTCATCGGTGAAGCTCGGGGGCATCCGGATATCAATGACGGCCACGTCGGGATAGTCACGTTCGATCGACGCGCGCAGCGCCACCGGGTCGTTTACCGCGTCGGTGATCACGAACCCCCGATCGGTAAGCAGCTGGACCAGTCCGTCCCGCAGGATGGCCGAATCCTCGGCTATCGCGACACGTATGACGTCGGTCATCTACGCGTGCATCGGTAGGTCGACGGTCACCGCTGTCGGGCCTCCTAACGGACTCTCCACGTGGAGCCGGCCGTCCACTGTCCGCACGCGATCGGTCAATCCTCGCAAGCCGCTCGACGAAGAGCCAACAGACGAGAGCTGGGCACCACCGCCACCATCGTCCCGGACAACGACCCGAAGCCATTGTCCGTGCTGCACGCAGCTGACGGTGGCCGCAGACGCGCGAGCGTGCTGGGCCACATTGGCCAGGAGCTCGGCCACCGAGAAGTAGGCAATTGCCTCGATCGCCGGGGTCGGGCGATCTCGAATCGTCACGGTGAGCTCGGTGGGAAGGGTGCTCCGGGCGGCCAAGGTGGAGAGCGCTCCTTCGAGGCCGGTATCGAGCACCGGGGGATGGATGCCCCGAGCCAGGTCACGCAGTTCGACGATCGCCTCCTTGGCTCCCTGGTGTGCCTCAGCGACCAGGCGCCGGATCTGCTCGAGGTCCACGTTCCCACTGTTGGCCAGCTTCTCTTTCGCTTGACCGAGACGCATGGCTACCGCCACAAGTTGGGCCTGGGTGCCGTCGTGGAGATTCCGCTCGAGGCGTCGGAGCACTGCGGCCGACTCATCGACGGTCTGAGCGCGTGCGTGCTCGAGTGAGCGAACTCTCTTGGTGAGGGCGTCCGGAGCCAAAAAGGCATGCATCAGCTGGCGGTCGACGAAGACGACCAGTCGAGTCGGCCACGGAGCAGCGAACAGGAGTATGACACCGCTTATGACCACGAACAGGCCGTGGACGTAGCCGCTCGTCCCGATCGAGATGAACCCCGGGTGGAAGATGTTGGTCACGATCCCGAACTCTGCAGGGCGGACTGCTCCGGCCTCGAAGAGCGGATACGTGATACAGGTGAAAGCGTCGATCCACAGGCTCAGGGCAAACCACACGCCGAACACAACGAGCGGCACCTTGATCAACCCATAAGCGATCGCACGCCACCCTGTCCGATCGCGCAGCGCGCTCTGGATCCAGCCATAGAAGCCGGGCCTCGGAACGAATGGCGGCGGCTCCTCGATGTTCTCTTCGAGCAGGCTCGTCGCCAAGGAGCGGTGGATACCGCCCAAGCCCCGTGCTCCACGGATCGACGAGGCGATGATCACCAGGCCGACGTAGATGATCGCTAGGAAGATTCCGGTCACCATGGTGAAGACGATGAAGAACAGCCCTGCGATCGCCACCGCCCCATCCACCACGAAGAAGAGGAGCTCTTGCCAGGTCCGCTTGACGAAGGGCCCCCGCTTCACCGCCTCGACGAAGCGCCGCAGCCGGTCGAGGTGGTCCGGTGAGAGCTCGAGCCTGCGATCCTTGCCCCACGCTCTCAGCTGCACGGCCACCCCGGAACCCTCGACCTCGGGTCGAATCATGCGTCACGCCGGATCACCGACGCGCCGCCAACGACCAAGAGCACGGCCGCATACATCGCGATCAGGGCGAATCCTGCCGGAGCCGAGACCTGTTGGCCCTGGGGGATCACTGCCGCGACCGAATTGGCCATGATCGGGATCGGGGTGAAACGGGCGGGGTCTCCCGGTATCCGCTGGAGGACGAAAGGGAGGAGAAAGGTGATCCCGGCATACGAAGCCAACGCACCGGCGGTGTTCCGGATCACGAACCCAAGTCCGAGTCCCATCAGGCCGAAGAGCGCGAGGCATACCCCAGAGAGCAGGACAACCCGCAGGACGCCAGGCTGTCCGAGCGAGGCCGATGGCGCGCCTCCGGCATGCAGGACGGTTTGGCCGATCCCGAAGCAGGAGAACGTGAGCACTTCTCCGACCAAGAGAGCGAAGCCACCGACCATGATGACCTTTGCCGCGACGAAGAGCCCGCGACGCGGCGTGGCCGACAGGGAAGACCTGATGGCCCCGGTCCCGTACTCCCCGGTAATGGCAAGAACTCCGAGCACGCCAAGGGTGAGACTCGGAACGAGCAGCCCGGTCATCGACTGATTGGTGGGATCGAATCCTTGGTACCACGCCGGCGAATGGTGTGTCGCTGAGTTGGTAGCCAAGAAGGTCACCACCCACGCCCCAATCAGAGTGACGAGCAGCGTCCAGAGCGTGGACCGGAGCGTCGACAACTTGATCAGCTCTGAGCGAATCGATTGCCGAATGCCGTATCTGTGGTCCGGCGCATCGATCGCGATGAGACTGCTCATGGCGCCACCTCCTGGGCCTCGCTGTTCCGGGTGATCACCGGTGCGGCGCCGTGAAGCCTTCCGGCCTGGAACGCCGACCAGTCGCGAGGCGACCGAATGAAGAGCTCTTCGAGCGAACCTCGATACGGGGTGAACCCGGACAGAGTGATCGACCATGCTCCAACGAGGGTGCCGAGCGCCGTCCAGAGCCTGGACGGGAGCGTCGACAGCTTGATCATCAGCTCCGAGCGAGCGGCTTGTCGAAGGACGTATCCGCCGTCCTGTGGATCGATCGCGATGAGGTTGTTCATTGCACCACCTCCTGGGTTTCGCTGTTTTTCGTCATCGCGGGCGCGGGGCCGTCGCGTCTTCCGGCCTCGAACACCAATGTGTCGCGAGTCAGTTGCATGAAGGCGTCTTCGAGCGAACCTCTGACCGGCGTGAGCTCGTAAAGCGTGACCGACCGGTGTGCCGCCATCCGACCGATGTCGGCTGAAGACAACCCAAAGACCGCGATCTCATCATCACCCGTGACGTTCACGGTGGCTCCAGCTTCCCGCAGAGCACCCGCGAAACGATCGACTCGTGGGGTCACGACGCGCACGGACTCTCCCTCGTGCCGCGCCGCGAGCTCACTCACGGTCGACTCCGCGATCAGTTTGCCCCGGCCGATGATCACCAGCCGCTCGGCTGTGAGCGACATCTCGCTGATTAGGTGACTGGAGACGAAGACCGTCCGCCCCTCGCCGGCGAGATCGGCTAATAGATGGCGGATCCAGCGGATCCCTTCGGGGTCAAGCCCATTGATCGGCTCGTCGAAGAGCAGTACGCCTGGATCACCGAGGAGCGCGCCAGCGATCCCCAGGCGTTGGGCCATCCCCAGGGAGAACTTGCCCGACCTTTGGCGCGCGACCGATGTCAAGCCGACCAGGTCCAGCACTTCGCCGATCCGGCGCCGAGGGATGTCATTGCCGGCTGCCAGGCACCGAAGGTTGTCAATGGCCGTCCTGCCCGGGTGAAAGGCCCGGGCATCAAGGAGCGCTCCTACCTCGCGCAACGGCCAGCGGAGCTCCTGGTAGTGCCGACCATTGACGAGGGCTTCGCCCGACTGTGGGCCGTCCAATCCCATGATCATCCGCATCGTGGTGGACTTGCCGGACCCATTCGGACCGAGAAAGCCGGTGACCGCTCCGGGGTGAACATCGAAGCTGAGGTCCTCGACGGCCACCGTCTTTCCGTAACGCTTCGTGAGTGAATGAGCAGAGATCACTGGTGGATCCTCCGAGGAATGGTTGGACGAGAAACCCTGGTCACACGGTATGGAATCGAACCGGGATCTGGAATACCGCCAGCACGGCTGAGCTAGTGGGGTTAACCCCCGTCTCTTCGGGCGGGTTCGCCGCAGTCAATGGGTCGCCTGTCGTGAGATGGACGCCCCACCCAGGACCACGTCGGACCTCGGACGCTCGGCACGACATCACCGACCGGAGTTCAGGCGATCTCGAATGCCTTGACTGTCGGTGTCGACCCGTGCACACTCGTCCTCGGCGAGACCTGCGCCCGCACCTCCCGGGTCACACCCCAGCTGGGCCCATCCTTGGAGGCAAGGGGATCGATGTCCTCAGGAGCAGTCCGGTCAACGGTGCTCGGGGGCCGCTGGGGTGTCCGAACCGAGCGCTTGGAGGTCGGATGACGTCGGGACGGCATCGCAAACGGATGGCTCGAGAGCGAGCAGCCCACACCGGTGAGCCCTACACCGTCGCCCTCCGCCATATCCGCTCACGTCAGGAGACCCCGATGTCTGATTCTTCCAACGTCACCAAGACACTTCTGGCCAGCTGTTCCTTCTGCGGCAAGCCCAATACGGCTGTCAAGAAGTTGATCGCTGGGGCTGGTGTCTACATCTGTGACGAGTGCGTCGCCCTTTGCCAGGACATTCTCGCCACGGAGACCTCGACCCAAGAGGCAGCGTCGGCTCGAGCGGCATTCGAGAATCGCCCCGCGCCGGAGATCCTCGAAATGCTGCCAGCCGTCGCTCGGACCGCGGACTCTGTCGAAAGCGATCTCCGGCGATGGGTGGTGAAACTTCGAGCCGCGGACACGTCGTGGGAAGACATTGCCTCACGCCTCGACATGGAGCCGAATGCGGCCATCGCGAGGTTCGAATCGACCGGGAGCGACTGATAGCCCTTTCTAAGAGGATCGACGGGCCCCACTCGGACCGGGCGTCGATTCCATGTCCGCCAACACGCCCGATTAGATCGCAAGCGACCACCCTTGCCACCGACAGACCGGGACGAAGCCCATCGGACGGTTGATGGCGAGCATGGGATCGTTCGTCTCGGCATTCCGGGTCTCGACGACCTCAACCTCGGGCCGCTCGTCGAGGAGCCGGAGAGCGTTCACTGCCTTCAGCCAACGGCCCAAGCCATGGCCGCGGTGAGCCGGCTCGACCGCGGTGTCACCCTGGCTCGCGAGCCACGGGCGGGTCGAAAGGGGCTGCAGTTCGGTGTAGCCGACCAAGGCCCCGGTCGGGAGGTGGCGTACGCAAAGCCTCCAGCAGGGGCCCTGCTGGAGATCAAAGGCTTCTTCCTGCCTGAGCCGAACCACGCTCCACGGTGTGGCCTCCTCCGGACGATTGCCGGGGGCGGCATCCATGACCGCTCGAAGCCGAGTGAACCTTTCCAGATACTCATCGGGACAAGGCCCGTCCCAGCCAACCAGCTCGTAGTCCACGGCCCGATCTCGGACTTCTTCGACCCACGCGCGGAGCATCGTGCGGTCCATCTCCGAGGTGGCGGTCCGGCTCTGCTCGGTCACCTCTTGCGCCCGGCCCCCCAATGCCTCAGAAAACGCCGCCGCTTCCGTGTTGGTGACGGCCGTGCGCCAGTCGAGACGGCGATGGCCATCGATCAAGGCCCTTTCGATGGCCATCTCGATGAGGACTCGACCGACTCCCCGGCGCCTGGCGTCGCCAGTGACCATCGCCCAGCGCAGAAAGGACCCCGGCCGTTGGTCTGCGGCGATGGACTGGAGGGCCGCTCCGAGCAACGTTCCGTTCTGGACCACCGTGAACAGGCGCCCCCAGCGTCTTCCCCCTACTGAAGAGAGCCGGAAGGCCAGCTCGGTGAGCGGATACGCCGGCTCGGCAGGACCAAGGGCTTCGCGCCAGTACGCCGAAACCAACTCGGAGATCTGGTGGAGTAGAGGATCGTCCGGGTCCTCTACTGTGCGCTGTTCCCTCACCCGGAAAGCTTCGCATCAAAGTCCCACTGCTCAGATCCGTACCTCCCGATTCTGACGTGTTGGGCGCGACTGGGGACGATGCCGCCAGCCCCGACCCTCGGGCCACGGTGCTCGGCTACGGTTGCCGAGAGGTGACGAGGGAGAGCCAGTTGCCCTTCGAAGGCCATGAACGAGCACGACTCGCCTTTCGGCCCCGGGCCTCCTCCGGAATCTCCGGTGCACGCCACGAACCGTTGGGCATCGGTGAAGCCCGAGACGGAGTTCTGTACGTCCCTGACTCTGCTGGCCCCAAGGCACCAATACTGGTGTTCCTCCACGGGGCGACAGGGTCGGGCCGAGCCCATATGCGCCCCGTTCTCGGCGCCGCAGATCGTTACGGGGTCATCCTCGTGGCGCCGGACTCCCGCCTCGGAGACACCTGGGACCTCATTGTCGAACGCCGCTTCGGCCCAGATGTCGCCTTTCTCGACGAGGTCCTCGAATCGGTCGTCAGCCGCGTAGACGCGGACACAAGCAGACTGGCATTGGGCGGAGTATCCGATGGCGCCTCCTACGCCTTGTCCCTCGGGCTTTCCAATGGAGATGTGTTCTCGACGATTGTCGCCTTCTCGCCAGGCTTCATGGCCGTGATTGAACCAGTAGGGAGACCGCGAGTATTCATCTCTCACGGGAGCCACGACCCGATCCTGCCGATTGACACGAGCAGTCGCGTCTTTGCTCCGGCACTGCGAAACGCAGGTTACGAAGTGATGTTCCAGGAGTTTGACGGCGGTCACTCCGTGCCACCAGCGGTGGCCGACCGGGCCATCGGATGGTGGCTCGACCCGACCCCCACTCCTTAGGCTTAGCGACGGCAAGAGCAAGAACACACCTCGCCGCGACCTCGCGGTGGCCCGATGAAGTCGACTGTGCTTGCTCTCCGCCAACCCCAGCTGTAACGGAACCACGAGCTCTGACTGGAGTTGTTGGTCCTCGGAACCGAAAGAGTCCGGATACCAAGTTGCGCGATGATCGGTCTGGTGGACGGGATTCACGACCTCGGAGGTATGCACGGATTCGGTCCGGTTCCGATCGAAGCGGATGAGCCACCCTTCCATCAGCCCTGGGAGGGTCGGGTGTGGGCGATGGCCGGGACCGTGATGCGCCGCACCACCATCGATCGGTTTCGTTACATGATCGAACAGATGCCACCATCCAGCTATCTGTCGTCCAGCTACTACGAGCGATGGCTTTGGGCGATCGAGCACCTTGCCGCCGAGCAGGGCCTCCTCGATGGCCCGGGTGTCGAACCCACCCGGCGCCGACTGCACCTTTCCCCCCTGCGAGAGGGGCGCTTCAATCCTGGAGCGCGGGTTCGAGTCGTCAATCGAGTGACTGACGGCCACTGTCGAGTTCCCCGTTACCTGCGCCAGCATCTGGGCACGGTGGAGAAGTCCGCCTTCGGCTGGCCCGATCCAACCGAGTCAGCGGCTACTGGCGAATACGGCGCGCCTCAGCTCATCTACACGGTCGTGTTCTCAGCGGAGGATCTCTTTGGCGGAGCAGCTGACCACTCCGTCAGCGCGGATCTTGGAGAGAACGACTTGGAGGTCCCATGAACGAGCCCACGCCTGCCCAGAGAGCGGAGCGCCTCGAGCAGCGCCTCCATGAACACGGGCATGTCAATCCGGAAGACATCGACGCTGCTGTCGCCCTGGCCGAGTCGCCCTCGGGGAACCGTCCGAGCACGGCCTTGGGTGCACGGGTCGTGGCACGAGCTTGGTCTGATCCGGAATTCAAGGCCCGGCTGGTGACCGATCCGATCGGCACGTTGTCCGAGTATGCACCGCAATCGACGCCAATCGCGGTGCTCGAGGACACCCCTTCGGTTCATCACGTGATCGTCTGCACGTTGTGCTCCTGCTATCC
>JBEDUR010000177.1:0-11090 GCA_040414865.1 Acidimicrobiales bacterium
GTCGGTGGCGCTCGGCGACGGCCGGCAGCTCAGCTCGCTGGTCTGGGGTGAGACTCCTCCCGAGCTGGTGCTCCTCCACGGCGGGGCGCAGAACGCCCACACTTGGGACACGGTCGCCCTCGCCCTCGATCGGCCGCTCGTTGCCGTCGACTTGCCCGGGCACGGGCATTCCGACGGCGGTCGTCGGGGGTCGAGGGATCTGGCCGACAACGCCGACGACGTTGCCACCGTGATCAGACAATTGGCCCCCCAAGCCCATGCGGTGGTCGGAATGTCTCTCGGGGGAATGACCACCCTGGTATTGGCCGACCGGCACCCTGACCTCGTTCGCCGCCTCGTGCTTGTCGACGTGACCCCCGGGGTGAACGCCGAGAAGGCTCGGGCCATCACCAATTTCATCCGGGGTCCCGAGAGCTTCCCCGACTTCGAGGCCATCCTCGCTCGAACCATCGAGCACAACCCGACGAGAAGCGTGGCTTCGCTCCGGCGCGGGATTTTGCACAACGCCGTACAACGCGAAGACGGGAGCTGGGTCTGGCGCCACGCGCGCCACCGGGCGCAGGAGCCGGCCGAGCCCCAAGAAGGGCCCCGGTTCGGCGACCTCTGGGAGGTCTTGTCGCGAGTTGGGGTCCCGCTGATGCTGGTCCGCGGGATGCGGCCCCAATCGGTGGTCGACGACCAGGACGAAGCCGAGCTGCGCCGCCGGTTGCCGTCAGCTCGGATCGAGCACGTCCAAGAGGCGGGCCACAGCGTCCAGGGCGACGCCCCTGTGGATCTGGCCCACCTGCTGGCTGATTTCGTCCCCTGATCTCGGACCGGTCACGAGACGGCTCCTCCCGCCTGGGAGACGAATGCTCCAGCCTGGGACTTCCTCCGGGGTCGCCAGGTTGCCCAAGTCTCACCGGCCTCCGTGTGGGACCTACTAGCATCAATGGAAGGTGATCGACCGGCAGCGGTCGGTGTTTCCGTCGCTGGCGTGGTCAGATCGGCGGCTCAACCGGACACGGAAGGCAGATTGCGAGGATGAAGGTCTGGATCGATCAAGATCTGTGCACCGGTGACGGTCTCTGCGAGGAGATCGCTCCGGCCGTCTTCACCTTGCTCGATGACGGTCTGGCCTACGTGAAGGAAGGTGACCAGATCAAGAACGACCCCGGCGGATCGGCTGGCATGGCTCTCGTGCCCGACGACCTCGAGGAGGCCGTAGTTGAGGCCTCAGAGGAGTGCCCGGGCGAATGCATCTTCATCGAGCGGGACTGACCCGCCCGTCACCTTCTCCTCCCACCGGCGCCTCCTCTTCCGGCCGTTCGTCGCGGCCGGCCAGCACCCGGGCCGATGTGAGAAATCCGGTGTGGGCCACCATCCGATGGTCTGGTCGCACCGATCGCGATTCGACGTGCCAGGTCCTGCGCAGGATCTCCACCGTCTCGGCCAGGGCGAAGCCCGACCGGGCCAGGGCCTCCCGGAGAAGCCCGGTCTGGTTGATGGTGGGTAGGTAGGCGAGGAAGATCCCCCCGGGGCGCAGCGACCCGGCGGCGTGGGGCACAACGTCCCAGGGCTCAGGTAGGTCCAGTACGACCCGATCGAATCCACCCTCGGCGATGCCTTCGGTCGCGTCGTGAACCTCGACCCGGTAGTCGATCTCTGGGCCGAGCTGGTCAGCCACATTGGTCCGGGCCCGCTCGGCGAAATCCTCCCGGATCTCGTAGCCCACGACACTGGCGCCAGTCCGCAGCAGGGCCATCGACAGGGCGCCAGAGCCCACGCCCGCCTCGAAGATCCGCTGGCCGGGCCCGACATCGGCGGAGATCAGGATGGCGCCGAGGTCCTTTGGGTAGATCACCTGCGCCCCCCGGGGCATCTTCAGGACCACGTCGGCGAGGGTCGGTCGAAAGACGAGGAAGGCGCGTCCGGTCGAACCGAGCACTGTTGAGCCTTCGTGCACACCGATGATGTCGTCATGGGCCAGGATCCCGGCGTGAGTGTGGAAGGTCTCGCCGCGACGGAGCTTCAACAGATAGCGCCGCTCTTTCGGGTCGACCAGCAGGACCCGTTCACCGGCGGCCAACCCCGGTGAGTCGCCCACTCTCAGTCCGGCAGCGCTTCGTCAGTGGCCCTCGCCTCAGGTGAGCGGATCGTCAAGAGCAGCCGCTGACCGGTCTGCAGTCTCTCCGACAAGACCACGGGCTTCGGTTGGCGGCGACGGGTCCTTCGGATGAGGTAGGCACCGGCGGCCATGGCGAACCAGGCCCAGTGTTCGCCGGTCATACCTCGGCGGATGGCCACGTTCAGACGGCGGAGAAGCCACCAGTCGATGGCTTCGGCAATCACGCGGCGGATGGTGCGTGTGAGCTGAAAGGCCACGGTCCGACCTAGAGCCGGCGGATCTCGACGACCGCCGAGTCACGGCGGCCACCACGGTGCCCCAGCCAGAAGGCCAAGGCGATCGCACCGACGACGACCGCTCCGGCGATTACGGCCACCGGTGGAACGCTGAACCGGTTCGGCTTCTCGCCGTCTGCCCCGATGGCCTTGGCGAAGGCCGCCTGCAGGTCTTCGCGGCTGATCCGTCGTCCGTTGGTCTCGACCGGCATGGTGCTGGTCCCCCCTAGTCGGTGGTTTTCTTCGGCGTGGTGCGGCGGGCGGCGGGCCCGGCGAAGATTCGCCAGGCAGCCAATCCCACGATGGCCAGCCCGAGCGCGGTCACGATCACATACGGCAGCCAGGACAGGTTGCCATGAAAGGCACTGGTCTCGGTCTGGAGGACACGGAGCACGCCAACCAAGAGGAGCACCGTCCCTATGGCGATGGCCACCGAGCCGGCCACGCCAAAGAGCACGAACCTTCCCAGGCCCTTCAGAGGTTCGACCGTGTCCTGCTTCACGTACTCGACGAGCAGCGAGAACGCCTCTCGCCGAGGGTCCCCCGAGCTCCCGTCGGAGTCGGTCTTCGCCCGTCTGAGGATTGGCACTGGCGCGACGCTAATGGGCGCGAGTCCCCGAGACGAACGGTTCGTCGCTCTTGGCCGGGGGCGACGGCTGATCGTCTCGGGCGGCCGGGGAGAAGGGGCGGATCAGGATCGGTCCCGATACAGGTAGGTAGAGCTCGCCCGGGCGATCTTTCGTCCCGTGGGGTCGGTCACGGTCCCCTCGATGAAGGCAACTCGGGAGCCCCCCGAGACCACCTCGGCATCACAGCGCAGTTCAGTGCCGGCTGCGACTGGGGCAAGGAAACTCACCTTCAGCTCGGCATTGGCTGCGAACACCTTGCGCCCCTCGGCGAAGGTGACCGCGGCGGACCCCAGGGCTGTGTCGATGAAGGCGCAGAGGAACCCACCCTGCAGCTGGCCGGCCGGGTTGGCGAAACGCTCGTCGGCGACCATGGTCCAGGAGGTCTTGCCCGGGACCGCCTTGTCTACGCAGACGGCGCCGAGCATCAGGTCGCTGTTGGGTGGCACCTGCATCCTCGTGGCCATACGCCGAAGTTATCGGCCCCGGCGGGCCTGGGCCTCCCCGATTCGGTCACCAGCTCCGCACGGAATGAGCCGAGGACCAGTGGGTAGGGTGCTCTGGTGGCCAGCACCGTGCAAGACCCCACCTTGGAGCAGCTCGGCATCAACGTGATTCGCGGGATCGCCATGGACGCTCCGGCCCGAGCCAAGTCTGGTCACAGCGGTACGGCCATGGCCCTCGCCCCCCTCGCCCATGTTCTTTTCACCCGGATCATGAGGCACGATCCGGGTGACCCGAGTTGGCCAGACCGGGACCGGTTCGTCCTTTCCAATGGGCACGCCTCGATCCTGCTGTACACGATGCTCTACCTCACCGGTTACGGCGTGAGCATGGAAGACCTGAAGGGCTTCAGGACGGTTGGCTCCATCACCCCCGGCCACCCCGAGCGCCTTCACACCCCTGGCGTCGAGGTAACCACGGGGCCGCTCGGACAGGGCATGGGTGACGGAGTGGGGATGGGGGTGGCCGAGCGATTCCTGCGTGCACGCTTCGGGCCCGAGGTGTGCGACCACTACACCTTTGTGCTCTGCGGCGACGGCTGCCTCGAAGAGGGGATCTCGCACGAAGCGGCCTCGCTGGCCGGACACCTCGGACTCGGGCGGTTGATCTACGTCTACGACGACAACCACATCACCATCGACGGCCCAACCGAGCTGGCGTACAGCGACAACGTGCCCGAGAGGTTCCGTGCTTATGGCTGGGACGTCGACTCAATTGGTGAAGTCGCCAACGATGTCGATGAACTCGAAGCCGCGCTGCGCCAGGCGATGGCGAAAGAGAACCAGCCCTCGCTGATCGTCCTCCGGAGTCACATCGGTTGGCCCGCCCCCGACATCATGGACACCAAGGAGGCGCACGGGACGCCGCTCAGCGCAGAGGAGATCCGAAAGACCAAAGAGATCCTTGGTCTCCCGCCCGACGAGGCGTTCTGGGTGCCCGACCACGTCCTCAACCTCTACCGCGGCTGCTTGGCTCGCGGCGAGGAGCTCCACAGAGCCTGGCAAGCGCGCTTCGACTCCGCGGACATCGATCGGGCGGCCTGGGCGGCCGGCCTGGCCGGCCGCGGATTGGAGGGCTGGGAGTCCCGGTTACCGAGCTTCGAGGCCGGCACAGACCTCGCGACCCGCAGAGCCATCAACGCCTGCATCAACGCGACGGCTCCGGTGATCCCGGGGCTGCTCGTCGGATCAGCCGACCTCACCGAGAACACGGGAGTGGCCCTCGATGGTGCCGAGCCCCAGTCCAAGGAGCACCCCGGAGGCCGCCAGCTCCACTACGGCATCCGGGAGCACGCCATGGGCGCGGCGATGACCGGGATGGCGCTCCACGGCGGGGTCCTGCCGGTCGGCGGCACCTTCTTCACCTTCAGTGACTACATGCGGCCGGCAGTGCGGCTGGCGGCGATGTCCCAAGCTCACGTGATCTACTCCTGGACTCACGACTCGATCGGGGTGGGCGAGGACGGCCCGACCCACGAGCCGGTCGAGCACCTCCCCTCGCTTCGGGCCATGCCCGGGCTGGCCGTGGTGCGGCCGGCCGATGCCAACGAGTGCGCCCAGGCGTGGCGGTTGGCGGTCAAGGCCGACGGACCCGTGGCGCTGGTGCTCAGCCGCCAGTCCATCCCCGTCCTCGCCGAGACGGCCGTGGCCGCTCGGGAGGGCGTGGGGCGCGGAGGCTATGTGCTGCGCCGGGAGGAAAGAGCTGCCGCTCTGGTGCTCATCGGGACCGGGAGCGAGGTGCACCTGTGCCTGGGTGCTGCCGAAACGCTGGCCGCCGAGGGCACGTCGGTCCGCGTGGTCTCATTGCCCTGCTGGGAGTGGTTCGAAGAGCAGGATGCTGCCTACCGGAGCTCGATCCTCCCCCACGGAGTGCCGACGCTATCGGTCGAGGCCGCCGCTTCCTTTGGCTGGGACCGCTACGCGGACGCCAGCGTGGCCATCCATACCTATGGCGCATCGGGCCCGAGCGCGGCGGTCATGGAGCACTTCGGGTTCACCGTGGAGCAGGTGACCGAGGCCGCCCGTGAATTGTTGGAGAGGAGCCGACCGTGAACAAGCTGCAGGCCCTCCACGCCGAGCAGGGCCAGAGCCCCTGGCTGGACAATCTCCGGCGGGATTGGCTCCGCGACGGTCGATTAGCCGAGTTCGTTGGCACCGGGGTGCGAGGGGTGACCTCCAACCCCACGATTTTCGCCAAGGCGATCGAAGGCGAGAAGGACTACGACGAGCAGTTCTCCTCGCTCGTTCCGGGCCATAGCGTCGAAGACGCCTACTGGCAGCTGGTCATCCAGGACATCACGGGTGCCCTGGGGGTGCTCCGCCCGGTCTATGACGAGAGCGGCGGGACCGACGGGTTCGTCTCGTTGGAGGTCGCCCCGGCCCTGGCCCACGACACCGACGGCACGGTACGTGCCGCCCGCGACCTGCACGGGCAGGTCGATGCCCCCAACCTCTTCGTGAAAGTCCCGGCGACACGCGAGGGGGTGTCGGCCATCCGTGAGCTGGTGGCCGAGGGTCGGAGCATCAACGTCACCCTCATCTTTGGGCTCCCCCGCTACGACGAGGTGATGGAGGCGTACCTCTCGGGCCTGGAGACGTACGCGGCCAAGGGCGGCGACGACCTTTCGAGGGTCGCCGGGGTGGCCTCGTTCTTCGTGAGCCGGGTCGACACCGAGGTCGATCGGCGCCTGGAGCGCCTGGCGGGCGGCGAAGGAGGCGATCCGACGATCCTCGGCCTGCGGGGCAGGGCGGCGGTGGCCCAGGCCAAGCAGGCCTACCAGCACTTCCTGGCGAAGTTCTCCGGGGCGCGCTGGACGGCACTGGCCTCCAAAGGTGCTCAGGTCCAGCGACCTCTGTGGGCGTCGACCTCGACCAAGAACCCCGCGTACCCCGACCTGCTTTACGTGGACAGCCTCATCGGTCCGAGCACTGTGAACACCATGCCCGAGGGGACGCTCGAAGCATTCGACGACCACGGCACCCTGGCCCGGACCGTTGACGACGACCCGGGCGCTGCCCTTGGGTTGCTGGACCGGCTCGAGGAGGTGGGTGTGGACCTCGCCGACGTCTCAGCCACTTTGGAGGACGAGGGCGTGCACTCCTTCGCCAAGTCCTTCGAAGAACTGGTCCAAGTGCTCACGGACAAGGCGGCCAAGCTCGGGCAGGGGGCGCGATGAGCTCGGTCGATCCCGCCCTCGGCGCCAGGCTGATGAGCCGGGACGGCGATCTGTGGCCGGCGGGAAACGTGTCGGCGAACCGGCTCGGATGGCTGGATGTGCCGCGACGGATGATCGGCGAGTCCAAGGACCTCGCCGCGTGGGCCGCCACCGTGGACCAGTCGACGGTGATCCTGCTCGGAATGGGGGGCTCGTCGCTCGGTCCGGCAGTGCTCGAAGCCGTCCGGGCCACCGGACCGGCCGGACTCAACCGGCAACTGGTCGTCTGCGACACCACCGACCCGACGACCGTCGGCTCGCTTGACTTCAGCGACGCGTTCGTGCTCGTGTCCTCCAAGTCCGGGACCACCCTCGAGCCCAATGTGCTCTTCGAGCACGCCTGGTCCCAACTCGGAGATGGCTCCCGTTTCGCCGCCATTACCGACCCGGGCACCCCCCTCGCCCAGCTGGCCCGGGAACGGGGCTTCCGACGGGTCTTTGAGAACCCGCCCGACATCGGCGGGCGCTACTCGGTCCTCTCTTACTTCGGGATGGTCCCCGCCGCCTTGATCGGCTACGACGTCGCCATGCTGTGCGAGCGGGCCCTGGGCGCCGACCTCGACGAGGCGGTCGAGCTCGGCTTCGAGATGGGAACGGCCGCGTCCAAAGGCCGCGACAAGGTCACCATCGTCGTCCCACCGGCCTTCGCCGCGTTCGGGCTGTGGGTGGAGCAGTTGATCGCCGAGTCGACCGGCAAGCGGGGCACCGGGTGCGTCCCGATCCCGACGACCGAGCTCGAGGAGGGCCAAGACCGTCATCTGGTCACGCTGGCGCCCAAGGAGGCCGCCGACCTGGCCGAGCAGTTCTACCGCTTCGAGCTGGCGATCCCGATCGCCGGTCACGTGCTCGGGATCGATCCCTTCGACGAGCCCAACGTGGCCGAGTCGAAAGCCAATACCAACGAGGTGCTGGGTTCCCTCCCACTCCCCCCGGTGGCGCTCGCAGACCCGTCCGACGCCCTGGATTGGCTCCGGTCCCAGGTCCGACCGGGCGACTACGTGTCCCTCCAGGCCTACCTGCCCTTCGGCCAGGACGAGGCGCTCGAGGCCCTGCGACGACGGGTCCGCGACGACCTCGGCGGGATGGCGGTGACCGCCGGCTACGGGCCCCGTTTCTTGCACTCGACCGGTCAGTTGCACAAGGGCGGTCCCAACAGCGTGGTTGCTCTGCAGCTGGTCAGGCGGGGCTCCGAACCCGAAGTGCCCATTCCGTCCAAGCCGTACGACTTCGGCACCCTCATCGCCGCCCAGTCCATCGGCGACCACAAGAGCTTGCTCGCCCACGGCCGCCGGGTGCTCCGGGTCGGGGTGGACGACCTGAGCGAGGTTTCCTGAGACCGATCGGTTCGGCGGTACGGTCGTGACAACGAGAGGAGCGAGCACATGAAGATCGCCATGATCGGTCTGGGCAAGATGGGCGAGAACATGGCCGAGCGTCTGCTTGGGGCTGGGCACCAGGTGGTTGCGTACGACCTCTCCTCCGACGCGCGGGCCGAGGCTGGGGCCAAGGGGGCCCTGGTCGCCCTGGATCTCGACGAGGTCACCAAGAAGCTCGATCCTCCCCGGGCGGCCTGGGTGATGGTGCCGGCCGGAGGGCCGACCGACTCCACCATCGCGGCACTGGCCGACCGCTTCGAGGCCGGTGACGTGATCATCGACGGCGGAAATTCCAACTACAAGGAGGCCAAAGCCATTGCCGAGCGGCTCGAGCACAAGGGCATCGGGTTCGTCGACGCCGGTACCTCTGGTGGGGTCTGGGGCTTGACCGAGGGGTACTGCCTCATGGTGGGCGGGACCAAGGAGTCGGTGGCCGTGGTCGAGCCGGCACTCCGCTCACTTGCCCCCGAAGGTGGCTACGCGCACGTGGGTCCGGTCGGCGCCGGGCACTTCGTCAAGATGGTCCACAACGGCATCGAGTACGGGATGATGCAGGCTTATGCCGAGGGGTTCGAGATCATGAACTCAGCGGCCGAGTTCGACCTCGACCTCCACGAGATTGCGTCGATCTGGCGGTACGGGTCGGTCGTACGCAGCTGGCTGCTCGAGCTCACCGAGCGGGCCCTGCGACCGGAGTCCGGTTTCGAGGAGATCAAGGGCGAGGTCGTCGACTCGGGTGAAGGGCGCTGGACCGTCGAGGAGGCGATCGAGCGCGCGGTGCCAGCCCCGGTGATCTCGGCTTCCCTTTACGCCCGTTTCGCGTCGCGCCAGTCCGACTCGTTCGCCGACAAGCTGCTGGCGGCGCTGCGCAACCAGTTCGGCGGCCACGCAGTCACGCTCGAGTCCGGCCAGAGCGGGCTGGAGACCTCGACCCCGAAACGCTGAGCACCGTCGTGACCGTCTCCCCCGTCTCTTCGCGGGTGGTCAAAACCCCACCCCCGCTTGCCATGGTGATCTTCGGCGCGTCCGGTGACTTGACCGCACGCAAGATCCTCCCGGCATTGGCCGATCTGGCCAACCGGGGACGGCTCAACGATCACTTCTGCGTGATCGGCGTTGCCCGCACCCAGTGGTCCGACGAGGATTTCCAGCGGGTGGCGCTTAAAGCCGACAACAGCTCGGGCCAAGCGTGGGCCCAGTTGGTCAAGAACTTCCGCTACGTCGCGGGCGAGTATGCGGCCACGGAGACCTTTGACGCGTTGAAGGCTGTCCTCTCGGACGTCGACGAGCGTATGGGGACCTCGGGCAACCGGGTGTACTACCTGGCCACCATCCCTCAGATGTTCGGTTTGGTGGCCGACGCTCTGGCCAAGGAGGGGTGCAATACACCCGGTGAGGGGGGCGACTTCGTCCGGCTGGTGGTCGAGAAACCTTTCGGCCGGGACCTGGCCAGCGCGCTCGAGCTCGACGCTCGTCTGCACCGGGCTTTCGATGAGGACCAGATTTTCCGCATTGACCACTACATGGGCAAAGAGACGGTGCAAAACGTCCTCGCCCTTCGGTTTGCGAACGCCATCTTCGAGCCGATCTGGAACCGGCGCTACGTCGAGCAGGTCCAGATCACCGTGGCCGAGAGCATCGGGGTCGAGCACCGGGGCGGTTTCTACGAGACAGCTGGAGCGCTCCGGGACATCGTTCAGAACCACATGATGCAGGTGCTCTCGCTCACCATGATGGAGCCCCCGACCTGGATGGACTCCGAGCACATTCGCGACGAGAAGGTCAAGCTTCTCAAGGCCATCGCGATCCCCTCCCCCGACGAGGCGGTCGACCGGTCCGTGCGCGGCCAGTACACGGCCGGCATCGTCGACAACCAACCCGTGGTCGGCTACCGCGAGGAGGACGCAGTTGACCCGGCGAGTGAGACCGAGACCTACGTGGCGTTACAGCTCTGCGTCGACAACTGGCGGTGGGCCGGCGTCCCGATTTACGTCCGAACCGGCAAGCGGATGCCGGCCCGGGTGACCGAGGTGGTCCTGCAATTCCACGAGGTCCCGTTTCTCGCTTTCGAGGGGACCCTCTCCCGGGACCTGCGCCCCAACGAGCTCGTGCTCCGGATCCAGCCGCACGAGAGGATCTCGTTGCACTTCGGGGCCAAGGTTCCGGGCGAGGCGTTCCGGGTCCAGTCCGAATCCATGGATTTCGGGTACGAGCAGGCCATCGCCGAGACCGGCATGGACGGCTACACCCGCCTGTTGTTCGATGCGATGAGTGGTGACCCCACGCTGTTCATCCGCACCGACGAGGTCGCCCAGGCATGGCGGATCGTGGACCCGTACCTGGAGGCTTGGGCCGAACCCGGCGGAGGCCTGCACTTCTATGAAGCCGGCACCTGGGGTCCCCACACCGCCGACCTGCTGCTCCAGCGCTCCGGTGACACCTGGCGAGAGCCGGTGCTGTGAGGGGGCACGCCGCCGAGCTCTTGCGGGCCGCCGAGCCGGTCGATGACGTGCCCTCGAGCTTCGCCTCGGTCCTGAAGGACTGCTTCGAGTACCGCCCCGGCGCTCGCTTCACCCTGCTGGTCTCGGGTGGGACGACCGCGGCGGCCTGCTATGACCGGGCCGCCGAGCGCTGCGAACTGGACTGGTCCCAGGTCGACGTGTACCTGGGCGACGAGCGGATGGTCCCGCCCGAAGACGACGATGCCAACCAGCGGCTGGTGCGCGAACATCTCGTCGAGCCCCTCGGCGGTGTGGGATCCTTCACGCCGATGACCACCAAGGGGGATCCCGAGCGCTGCGCCGCCGACTACGAGGCGGTGCTTCGAGCGTTGATCGAGGGGCCGGGGATCGACCTCATCCATCTCGGGCTCGGCCCCGACGGGCACACCGCCTCGCTGTTCCCGGAGTCCGAGAGCCTGGAAGAGATCCAGCGGCTTTGCGTGGCCACCACGGATCCGGCCGGGCGCAACCCCTATCGGCGCCTGAG
>JBEDUR010000178.1:0-10284 GCA_040414865.1 Acidimicrobiales bacterium
CGGTCCTCGAGGCGGCCATGTACCTCATGCCCTCCTCGGACGCTGCGAACCCACCCCAGCCCGGAGGCTGCCTGACCCAGTGGCACATTCACACCGATCTTTGCTTGAACGCAGGGCACGTGGTCGGCAACGACAACGCCGGTGCTTGTACCGCCGGCTCCGTGAACAAGGTCACCCCTCCGATGATGCACGTCTGGCTGACGCCGGTGTCGGGCGGCCCACTTGCCCCCGACCCTCCGGCCGTTACGGAGATCCAGGCCGCGAGCCAAATGCCAGTTTTGGCCCAGCCCAACGGCACGGCCTAGGGGTCAGCTGCGCGAGCCGGTCGGGCTCGGCTCCTCCCCACCGGGAACTCTCCGCTCGGCGACGTCGTAGGACGAGCATCAAGGTAGGGGGCCTTCGCCCTTGCTCTGCACGTCACTACCGACGCTCACCTCCTGCTTGACTGATAGCGCTCCGGGGACGGCGCAGCCACGTACCATCGCCGACCTGACGGGAGCAGCGAGCAGAGGAGGGTCTATGCCAGAGATCACGCCGAATCTCTGGTTCGATAGCGGGGCCGAGGACGCGGCGAACTTCTACGTCTCGGTCTTTCCCCGCTCCCGGATCACGCACGTTTCGCGTTATACAGAGGCGGGCCCGAGGGAGGCCGGGATGGTGCTCACCGTCCAATTCGAGCTGGATGGCCAGCGCTTCACGGCCATCAACGGCGGTCCAGAGTTCAAGTTCGATGAGGCGATCTCCTTCCTCATCCGCTGCCATGACCAAGCAGAGATCGACTACTACTGGGAGAAGCTGAGCGAGGGCGGCAACGAGGGCCCCTGCGGCTGGCTTAAGGACCGGTTCGGACTCTCCTGGCAGGTCATCCCGATGGGGTTCGAGGAGCTCATGACGGACCCCGACGAAGAGCGCCGGGAGCGGGCGATGCGAGCCCTTTTCACGATGAAGAGGATCGACCTCGCAGCGATCGTCGCTGCCGCCGACGGGACATCAGGGGACCGCTGACTGTCGCGGCGGTCGATCAGGTATCGCAGCCAAGTCATCACCTCGCTCGAAACGTCCGGCCAGGGGCGAGGAATATGACGTCGTCATCGCGACGGTGACCTCCGCCCCAGCGGCCCTTTTTGGCACCGTTAATTCCGACTTGTGGAAGGCGCACATAACGGTGCTGACCCGGAGGCAGCCTCTCGGCAAGGGACGCCTGCTCCGAAATACCAACTTCGGCGCTGAGTGGCTCGCACGGTACGGGCGGCAACGAGGTAGACCTAGCTCTATTGACGCGGACCGGTCCTCGGACAGACTGGGACGCATGGCAATCGAACGCCACAGGGCCCGGTACGGACGCTTCGGCTTCCCGGCGGCCGGGATCGGGGTGCTGGTGCTGATCATTTGGGCGGCCACCGGGGCTGGATACTTTTGGCCGGGTTGGGTCTGGTTCGGGTTGGCCGTCCCGTTCGCCATACGGGGCGCACTGCGGTGGAGTCTCGGGGTCAGTCGAAGACGCGGGCTCGCAGTCCACGGCGCCCTTTCTCTCGTTGCCGCGCTGATCTGCGTGGTGGTGTGGCTTCTCGCCGGAGCCGGTTACCCCTGGCCGCTCTGGCCCGTGCTCGGTCTGGCGGTGGCGCTGGGCATACACATTGCGTTGTTTCCGCCTTCCTCGGCTTCCACAGAGCAGCTGGTCGAGCGGGTTGGAACGCTCACCGAATCGCGCAAGACGGTCATCGAAATCCAGGAGGCCGAGCTCAGGCGGATCGAGCGCGACCTTCATGACGGAGCTCAGGCCCGCCTAGTGTCGTTGGGCATGAGCCTCGGTATGGCCGACGAGATCCTCCGAGACGACCCCGAGGCAGCTCGACGGCTCTTGGCCGACGCTCGGGCATCAGCCAGCAAGGCGCTTTCCGATTTGCGTGATCTGGTAAGTGGGATCCGCCCGCCGGTCCTCGCCGACCTCGGCCTACAAGGGGCGATCGACGCCTTGGTGGTGACGGTGCCGATCCCTGTGAATGTAACGGTGCAGCTCCCTGGGTCACCGCCCGAGCCGATCGAGTCGGCGGTCTATTTTGCGGTCGCCGAGGCGATGGCGAACGTCGTCAAACACAGTGGCGCACGATGGAGCTGGATCAGTTGCGACTACTGGGATGGCGTACTCGTGGCCACTGTCGGTGACGACGGGGTCGGCGGAGCCGATCCCGCCAAAGGAAGCGGCCTCAGCGGGATCCAACGACGCCTTTCGGCATTCGACGCCACTTTGAGGGTCGACAGTCCCCCAGGTGGTCCTACGGTCGTCACGGTGGAGGTGCCGTGCGAGCTGTCCTCGCCGAAGACCTGACGCTTCTGCGCGATGGACTGGTGGCCGTCCTCGAGGCCCATGACATAGAGGTCGTCGCCGCGGTCGATGATGGCCCCTCGGTTGTCAGCGCCCTCGTCGAGCACCGTCCCGATGTCGCGGTGCTCGACGTCAGGCTCCCGCCCACCTTCACCAACGAGGGGCTCCGCGCCGCGATCGAGGCTCGGCGTCGTCTACCCGGACTGCCGGTTCTGGTTCTCTCGCAGTTCGTGGAGCCGATCTACGCCCGCGAGCTGCTCTCAGACCGGACGGGCGCCGTTGGCTACCTCCTGAAGGACCGGGTCATGGACACCGCCCACTTCATCGACGGGATTCGGAGAGTCGCAGCGGGGGGCACTCTCATGGACCCCGAGGTGGTCGCCCAACTCCTCGACGGGCGTTCCCGGGACGAGCCCCTCGGCCGGCTGACCCGGCGCGAGCGAGAGGTGCTCGCCCTGATGGCGGAGGGGCGCTCGAACTCGGCCATCGCCTCGAACCTGGTGGTCAGCGAGAAGGCGGTGAGCAAGCACATCGCCAACATCTTCATGAAGCTAGATCTCGCGCCCTCCGACGACGACAACCGTCGGGTTATGGCAGTGCTCGCCTACCTGAACGGCTGAGCGGGACCTAGCACTACCCCTGAAGACGGGTCATGAGCCCATCGCCGTGAGGGTCTGCGATCCTTACCGTCCGTTGCATGACCGTCACCACACAACGGGGGACCTCAGCCGACCCCGCCCAAACGTCCGCTCTCGGCCGTTGGGCCAGGTTGATTGTTCGCAACCGCCGGCGAGTGGTGATCATCGGGGCCGCACTGACGGTGCTCGGGATCGCCCTGGCCGGCCCCGTCGCCGGCCGGCTCACCACCGCCGAGAACCTGAAGGGGTTCCCGGCATACGACGCGGGACAGGTGATCAGCCGGCTCTATGGCACCGGTGGAAACAACAACGCCATCGTGGCCTTGGTGACCCTGCCGGCGGGCGAACGGGTAAACACGGCCGCCGGGACAACCCAGGTGTCCCGTACATTCGCGCCGCTCGAGACCGACCACGGGCTTCGGGTGGCCGCGTACCCCTTCACCCAAGACCGCCGGCTGGTCTCGCCAAACGGGCGATCTGCTATGGCCCTGATCCTGCCGGACGGCAACCCGCCCAGCGCTGGCGACCTCGCCACGCAGCTGCGGACCCACGCGCCGCCCGGAGTCAGTGTCGCCGTCACCGGCCTGACCAACCTGCAGGGGGGAGGCGGTGGCATCGGCGTGCTCGGCGAGGTGGTCATCGGCTCAGTCGGCGCGCTTGTCGTGCTGGCTGTGGTGTTCGGCTCCCTGTTGGCGGTGGTGCCGCTCTTCCTGGCGATCGCCTCGATCTTGACCACCTTTCTCGCGCTGGGCGCACTCACCACGGTCGCCCAGGTGAGCCAGCTGGTCGAGTACCTGGTGTCGCTGCTCGGTCTTGGCATCGCCATCGACTACTCCCTTCTCATCGTCACCAGATGGCGTGAGGAGCGAGCTCGAGGGCTCAGCAATGATCAGGCCATCGTGGTTGCCATGGCCACCGCTGGGCGAGCGGTGGCGCTCTCCGGGTTGGCGGTGGCGGTGGGGCTAGCGTCACTGCTCGCGTTGCCCGTGCCTTTCCTTCGCAGTCTCGGGTACGGAGGGCTGCTCATCCCACTCGTGACCGTTGCCGCCGCGATGACGCTCCTGCCGGCGATGCTGTCCGCCTGGGGTCCGCGCCTGGACCGGCGACGTCGAGCCTCGGCCCGGGCCCTCGGAGTCGGACGAGGCTGGGCTGCATGGACCCGAGGGGTCGTGCGGCACCGCTGGCTCGCCGTCGGTGCAGCTCTGCTCGTTCTCGGGATCCTGATCGGGGCGGCATCAGGCCTTCGGGTAGGCGAGCCGACTCCGACTTCACTTGCCCACAGCGGGCCGGCCGAAGCCGGGCTGGTGCGGCTCGAGCAGGCTGGGTTTCCAGTGGGCGCGCTGCAGCCCGTCGAAGTCCTGGTCCCCCGCGGGGCGAACCCGGCCGCGCTCGCCGCTCGGCTTGAGAAGACCGACGGAGTGTTTACCGTGCTCGATCCCGTAGGACCGTCGTGGCGTCGGGACGGTACGGCAATGCTCGATGTGATCGTGTCCGCACCCACGAGTTCGCCCCAAGCCGTCGCCGTCGAAGGTGAGCTCCGCCAGGAGCTGGCCCACTCGGCCCCCGGTTCGCTCGTCGGCGGTGATGGCCTGGTCGAGGCCGCTGTGATCCAGGCGTTCTATTCCCGATTCGCGTTGATCATCTTGGCAGTGGCCCTCGTGAGCCTCCTGGCCCTGGGCGCGGCGTTCCGGTCGGTGGTCCTGCCGATCAAGGCGCTCGTGCTCAATGCGCTCTCGATGCTGGCCGCCTACGGTGCGCTGGTCCTTATCTGGCAGGACGGCCATGGGTCGAATGCGATCTGGTCGATCCCCGCCAATGGGGTCGTCGTCGACTTCGTGCCCCTGACCCTCTTCGCCTTTCTGTTCGGGCTAACGATGGACTACGAAGTGTTCATCCTCAGTCGGGTCAAGGAGGCGCACGATCGCGGCCTGAGCACCGACCAGGCGGTGATCGACGGGGTCTCGCGCACTGGGAGACTGATTACGAGCGCGGCGATCATCTTGTGCTTCGCCTTCATCGCCCTGTCCTCTGCACCCTTGTTGCCGATCAAAGTCTTCGCCACCGGGATGGCGGTTGGGATCGCGATCGATGCGACCGTGGTCAGGTCGCTGCTCGTACCAGCCGTCATCTCGCTCCTGGGGGACCGGGTGTGGTGGTTGCCCCGGCCCTGGCGCCGGGTGCCCACCCCGGCGGGCGTGCTTCGCCGGTCGCCGTCCCCCGCCGGTCGGTAAAGCTGACCTCGCCCAGCGTCACCGGGCGCCAGACTGCCGTCACCAGTCAGCGGCGACGGCATCAGCTGGCTCGGAGTCGGCCGACACTTCACGGTCCTGCTGACGGAACTGGGTCCGATAGAGCTCGCGGTAAAGCCCGCCCGCGGCGAGTAGCTCGCTGTGGCTCCCGCGCTCGACGACCCTCCCTTCCTCGACGACCAGGATCAGGTCGGCGTCGCGGACCGTCGATAGCCGATGCGCGATCACGAGAGACGTGCGTCCCTTCAGTGCCGTCTTCAGTGCGGCCTGGACGGCCACTTCCGATTCGGAGTCAAGGTGGGCCGTGGCTTCATCGAGCACGACGACGTCTGGTGCCTTGAGGAGAAGCCGAGCAATCGCCATCCGCTGCTTCTCCCCACCTGAGAGCCGATAGCCGCGGTCCCCGACAACGGTGTTCATTCCCTCGGGGAGGCTGTCGACGAGGGTGAGGATTTGTGCCCTGGCCAAGGCCTCCCGCAGCTCGCTCTCGCTTGCTTCGGGGTCGGCGAATAGAAGGTTGGACCGGATCGTGTCGTGGAACATGTGCGCGTCCTGGGTGACCATGCCAACTCGGGCCCTCAACGAGTCGAAGGTGACATCTCGCAGGTCGACATCGTTGATCCGTACCGCTCCGCCGGTAACGTCGTAGAGGCGGGCCACGAGGTGGGTGATCGTGGTCTTTCCGGCACCCGACGGTCCGACCAGGGCGACCAGCTGTCCCGGCTCTGCCCGAAAGACCACGTCGTCAAGGACCCTTCGCGAGGGAAGCCTCTCCAAGACAGCGACCGATTCGAGCGACGCCAGTGAGACCTCGTCCGCACCCGGGTAGCTAAACGAGACGTGGTCGAACTGGATGCTCGCGGGACCGCTGGGGACATCGGCCGCGCCGGGACGCTCGGTGATCATCGGCTCGAGGTCGAGCACCTCGAAGACTCGATCGAAAGACACGAGCGCGGTCATGACATCGACATTCACGTTGGACAATGAGGTAAGCGGACCGTAGAGGCGGCTCAGATAGGCAGTCATGGCCACGAGTGTGCCGACCCTCAGGGTCCCATTGAGGGAGAGGATGCCACCCCAGCCATAGACGAGCGCGGTCGCGAGTGAAGCGGTGATCGTCAAAGAGATGAAAAAGATCCGCGAGTAAATCGATTGGGTGACCGCGATGTCCCGCACTCTGCCTGCTCGATCCGAGAACCGAGCTTCCTCTTCGGCAGGACGACCAAAGAGCTTGACGAGGAGTGCACCGGCCACATTGAAACGCTCAGCCATGGTCGTGTTCATATCGGCCTGAAGCTGATAGCTCTCCCGAGCGATTGCCCCAAGCCGTCGACCCATGAACCGAGCCGGCAGGGCGAAAGCGGGCAGTATGGCCAGCGCGACCAACGTGATCTGCCACGACAAAAGCAACATTGTCGTGAGAACCATGCCGAGGCTGAGGATGTTGCCGACGACATTCGACAAGATGTCATTGACCGCTTGATTGGCTCCGAGGACGTCGTTGTTCAAGCGTGAGACAAGGGCGCCGGTCTGTGTCCTCGTGAAGAAGGCAACGGGCATCCTCTGCACATGGCTGTAAACGCGGCTCCTCAGGTCATAGATGAGGCCCTGACTCACGCGAGCCGAACAAAGCTGTTCGCCAAGCGACAGTCCGGCGTCGACGAGCGCAAGGCCAGCAATCAAGAGTGCGAGCCCGACGATCAGCCTTGAGTCGCGGCCCAGGATTCCTCGATCGATGATCTCTCGATAGATGAGTGGATTAGCGACCCCGATAGCGGAGTCGACGATGGTGAGGAGAAGGAAGACGGTCAACCGCAGGCGATAAGGCGCGAGGAAGCTGAGTATTCTGCGAAACGTCCCCTTGGGAACCTGTTTGTTGACGACGGACGGATCTCGTCGAAGGGTGCGCAACGGCCCGCCTCGCATCATCGGGCTCGTCCCACATTGCGCGCGGCCCCGCCGTTCCGACCAACTTCGACAGGGTCGATCGATCTTAGGATCCGGAGGAGCGAAGATCGATCGGCTGATCGGACTTTCGAAAACATTGCTATCGCTGCGTCGTTTCGCGCCCCGCTGACAACACGTAACAAATCCGCCCCGGCCGCGGTGAGATGGACAAGAACAGATCGGCGATCGTTCGGGTCGACCTCACGGACCACAAGGCCCCGCAGTTCGAGCCCGTCAACGACCGAAGTCGCCGCACGGGGAACGACGTCGATCCGGCGGGCGATCTCCGCCATCGGAAGCGCTGATTGGGCACGCCCAACGACGCGAAGAGCGTGGGCTTGGCTATCGGTCAGGTGAAACGGGAGCAGTGCCTGCCTCGAACCTCGACGAAGTTGTCTCGCAAGACGGCCGATCAGCTCGCCGAGCTGGGCCGCAGCCTCTTCGTCCGGGCCTCCGGAGGATCGAGACAGCCGAGTGTCGGTCAATTTACTGATAGTTATCTATTATAGATAGACCTCACTAATTTTCTCAAGACCCACGGCTCACTCAGTGACCGATGGCAGTGGAAATCGTGGTCGAGGAGAGGGTGTGCTCGACAGTTGTCCGTCAGTGCCTGAGGGCCAGCCGGCCATGCCTCTCGACGACGGAGGTGGTCTGCACTTGCTCGGGCTTCCTGCGAGCGGCGATGACCGGACAGGGCGATCGACAATGTCCGCGGGCAATGATGTCCTGATGGAAGTCAGGCCGCCCTGCTCTGGCGTGATCGCTCCGTGTCTTTGCGATGTCTGATCCCGCCGACCCGATGCGGATTGTCCCTTACGATCCGAGCTGGCCACTCCTCTTCGCTGAGCTCGGCGGTCGATTTCGAGCAGCCCTGGGCGACCGAGCCCTTCGCATCGATCACATCGGCTCTACTGCTGTCCCTGGCCTGGACGCGAAGCCCATCATCGATGTCCAGATCTCGGTGGTCACCCTTGAACCCGAAGGCGCGTTCCGTGATCCCCTCGAACGGTGCGGGTTTCTTTGGCGGGCTGACAATCCCGACCTGACCAAGCGATACTTCCGAGAGCGACCCGGCGAGCGTCGTACCCACGTCCACGTCCGGCGTTCCGGAACCTTCGACGAGCAATTCGCCCTCCTGTGTCGCGACTACCTGCGGAGCCACTCGGAGGCGGCGAACCACTACGGCGCGCTCAAACGCAGCGTCGAGGGACTGCTCTCGACCGATCGGGACGCCTACGTGAAGGCCAAGGGCCCGTTTCTGTGGGCGATGATGCACGCCGCCGACGAGTGGGCACAACAGAGCGGTTGGGAGCCCGGGCCATCGGACGCGTGAGCGGGTCCGCCCTCAGGGCCCGTCGAAACCGCTACGGACTCGGACCCTGATGGGGCAGCCCGGATGGCAGATGTCGTTCGCATTACATCGAATCGCAACCTGCGCGCCTGGGTCCTGGCGAGTCAGTTCGCGTGCTCGGGCCGCCGGTCACGAGGCGGGCTTTCGGCGAGATCCACCCGCCGGTAGGAGCCCGCCTCCCGTTCGAGCAGGGCTTCAGCCACCAGCTCCCGTCGGAGCAAGGCGACGTCGGCATAGACCGGCCGAAGTACAGCGTTGACCTCGGTCTCGGGGTAGGGCCGTCGGAGTTCGAAAAGCTCGGCGATTCTGCCCAACACCACTCGGCGCTTCGCGCGCTGGGTGGGAAGGGACTTGAGCCGTCCCTCCTTGTCGAACCACCGATCCGAGAGCGGGCGTTGCTTTTGGTTGGAGAAGCGATCGAGCCACTCGAGCAGGTCGCCTCGTTCGACCCGCCACCCGCGGCCGACAAAGTAGGCGGGGATCTCACCCGCCTGGAGCTTGCGCTGGATGACCTGGTGGTTCATTCGGAGCAGGTCGGCCACTTCGGCAGCGGTGTAGAAGACCAGATCCTCGGGCATCAACCCTCCACCTACGCCTAACTCTGTCTTGAACTCACTGAAGGGACAGACCGGAAAGAACCATACTCCCTCGTAGAGAAGGTGAGACACAGTCGAACTCAAGTGCAGTAGGGCTCTATTTTGTGATAAAAGATACTGTCAACTACGTCCATCACAGGGGGTTAGGTATGGGGACGTTGGCCGAACGTGCCCCGGCCCCTGAAGAGATCGTCGGGCTGATGGCGGACTCCACCAGGCGACGGCTCGTCGCCGTCCTGGTTGCCGGCCCTCAAGGCCAGGACCAGCTGCTGGAATCCGCGGGGGTACCGGTCCGGGCGGGCCTTGAACAGCTGAGCCGGCTCGAACGCGCCGGATTGGTGGTCGAGAATGCGGGCCGCTACCACCTGGTCGAGGACATCTTCGAACGCTCGGTCCGCGATGCCGCGGTGATCCGAATCGCCAGCGGGAGCGACGCCGACATGCAGCTCGCCCGCCGCTACTTCTTTCGAAACCGCCTCGTCCAGATCCCCTCGGAACCCTGGGCACTGAGAGTCGTCCTGGACCTCATCGCGCAGGACTTCCAGCCCGGAGACATCTATGACGAGCGAGAAGTGAACACCACGCTCTACGGATGGCATGGTGACTGGGCGACTCTGCGGCGATTGCTCGTCGACCAGGGATACCTCGCTCGGGACCACGGGCGTTACTGGAGGGTGACGAGCCAGCCGTAACCCCACTGGAACGGCACCCCCGTTGCGCTGAGGACCGAAGGCGTGGTGAAAGGCTTATCCCGACTGGGATCGATCCTTCGCCTCGGTCCCAATTCCGAACCCAAGAAGCGTCTTAAACCGCGCCCCGCACCTTCATCAGATAGTCGCGTCGGTCCAAAGGGTTGTTGTCGGCACGTCGGCGAGTGGGCCAGGGCTGACGTGCCTTCTCGTAGGAGTCGAAGGCGCACTCGAACACCCCTTCGCCGCGTGTCAGGGATGGAATCTGCCGTTGGAGGGAATGCACCATCGCGGCCCGGACGTGGCCGGTGAGGGTCACCACTGAGCTCTCAGCGCGTTGTGCGGTTGGCGCAGCTCGCAGGCGAGCCAGAACCGGCAGTACGACGTTCAGGACGTCTGCCGGGACCTCGAGCTCATAGTGCTGCCATGGCTCACATACCGAAACGCCAGCTCGTCGCAGAGCATCCATGACGACGAGGGGCGTG
>JBEDUR010000179.1:0-4610 GCA_040414865.1 Acidimicrobiales bacterium
AAGTCGTGTACTCGCGGACTCTTTGCACCATCGAGCGCGCGATCACGGATCGAGCGCGATTTCGACGCTGCCGCGATCGAACAGCCCAGCGGTCGTCGGCCCGTGACATCACCGTTGGTGGTGCAGAAGACGCGGCCTTGCGACAGCCGCCCGATTGGTCGACGAGTGCCACCTCTCTCTGCCCGATCCATGCGGAGGAGGTAGCGACCGCCGCAGTGACGACAGACCTAGAGGCCGCCCACGACTGGCGCTTCCAGGGACGCTCCAACCGACCAGGATAGTCGTCTTGACAAAATAACCTGTCGGATTCAAAATGATGGCGGTGCTCGATGTTGCGGCGATCTCCGATCCGTCGGCCGCCGAGGCGACCCTCGACTCCACCCGGGTCCGGCTGCTCGCCGAACTGCGCGAGCCCGCCTCCGCCGCTGGCCTTGCCGAGCGCGTCGGGCTGCCCCGCCAGAAGGTCAACTATCACCTCCGGCTCTTGGAACGGCACGGACTGGTCGAGCTGGTGGAGGAGCGCCGAAAGGGAAACTGCACCGAGCGAGTCCTACGGGCGACGGCGGCCTCGTACGTGATCTCACCCGGAGCGCTGGACGCCGTCGCTCCTAACCCGCTCCAAGCGCCAGATCGCCTCTCTGCCCGCTGGCTGCTCGCCTTGGCCAGCCAGCTGGTCCGGGACGTCGGCCAACTCCTTGCCGGAGCCGAGCGGGCGAGTCAGCGGTTGGCCACCTTTGCGCTAGATGGCGAAGTTCGTTTCGCGTCTGCCGTCGACCGGGCCGAATTTACCGAGGAACTGTCCACAGCCATCGCCGCGCTCGTCGCCCGCTATCACGACGAAAACGCCCCGCGAGGCCGAGAGCACCGAATCGTCCTGGCAGTCCACCCGGCCAGCAAGGCTCCCAAGCTCGACTGATAGGAGCGCGAGATGCCCAAGGAGTTCAAGATCGCTAAGGAGATCCTGCTTGAGGCGAACCCTGAGCAGGTGTGGGAAAGCATCTCGACCGAAGCTGGGCTGGCCACCTGGTTCCAACCCTCACCGATCGACCCCGCCAGCGAGATGGTCGTGGCCTGGGAGCCCGGACGCCGTCTGGCCATCCGCACACCCACGGCCGAGGACGGATCGATGCACGCGTTCGAGTACCTGATCGAGAGCCGGGGCGGGGGAAGCACAGTGCTCCGCTTCGTGCACAGCGGTTTTATCGGTGATGACTGGAGCGACGAGTTCCAGCCCATGACCTCGGGGGGTTGGGATATGTACCTCGATACCCTCGCCCAATATCACTCCCACTTCCCCAGGCGACGCGCTCACTACATCGATGCCGAGGGTCCGGCGTCCTCGGCAGTGGCTGAGGCGTGGCCCATTCTGGTCAGCGCCCTCGGGACTGCCGGGACGGTCGAACTCGGCTCGAACGTGCGTGTCACCCTCCCGAATGTCGAGCCCTTCGACGGGGTGATCGACTACGCCACTGCGAATTTCGTGGGATTTCGGACTTCGGATGCGCTTATCCGCTTTCACGGTCGCTGGGGACTGGGAATGGCTGTCGCCGTCAGCCACCACGCTTATGACGACGTCTTCGACGCCGAGACCACCAAACGTGGGTGGAAGGCGTGGCTGAACCAGACGCTTACCCCCGCCCGGGTCCCCCGAAGTTGAGCATCACCGTCCACGCCAAAGTCGCGATAGCCCAGACCTACGGTCATCGCTCCGCCAGTCACGCTCGGGCGCCCAGGCGCGGCCTGAGGGGAACGATCGTCCGAGTTGACTCAGATCGTGGCGGTCGCCTAACCAGTGGGAGCGGGTATTGAGGAAAGCACGAAGATCCGCCGATAGGTCGGACCGCGGTCCAAGACTGCAGGCCATCTCCAGTTACGACCCAGACCAGGAAGGTGCTTCCCGTCGCGACCCGCCACTGACTCAATGATCACTACCGCCAAGAACGCAAGAACGTTGTTGTTCTTCATCTCGCGGGTGACATCCCATCCGGAGGGAAGAACCCCGATGAGCGTTTCGCGGCTTGGGTAGTGGACTTGCGACCGGTGCTCGACTAGCCAGGCAGGCACTTGCCACCTCATCACCCGAAAAAACCCTTCGACCGCGGCGTCGGTCCATCGGGCGAATCGGCCGACCGGAAACCCGATTATTACCGTGTTCCTCGCGACTCTTGCCATCTCCGCCACGGCAATCGAGCGGAGGGCTTCTGGCAGATGCTCTATTAAGTCGAGCGATACGACGGCATCGAAGGCCCGGCTTGGAAACGGCAACGCGCTCGCGGACGCTTGAACGTACAAGGGTACGCCAGGGCGAGTCGCAGTTGTTGGTGCACCAGTACTCGGTGCTGGTTGCCGTGGCCAGGTCTCACCTGGCGGCCTCCAGTACGGTGCCGGAAAAGCGAAATCTGCTTGCACAGCGGTCCCCCGCCGGTACCAACTCAGCCCGTACCACCCGCCTCCAACATCCAGCGCCGATGTCGCTCGTATCTCATCGAGCAAGCGAACAACAGGAAGGTACCGCGCCGCCCAGTTCAACACTCGTGTAGCTTGCCGGATGTCGCCCGTCAGCATCAATCCGGACCGGCACAAACGTGGATCGTGGAGCAAGACGGGCCGTCCGAGGCGCCGCTCTTTCCCAGCCGCATGCACGGCGCCTCAGTAACGAAGTCGAAACCCTGGTCGCTGTGTCGCCGCCAGCACACGCTGTGCCTCCATGCGAGACACACGGCGGTGGATCGACTCACGGGGACCAAGTCAGTTCCTTCTCGGACGCGGAGAGCCAGAGGGGAATAGGCTCCCTCCGGTGTCGTTAGCCCGAGTCGTTACTAATCAAACCGCTTCGGGGACCGATCAGTGCGATGTGGAAACGCCGCTCCTTTCCGTTGTCATCCCTTGCAGGAACGGTGAAACGTACTTGGGACGCCAGCTTGATGCGCTCGTCTCCCAGAAGACTTCATTCCCGTGGGAGCTCGTCTTGGTCGACAACGGTTCAACCGACCGGTCCATGCAGATCGCCCAAAAGTATGCGACTCGGATTCGGCTGACGATCGTTTCTGCTCCAGACCGGGCGAATCAAGCGTACGCCCGGAACGTCGGCGCGAAGGCAGCGCGTGCCGAAAAGCTCGTCTTCACCGACGCCGACGACGAAGTGGCACCTGGATATCTCTCGTCTATGTTCGCGACTCTCGAGGACAACGACTTTGTAACGTCCATTCCTGACTTCGTTACGCTTAACCCGGAATGGACGATAAATGCTCACGACCTACCAATGTCCACTTGTGGGAAGTTTTCCCCATATGCACTCGGCTCAGCTATCGGGCTATCGCGGAAGGCTTTCGAGTCCGTAGGCGGTTGTCCCGAGGAGTACGCGGCGTGCGAGGACATGGCGTTTACCTATCGACTGCGACAGGAAGGATTCGCACTCTCTTTTGTACCAGAACGTCTCCGTGTTCGCTTTCGCACCACGATTGGTGGCCTCTTCCATCAGACTCGTGTTTGGGGATACAACCAAGCCCTTGTGTATCGCGAGTTTCGTGACCCATTCGTTCGCAGGCGTCCCATGTCGATGGTGTTGTCCGAATGGGTTCTCGCACTGCGCGATCTGGTCGCTGCCCGTAGCAAGGCCGACCTGGCGCGATGCGCGGTCCGCTGGGGGTACAGCGTTGGCAGGTTGCAAGGTAGCGTCCGACACCGCGTCTTCTACCTCTGATTCGACCACTATGCGATCGGTCGAGTTCGGCTCACACTGTTGAAGTGGCCGGCGGTCGCCAACTCCTGGGTCCATCCCGGGGGTAGTCATCGAGGGTGCTCAACCACCGACAGGACCAGACTTGACTTTCCAGTGGGACTGTTTCCTTGACCCTGGGCCAGACCGGATACGCTTCCTCTGGTGTCGTTAGCCCGAGTCGTCACCAATAAACAGCTCCGGTGACCGATCAGTGTGATGAGGAGGCGCCGCTCCTTTCGGTTGTCATCCCTTGCAGGAACGGCGAAACGTACTTGGGACGCCAGCTGGACGCGCTCGTTTCCCAGGAAACCTCATTCCCATGGGAGCTCGTTTTAGTCGACAACGGTTCGACGGACCGGTCCGCGCTGATCGCCCAGAAGTATGCGGCTCGGCTTCGGCTGAGGTTGGTTTCTGCTCCGGACCGGGCGAATCAGGCCTATGCCCGGAACGTCGGCGCGAAGGTAGCGCGTGCCGAAAAGCTCGTTTTCATCGACGCGGACGACGAAGTGGCACCTGGATTTCTGGTGTCGATGTTCGCGACTCTCGAGGACAATGACTTTGTAGCGTCGGTTCCCGAGTTCGTCACGCTCAACCCGGAATGGACGATAAATGCTCACGACCTTCCAACGTCCACGGTTGGATCTCTATCCC
Organism: Acidimicrobiales bacterium; assembly: GCA_040414865.1. GTDB lineage: Bacteria > Actinomycetota > Acidimicrobiia > Acidimicrobiales > RAAP-2 > Palsa-461. The sequence goes on from JBEDUR010000179.1 coordinate 4,373, forward strand.
CTTTTGCCTCCGGCTCAGCTATGGCGCTGTCGCGGAATGCCTTCGAGTCGGTAGGCGGCTGTCCCGAGGAGTATGACCCAGGCTGGGACGTGGCGATTTCCTATCGACTGCAACAGCAAGGATTCGTTCTTGTCGTTCTCGGTGCGCTTCATAGCTATCGGTTGCGCAGCACGATTGGGGGTTTCTTCCATCAGACCCGTATTTGGGGATCCTACCAACCCCTTATGTATCGCGAATT
>JBEDUR010000180.1:0-36512 GCA_040414865.1 Acidimicrobiales bacterium
GACGTGAACCGGCTGGCCGACGAGACCAGCCCGTACCTGCGCCAGCACGCGGCGAACCCGGTGGACTGGTACCCCTGGGGCAACGAGGCCCTGGCGCGGGCGCAGGCCGAGGACAAGCCCCTGTTCGTCTCCATCGGCTACGCCTCCTGCCACTGGTGCCACGTCATGGCCCACGAGTCCTTCGAGGACGGGGCGGTCGCCGCCCTGTTGGCCCGGTCGTTCGTCTCGATCAAGGTGGACCGTGAGGAGCGGCCCGACCTCGACGCGATCTATATGGCCGCCGTGCTGGCCCAAAACGGCTCGGGAGGCTGGCCGATGTCGGTCTTCTGCACCCCCGATGGACGCCCCTTCTTCGCCGGCACGTACTTCCCCCACACCGACCGGGCCGGCCAACCGGGCTTCTCCCGGCTGCTCGAGGCCCTGGCCGCCGCCTGGGCCGGCCAGCGCGATGCCGTCGAGCGGCAGGCCGACACGTTGGCCGCCGCGGTGGCCCAGCAGGTGACCCTGATCGACGCGCTGGTGCCGCCGGAGGCCGCGGCCAGTGTGCCCTTCGACGACCTGCTGGAGGCGGTGGTTGCCCAACTGTCGAGCTCCTTCGACCCCGAGTGGGGAGGCTTCGGAGGCGCCCCGAAGTTCCCGCGGCCCACCCTGGTCGAGCTCTGCCTCCGCCACCACCTGGCCACCGGGGACCCCCAGTCGCTCGTCATGGCGACAACGACTCTCGACGCGATGGCGGCCGGCGGCATGTACGACCACGTGGTCGGGGGCTTCGCCCGTTACTCGACCGATCGGCGATGGCTAGTCCCCCACTTCGAGAAGATGCTGACCGATCAGGCCCTTCTGGCCCGGGCCTACGTGCACGGCTGGCAGGTCACCGGTCGGGCCGACTATCTGCAGGTCGTCTCCGAGACCCTCGACGCCATGCTTCGGGACCTCCGGGCACCCTCGGGCGGTCTTGGCTCGTCGATCGACGCCGACGCCGGCGGCGTCGAAGGTGCTCATGCCACCTTCACCCGGGCCGAGTTGGACGAGGCGCTGGCCTCGGCCGGGCTCGGTTCGAGCGCGGCGGACGTCGCCGCGTACTACGGGGTGACCGAGACCGGCAATTGGGAGTCGACCAACGTGCTGCACCGCCCCCCCGGGGCCCCCCTCACGCGCCCACCGGCCATCGAGGCGGGACGGGTCGCCCTGGCCGCTGCCCGCCGGTCTCGGGTCCAGCCGGGAGTCGATGACAAGGTCTTGACGGAGTGGAACGCCATGGCCGTGGCCACCCTGGCCGAGGCGGCCGCCGCGACCGGCGAGACGCGCTGGGCGGTGGCGGCCGAAGAGGTGGCCGAGGTCCTCTTCACCCGGCTGCGCCGGCCGGACGGCCGCTGGCTGCGGAGCCTCCAGGGCGACGACGCCCGGCACCTTGCCCTGGCCGCCGACTACGCCTGGGTGGTCGAGGCCGCAACCCGGCTGGGCGAGCTCACCGGTCGTGCCCGCTGGACCGAGCGAGCCCTCGAGACGGCCCATGGGCTGGTCGAGCTCTTCGGGCCCGAGGACCTTGGCGCGCTCTATACGACGGGCCGGGATGCCGACCCGCTCATCGTCCGGCCGAAGGACCTCCTCGACGGGGCGGTTCCCTCGGCCAACGCCGTCGCCGCCCAGGCCTTGTGGCGCCTCGGGGCGGTGAGCGGAGACGAGTCCCTGAGCGCGGTGTCCGAGGGGATCTTCAAGACGATGGCCGAGTTGGTGGCGTCGAACCCGGTCGCGTTCGCCGACTTGGTCGCCGCGACCTCGCTCCTCGAGCGGACGGTCGAAGTGGTCGTGGCCGGCGACCGCCCCGACCTCCTCTCGGTGGTTCGCTCGGCCTGGCGTCCCGACGCGGTGCTCGCCTGGGGCGAGCGCACGCGCTCGCCACTGTGGGAGGGGCGGGCCGACGGTGCCGCCTATGTCTGCCGGCACTACGTCTGTCTTCGGCCCGCGTCGGACCAAGGTACGCTCGAGGCACAGCTGACGAGTCAAGGGGGCTAACACGTCGGTGCAGGCGTGGCCGCGCGCCGATCTGAGCGGGGGATCAGAGCTCACCCTCCTCGTGCTCGCCTGCACCGCGGAGGACACGACCGCCATAGACCTGGATTCGGGCGCGCTCATCCGGCTTAGGGTGTCCTGGCCCCCCGTACGCGTTCGCGACCTGACCGCCTTCGACGTCGTCGAGGCGCGCCTGGCTGAGGACCCCGAGACCGACGACCTGGCCCAGCCCGAGGCGGCGACGGCGGCCGACCTGCCCCGCCGCGTGGGGACCCTGCGGGGCCGCCAGGCCCGGCGGATGCTCGAGGCGCTGACCGCCTGGAGCGACGGGCCCCTCTTCGGATTTCCCGGGCTCTCCGCCCCCTACTGGGAGTTCCAAGGCCAGCGGCCCTCGGCCGCCCTCATCGTCCCGAGCCGGGGGCCGCAGTTCATCCGCCGCGACCCAGAGGACTTGACCTGGGTCCGCTTCGGCTGGGAGAGCGAAGACGTCTGGCTGCCGGTGGAATCGGCCGAGGCCACCCAGGCCCTCGACCTCGCCCGGCGCAACCGGCTCCAAGGCCGGTCGCTCGCCGCCGCGCTCGGATTCCGCCCTTACTACCTGCTGGCCTGCCTCACTCAGCCCCGCGACGGCTACTGCGTGAAGGTCTGCACCGCGGTCCTGCCCCGGGACTGACCCCGGCTGCTCAGCGGCCGAGGCGGCCCGACGCGAGATCCTCGGCCATCGCCCACCCGAAGGCTATGAGCCGGTCGCCCCGGGCGACATCCACCGAAGCGAACAGGGACTCGAGCTCGGCCGACGGCTGGCCCTTGGGCGCTTCGAAGTCGAGCCCACCGACGGGCGAGCCGGTCCCCTTGGTTGCGAAGGTCCGGTCGTCAAGGCGGTTCTCCGCCCCGAAGCGCTTGGCCAGTCGCCGCCCCCAGGCCCGCTCCTCGCCGCTCGCACGGTGGCCGACGCGTGGAACAACATCTGTCAGCTTGGCGAAGGCCCGGAACCCGTCGGCGGAGAGCAGTCTGGTCCCGAACAGGACGTCCTCGTCGGGGAAGGCGAGCAGGGCCCGACGGTACTGGTCGGCCATCATCGCCTTGAGGGCGGTCTCGGCCTTGGTCGTGCGGTCGGTGGTGGCCAGGCCGACCAGGAGCGAAGGGGTCCCGCCGATGCGCTCGAGGGTGCAGAACGAGAAGCCTCGCAGCTTGGAGCCCTCCCGGACCTGGGTGATGAGCACCCATTCCTCCCGCTGCTTGTCGACAAACCCGATGTCGAAGGCAACCAGTCGGTCGGCCGAGAGGTCGGCCATCTCGACCAGCTCCGCGTCGCTCAGGGAGGTGCAGTCCTTGGTGTTTGCTGCCATGGCCATGGCGCGATTCTAGGAGATGGCGTGACCGGGGCCCAGCGGCGGAGGCGATGCCGCCGGCTCGGCCCGGGTCAGGCGGCCACGATGGCGTTGGCCCCGAGCAGCGTCTTCAGCACGCCGACCAGGCCGTTGCGGCTGTCCACGTTGAACTCGGGGGGCAGCGCCAAGACCTTGGACCCGACGTGGAGGAGCACCGGGGAAGGCCCGGGGTGCTCGAGGAGCACGCCCCGGAGGCGCTCGACTTTCTCGTCGGTCAGCTGGCCGAGCGGGAGTGAGATGCGCAACACGTGACCTTCGGCACCCCCGAGCTCGGGGCGTCGCAGCTCTATGCACACCACCTTGGGGGTCTCGTCGCGCAGGTCGAGCCGGCCCCGGACCACGACGACGGCATCGTTGGCCAGCATCGCCCCGTACTCGGCCATCACCTTGGGAAAGACGAAGATCTCCATGGAGGCCTCGAGGTCCTCCAGCACGAAGCGGGCCATGAGCTCGCCCTTCCTCGTGTACTGGCGCTTGAGCTCGGTCACCACCCCACCGATCGACCGCACCACGCCTTCGGCAATCGGCCCACCACCGGCCTCGGCCGACGCAGCCTCGCGCAACTCGGCCAGGGAACAGTCCGTGTGGGCGCCCAAGGAGGCTTCCAACCCACGCAGAGGATGGTCGCTCACGTAGAGGCCGAGCATCTCCTTCTCGAAGACCAACCGCTGGCCCTTGTCGAAGTCAGTGTCGGGGATCGGCACCCGCGTCCCCTCCCAGTCGCCCCCGTCGGCCGAGCCGGCGGCGCCCTCCAGCGCGGCAAACAGGGTGGAGATCCCGGCCTCGAGCTCCCGGCGCCGCTCGACGGTCCGCTCGACGACGTCGTCGAGAACCAGGCACAGGCCTTGGCGGGGATGGCCGAGTGAATCGAACGCGCCCGCCTTGGCCAGCGACTCCATCGTCCGCTTGTTGAGAACGATTGGGTCAACCCGGCGGCAGAAGTCGTAGATGTCGGCGAAGGACCCAGCCGACTCCCGCTCGGCCACGATCCGTTCGACCAGGCTCTCCCCCACGTTGCGCACCGCCGCCAGACCGAAGACGATGCCCCGGGCATCGCCCGGACTCGGAGTGAACTCAGCCGCCGAGCGGTTCACGTCGGGCACCACCACTTCGATGCCGAGGTTGCGGCACTCCGCCAGGTAGATGGCGGTCTTGTCCTTGTCGTCCTTCACCGAAGTCAACAGGGCGCTCATGTACTCGACTGGGTGGTGGGACTTCAGCCAGGCCGTCTGGTAGGCGACCAGGCCGTACCCGTAGGAATGGGACTTGTTGAAGGCGTAGTCGGCGAACGGCTCGATGATGTCGAACAGCGCGGTGCCGAGTTCCTCGCCGTACCCCTGGGACACGCATCCGGCCACGAACTTCTTTCGCTCGGCGGCGATGAGCGGCCGGATCTTCTTCCCGCACGCCTTCCGGAGGTTGTCGGCTTCCTCCAGCGTGTACCCGGCGAACCTCTCGGCCACCCGCATGACGGACTCCTGGTAGAGCATCAGCCCATAGGTGTCCTCGAGGATCGCCTCGAGGTCGGGGTGGAGGTAGGTGAGCTCCTTGCGCCCGTTCTTCAGCTCTGGGTAGTCGCGGTGCATGTTGGCCGCCATCGGCCCCGGCCGGTACAGGGCGACCAGGGCGGCCACGTCGTCGAAGCTGCTGGGCGCGAGCGACCGCAGGGTCTGGCGCATGGCCGCCCCCTCCAGCTGGAACACCCCCACCGAGTCGCCCCGGCGCAACATCTGCAGCGTCGCCTCGTCGGTCAGGGCCACCGCGTCGATGTCCGGGCGGGTCCCGGCCGAGCGCTCGATCAGATCGACTGTCCGCTCGATCACCGAGAGATTGCGCAGGCCGAGGAAGTCCATCTTCAACAGGCCCAGCTCCTCGACGCCATGCATCTCGTATTGGGTGACGATCGGGGCGTCCTGCGGGTCGACGCCGGCGTCGGGCTTGCGCTGGATCGGCAGGTACTCGGTGAGCGGATTGCGGGTGATCACCACGGCTGCGGCGTGGATCCCGTCCTGGCGCCGCAGGCCCTCGAGGCCCTTGGCGACGTCGATGACCCGGCGGGCATCGGGATCCTGTTCGTACATCCCCCGCAGCTCGGCCGCAGCGGCGAAGCCGTCCTCGTGGCCTTCGCTCCGTTCCAGGCAGGCCCAGAGCGGGGTGTCGCGGCCCATGACCAACGGCGGCATCGCCTTGGCGATCTTGTCGCCGACCGCGTAGGGCAAGCCCAGCACCCGGGCGGCGTCACGCACCGCGGCCCGAGCCTTGATGGTCGAGAAGGTCACGATCTGTGCGACCCGGTCGCTTCCGTAGCGCTCCGAGGCGTAGCGGATCATTTCGGCCCGGTAGCGCTCGTCGAAGTCCATGTCGATGTCGGGCATCTCCTTGCGGCCCGGGTTCAAGAACCGCTCGAAGATCAGGTCGTAGCGGATCGGGTCGATGTCGACGATCTTGAGGCAGTAGGCGACGCAGCAGCCGGCGGCCGAGCCGCGGCCCGGGCCCACCCGGATCCCGGACTCCCGTGCATGGCGAATGAGGTCCCAGACCACGAGGAAGTAGGCGGCAAAGCCCATGTCCCCGATCACCCGGAGCTCGTAGTCGAGACGTTCGGCCACTTGGTCGGGCACCGGCTGCCCGTAGCGCTCTCGTGCGCCAGCCACAGTGAGGTGGCGGAGGTAGGCGAGCGCGCGCTCCTCGTAGCGGGGGCCGGTGAACGCCTCGGGCACCGGGTACTCGGGGAGGCTGGGCCGGCCGAGCTCGAGCTCGACGCGGGCCCGCTCGGCTACGAGCAGTGTGTTGTCGCAGGCCTCCGGCACCTCGCTGAACAGCGCGCGCATCTCGGCCGCGCTCTTCAAGAAGTGCTCGCTCCCGTCGAACTTGAACCGCTTGGGATCGCTCACCAAAGCGCCGGTCTGCACACAGAGCAGCGCGTCGTGGGTTTCGGCATCCGAGCGACGGCAATAGTGGCTGTCGTTGGTGGCGAGCAGCGGCGCACCCAAGCGCCGGGCGATCTCGATCAGCTGCGGATTGGTCTGGCGCTGCTGCGCCAGCCTGTGGTCCTGGAGCTCAACGAAGAGGTTGTCGGTACCGAAGATGTCCTGCAGCCGTCCGGCCTTCTCCTCGGCTCCCTTGCGGTCTCCGGCCAAGAGCGCCTGGAGCACCACCCCGCCAAGGCATCCGGTCGTGGCGATCAGGCCCTCGTGGTAGCGGTCGAGCAGCTCCCAGTCGACCCGAGGCTTGTAGTAGTAGCCCTCGAGGTAGGCCGCCGAGGAGAGCTTCATCAAGTTGGCGTACCCGACGTTGCTCTCGGCCAAGACGGTGAGGTGGTAGTAGAGCTTCTGTCCCCCATCGACGTCGCCGCCGGTGTCGTCCAGCCTCCCCCGCCGCACCGGCCGCTCGTCTCGGGACTCGGCTGCCATATAGGCCTCGGTGCCGATCACCGGGTTGATCCCGGCGGCCCGGCAGGACCGGTAGAAATCCAGGACCCCGTACATGTTGCCGTGATCGGTGATGGCCAGCGCCGGCTGGCCGTCGGCGACGGCTGCCGCGACCAGGTCGTCGACCCGGGCGGCGCCGTCGAGCATCGAGAACTCGGTGTGCGTGTGCAGGTGGGCGAACGACCCCTCAGCCAACTCCGGCTCCGCCCTCCATCTCGTGGTCCACAGCGCGGAGCAACCCTGTGGATGAACTACAAGGTTGTACTTCCTCCGCTCGCCCCTTTATAGCCCCTCGGTGCGCGGGACGGAGCCGTTTCGAGGCGTCCGGGCAAACCCGCCTTTGGCGGTGCGCCGGCTAGAGATACCCGGGGCGCTCGCCCCCCGGCGCCATCGGCTGACCCGAGGGCAGACCGCGCTGGCGCATCTCGTCGAGCTGGGCGCGAGCCGACATCTGCTGGGCCATGAGCATGGCCTGGATTCCGTGGAAGAGCCCCTCCAGCCACCCGACCAGCTGGGCCTGGGCCACCCGAAGCTCGGCCTCAGAGGGCACCGTGTCCTTGTCGAACGGGATGGTCATCGAATTGAGCTCGGCGGCCAGGTCGGGGGAGAGGGTGCCGGCCAGCTCCTCGAGCGACTGGCTGTAGATCTCCCGGAGGCGGACCCGGCCGGCTTCGTCCAAGGGAGCCTGGCGGACCTCGTCCAGCAGCTGCTTCACCATCGAGCCGATCCGCATCACCTTGGCCGGCCTCTCGACGGTCTCCCCGCTGCCCACCTCGAGCGTCTGGTCAGGGCCTTCGGCTGGGATCACCTCGTCGGGGGCGACCGTCCCCGGTCGCCGTGCACCGGTTTCGTCGGACATCACGTCGATGCTAACCAGGACCGTGCGCCTTGGGTTCTGCCCGGCCGCCTCGCCGACGCGGTCGAGGCCACCAGGGCCGCTCCTCGGCCCGCTGCCCGAGCCGCCGAGAGGCAAGCATCGCCGGGTGCAGCGCGCTGTGCGGAAACGCCCACCCGGCAGCACCCCACTTCCGAGCGCACCTTGCGCTCGGCCGGGTGGCCTGGAAGAGCCCCGTCGATCCGCCTCGCCGGCTCGCGCCGGTCCCAGGTCGGCGGCGCGGCCAACAGCTGGGCCCCCGCCCACCGCATGATCGGCCCCCGGCGGGCCGGGACCTGGGCGGCGGCATTCGGGCCGGCCCAGGCCCCGCAGCGCCTGTTCCGGCCGCCGGAGTAAAGGCCCGGTAACATCGGCCCGGTGAGGGTCTCAACCAGAGGCGACTACGCCAGTCGGGCGCTGCTGTCCCTTGCGCTCCACGATGCGGCATCAGTGCCGACCTCGGTCCGGGACCTCGCTGAGCGCACCGGCCTGCCCCAGCCCTACCTGGAGCAAATCCTCTTGGCCTTGAAGGGCGCCGGGTTGGTCCGCTCCAAGCGCGGGGTCGGTGGCGGCTACGTGCTGGCCCGTCCGCCGGAGGCGATCACTTTGGCCCAGATCGTCTCGGCCGTCGACGGGCCCATCGTCGCCGGCGAGTTCGGCGAACCCCACGCCAACGGGGCCTGCAACCACGAAGGTCAGTGCGTGCTGCTCGCCTTCTGGGCCGAGGCCGGCGAGAAGATGCGCGAGCACCTCTCGTCGTTCACCTTGGCCGACATGGTGGCCAAGGTCCAGGGCAATGCCAAGCCCCTCGACGCTTCGCTGCTCACCGGGGCGGGCGCTCGTTCCAGCGCTCGATAATCGGCACTTCCCGCTCCCACCCGAGCACACCCACCGCCCCGACGTCGAAGCCGAGCAGCCGGCCGCCCACCGGGGGCAGCCCCACCCACCGGGCCGCCAACACCCGCCCCACGTGGCCGTGGGCAAAGCACAGGGTGTCCCCTACGGCTCCGCGGGTCAGCTCGAGCACCCGGTCGACCCGACGGCCGACATCGGCAGCCCCCTCCCCACCGGGGACCCCCTCGGACCACAACGTCCAGCTAGACCGCTCGCTCCGGATCTCCTGGGTCGTCTGCCCCTCGAACTCGCCGTAGTCCCACTCGGCGAGGTCCCAGGTGTGCTGGGCACGGTCACCGAAGCCGGCCAGGGTGCAGGTCTCGGCCGCCCGGGAGAGCGGGCTGGTGAGGACCAGCGAGAAGGGCATGGCCGCAAGGACTGCCCCCAACCGTCGGGCCGCCTGGCGGCCGGCCTCGTCCAGGGGGACGTCGGTGCGCCCGGTGTGCCTGCCCTGCTCGCTCCAGGCCGTGGACCCGTGGCGGACAACCACGAGTTTGGGCAGCTGAGAGGCCGGGTACCGACTCATTCGATCAGGAGAACATTGCGCCCGCCACGTACGCAACTCGGTACCAGGGGCGGAATGCACCGAGCACGCCGAGCGTTGAAATGGAGGGTCGTTTCCGGCGCGTAACAGCCGTGGTCCAAGATCGGGCCGCCCCGGGAGTCGGCCCGCGGAACGCATACGGAGAACGTGAACGATGAGCCCACAGAGCGCACTGGCGACTGACAGCCTCGGCTTGCTGCTGCGCGACCTCGAGCAGCACCCCATGCCCGACTACGAGCGGCAGATGGAGCTGGCTCGTCGGGTCGCGGCCGGCGACGAGGACGCCAAGCGGGAGATGGTCGCGGCCAACCTCCGCCTCGTGGTGCACTGGGCCCGCCGGTACAAGGACCGCGGTGTCGACATGGCCGACTTGGTCCAGGAAGGGACCTTCGGGCTGATCCGGGCGGTCGAGAAGTTCGACTGGGAGCGGGGCTTCCGCTTCTCCACCTATGCCACGTGGTGGATCCGCCAGGCGCTGCAGCGGGCGGTCCAGCAGCACGGCCGCATCATCCGGCTCCCTCTCGAGGTCGGCGAGCGGCTGCAGCGGCTCGAGGGTGTGACCGCCGAGCTGACCAGCCAGCTCGGGAGGTCGCCGACCGAGGACGAGCTGAACGAGGCCACCGGCCTGAGCGTGGCCGAGCGCGAGCTGCTCCAGGACGCGGCCCGGGTGTCGGCCAGCCTGGACCAGCCGGCGGCGATCGACTCGTCCACCTCGCTCGGCGATCTGGTGGCGCCCGACACCACCGACTGGACCGGTGAGATCGAAGACCAGTTGGTGTCGGATCGCATTCGTGAGGCGATCGACCGGCTGCCCGAGCTCCAGCGCGACGTATTGCGCATGCGCTTCGGCTTCGACGGCAGCTCGCCCGCCTCGTTGCAGGTGACCGCCGAACGGCTGGGGGTCGGGGTGCGTCGGGTCCGCCGGGCCGAGGAGGAGGGCCTGGCCGCCCTCCGCCACGACCGGGACGTGGCCGGCGCCCACCAAGCCGCCTAAGCCGTCTCCGCTTCAACCGAGGGCCGGCACCTCCCCGATCAGCGCGGCCAGGTCGTCGGGGATCGGGGCTCGCACGCTGACCCGCCGCCCGTCGGCCGGGTGGTCGAAGCCAAGTTCATAGGCGTGCAGGAAGAAGCGCCCCGCGGGCAGGCCGCCGCTCGCACCCCGCCCCCCGCCGTAGGCGCGGTCGCCCACCACCGGATGGCCGATGGCGGCCATGTGGACCCGGACCTGGTGCGTGCGGCCGGTCTCCAGGGCCACCGTCAGCAACGTGGATGGCAGCGGATCCTCGAACCGGGCCACCACCTCGTAGCCGGTGCGAGCGTCGCGCCCGCCCGCCGCCACTCGCATGCGGGTGGGCCGCCGACTCGACCTCGACATCGGCGCGTCGATCAGGCCTCGGTGGTGCTCGAGGCGCCCGTGCACGAGCGCGGCGTACCGGCGCGTCGCCTCGTGACGGCGAAGCTGTTCGGACAGGGAAGCGAAGGCCCGGGGGCTCCGGGCGACGACGAGCAGCCCCGAGGTGCCCCGGTCGAGCCGGTGCACGATCCCGGGGCGGTCGGGGTCGCCCAGCGCTCCGAGCCGTCCCACCTCGGGGAACCGGGCCAGGATCCCCGCGACCAGGGTGCCTTCCCGCCGGGCCGCCCCGGGGTGCACGACCAGGTCCCATGGCTTGTCCACCACAATCACGTCCTCGTCGGCGAGCACGACGTCGAAGGCGACAGCCGGCTCGGGCTGGACGCCCACGGCCACCTCGGGCGCGGGTGGAACGACGAGGAGGCTGCCGGTCCGGAGCGGGGCGCTCCGGCGCCGCTCAGCCGACCCGTCGACCAGGACCCGTCCCTCGGCCACTAGCGCCGTCACCTCCGAACGCGATCGCCCGGTGAGCAACGCCACCGCGCGATCCAGCCGGACCCCGTCGAGGCCGGCGGGCACCGATATCGAGAGCCCGCGTCCGCTGTCGTCCCCGGTGGTCACGCCGACCGGCCTCGGGCCGCCCACAACCCGGACACCACCACGAGCACGGCACCCACGGTGATCGCCGCGTCGGCGACGTTGAAAGTGGGCCAATGGCTGAGCGTGATGAAGTCCACCACCGCGCCGCCGTGCCCCCGGAAGGCCCGGTCGGACAGGTTCCCGAGCGCTCCGCCCAAGATGAGCCCCAGGCCGACCGACAGCCACATCGACCGGCTGCGCCAGGCGACCACCAGCACCAGGCCCACGACCAGTGCCGCCACCGGGCCGAGCACCGCCGGGTCCCCGCTGAACAGACTGAACGCGGCGCCGGAGTTGAAGGTGAGCCCGAGGCCCAGCGGTCCGAGCAGGTGCACCGTCGTGTGAAGGTGGGCCAGCGCCAGGGACTTGGTGACTTGGTCCAGCGCGACCACCAGCGCGGCGACCACCAGCGTCGCCACCATCGGTTTCGGGCCGCTCCGGCGCTCCGCTGCCGGCACCGCTCGGCCCTTCGACCGGCTCAGCGCCGCGACAGGCCCCCGCTCTTGCAGGCCACGCACAGCCGGGCATAGGGCAGCGCGCGGAGCCGCGCCTTCAGGATCGGCTGAAGGCAGCGCTCGCACGTGCCGTAGGTCTTCTTGTCGATCCGGTCCAGCGCGTCCTCGATCTCCTCCACCGCCGCCGTCGCCTGGGCGCTCAACGCCAGGTCCCGCTCCCGGTCGACGGTCACGGTCCCGCCCTCACCCGACTCCTCGTCGAACTGGACGTCGCCGGGCTCGCGCTCTTGGGCTAGAGAGTCGGCCTCGGCCCGCAGAGCATCGGCTTGCTCTTGGTAGACGGCTCGCTCAGAGAGCAGGACCGCCCGCTGCTCCTCGAGGAACTTGACGTCGGTCGCGTACGGGCCGACGGGGGTCCGGGCCCGTACCGACCGCCGCTCGGCCGCCGGCTTCTTGGCCGGGGCTTTGGCCGCTGGCGCCGCCTTCTTGAGCGGAGCCGCTTTGGGGGTCACCTTGGGGGCTGGAGCCTTGGCCGACGTCTTCTTCGGCGGCGTCTTCTTCGCCGCCGCCTTGGTCGCTGCGATCGCCTTCTTGGGCTGGGCCTTCTTGGCCGGAGTCTTGGCCGCGACGCCCGAGCCTGCACTCGGAGCCCTGCTCGGTGGGGTCATTTGCTCCTCCTCTGCGGCCCGAAGCCGGGGTCTTGGCGGCCCCGGGGAGACGGCCGGGGGGCGGTGACCATACTGGAACGCCCCAGAGCCTTCAAAACTTCCCGGTTACGCACCCTGCCCGGTGCCGGGGAGCACGGGCGGCGAGGGGTCAGCTCCGGGGCTCGGAGGTGACGGTGGTGGGCTCCTCGGCGTTCGCATCGGGAGACTGGGCTTCGTCCTGCTTGTCCTCGGCGTGCTCGTCGGCCTCGACCGGCTCGGCCGGCTCTTCGGGCTGGGAAGGCTTGCTCGACCCGGGGCGGCCGGTCGCCTGACGGCCGCCGTCCTCGGCCGCCCGGGGCCGCACGTCCATCAAGGACTCAGCGGGCTGCACATTCTCCTCGATCCATTTGAGGACTTCCGAGAGCATCGTCCGAAGTCGGGTGCGTTCGGCATCGAGGTGGCGGGCCATGCTCTCCACGTCGATGATCAGCTGCGCCCGCATCGCTTCGAGGCGGTTGACTTCCTCGCGCAGCTGTTGCTCGCCCTCGGTCATGAGCCGGTGGGCTTCTTCCTCGGCCCGGGTGACGAGGCTCTGGGCCCTCTCCTCGGCCGAGGTCACCAGCTGGGTCGCCTCGGCCTCACTCTCCCGTTTGGCCTGTTCCACGAACCGTTGCGCCATGATCAGCGTCTGCTGGAGCGCCTCGTCGGCGACCGGGGACGGGACGGGTGCGTCCGTCTCGGTCGGTGCCTCTAGCCGTGCGACGCTCTCCGGTTGCACGCCGTTCTCGGTTGCGTGGTCGAGCCGCTCGGTCATCTCGCGTACTTGCTCGGTGAGCCGCTCGGCCTCGACTGCCACCTTCTCCAGGTACTCGTCGACCTCGTCGACGTTGTAACCCTTCAGGCCAAGGCGGAACTCGACCGTCCGCAGCGTCTCGAGAATCGGCTGCTGTGGGGTTTGGCCGGTGTCCATAGTCGGGCCACTCTAGGCCAGAGCCCCAGCGCGGCGCGTCCTTCGTTAGGCCCGGATGAGCGGGATCACGATGATCTGGGCTACCAAGATCACTGCGATGAACGACAGGTCAATGGCCATGCCTCCGGCGCGCACCGGGGGGAGGATTCGGCGGATGGGCCGCAGCACCGGCTCGGTCACGTTCCCGAGCACGCGCTGGATGCTCGCAAGCGGAGAGCCGGGGTGGACCGGGAACCAGCTCAAGAGAGCTCGGACGATCAGGACGACGACGAACGCCTCGACGAGGCCGACGAGGATCGACTGGATCATGGCTCAGAAACGCCTGAAGTTGCGCTCCTGAAGGCGCTGGCGCTCCTCGTCGGACACCTTGACGTTGTTCGGAGCGAGCAAGAATACCTGGTCGGCCACTTTCTCCATGTCGCCGCCGAGAGCGTAGGAGACGCCGGCGCAGAAGTCGATCATTCGGCGTTGCAGGTCGCGCTCGGCCACCTGGAGGTTCACGATTACGGGCCGACTCGACTTCAGGTAATCGGCGATCTCTTTGGCGTCGGGGAACCGGGTCGGGGCGACGATCTTGGGTGTGGTTTCCGGAGTCGTCGGCCGCTGCTGCTGTGGGGGGACTGGCTGGGGTCGGACTGTCGGGGTCACATGCGCGCCGCTCTCTCGCGGGAGAGGACGGATCCGGCCCGATTGCGCCGCCGGGCGGCTGTCGGGTTCGTTGTCGTTGCGGGTCTCCGCTGAGGCATCCGGAGTTAAGGCCGTCGAGCCTCGCTCCTCGTAGTCGTCGGCGTAGTCGTACTCATCGTCGACCAGCCCCAGGTAGACCATCGTCTTCTTCAGCAAAGAGGGCAAGGCTTCACGTCTCCTTCACGACAGCGTATCGCTCCGCGCTCTGCTTTGGCCGGAACCTACTGCAGCCTCCCGTCAGTCGCCGGGTCGGTCCCCGAAGAGGGCCCGCCCCACCCGCACCATCGTCGAACCCTCGGCCACTGCCAGCTCCAGGTCGTCGGTCATGCCCATCGAACGAACGGGGAGCCCCAGGTCGTCGGCAAGGCATCGCACCGTCCGGAACGCGGCCCGAGCCTCCTCGGGCGGGCGGGGGGCCACCGCCATCAGCCCCCGGACAGCCAGGCCGAGACCAGTGAGCGTGCGAACCAGACCCGGAACCCCCTCCGGCACACAGCCAGGCCGGGACACCTGGGCCGAGAAGGCCACCTGGACCAGGATCTCGGCGCCGGGCCGCGCTCGGGCGATCCGCTCCCCCTCGAGGGGGCGGGAGATCGACTGCCAGCAGTCGACGACTGGCGCCAGCCGGGCCACCTTGTTGGTCTGGACGGCGCCGAGGTAGTGCCAGCGCTGGTCGGTCGGCCCTTTGTCGACGAGTTCGTTCCGCTTGGCCAGCAGCTCAGCGGCGTAGTTCTCCCCCACCTCGGCCAGTCCAACCGCCCATGCGGCCGCCACCGCCTCGGGGCCGAAGCCTTTGGTCACCGCGAGCACTCGGACGGCGCCCGGATCGCCCCCTGTCCGCTCGATTCGCTCGGCGATCCCGGCCAGCCGTCGGGCCAGCGTGGCGTGGCCGACGCCGGACACGCTCATCGCCTCGAGCGTAGGTCCGGGAGACACCAACGGCTGCGTCGGGGATGCCCCCTAGCGCAAGAAGGAGGGGACGTCGAAGTCGTCGTCGTCGAGATCGAGATCGTCGTTGCTGTCGGCGAAGATGTCGACGGGAGTGGGCTTCGTGCGGGCGCCGAGCATGCTCGGGGCGACGTCCGCCGTCTTGCCCGCCCGTCCGACACCCTCCCAGCGCTCGAAGCCGGCGGCGATGACGGTCACCTGGACCTCGTCGTCCATGTTCTCGTCGATGACCGCTCCGAAGATGATGTTGGCGTCGGGGTGGGCAACCGAGTGAATGATCTCGGCCGCCTCGTTCACCTCGAACAGACCCAGGTCGTTGCCGCCCACGATGTTGAGCAGGATGCCGCGGGCCCCCTCGATGGACGCCTCGAGCAGCGGGCTGGTGATCGCCGCCCGGGCCGCGGTCACCGCTCGCCCGTCCCCGCCAGCGCTGCCGATCCCCATGATGGCGGTGCCGGCGTTGGACATGATCATCTTCACATCGGCGAAATCGGTGTTGATCAGTCCGGGGACCGTGATGAGGTCGGTGATCCCTCGGACCCCCTGAAGCAAGACCTCGTCGGCCATCTTGAATGCGTTGACCATCGAGGTCTTCTCATTGGACACCGTGAGGAGACGATCATTCGGGATGACGATGAGGGTGTCGACCTTCTCCTTCAGGAGTTGGATCCCTTTCTCCGCCTGCATGGCCCGGGTCCGACCCTCGAAGGTGAACGGCCGGGTAACCACGCCGATCGTGACCGCACCAAGCGATTTGGCCACCTCGGCCACGAGCGGAGCTCCGCCGGTCCCGGTGCCGCCACCCTCGCCAGCGGTGATGAAGACCATGTCGGCGCCGTTCAGCGCCTCCTCGATCTCCCCCCGGTGCTCTTCGGCGGCCTGACGCCCAATCTCGGGATCGCTCCCCGCCCCGAGCCCGCGGGTCAACGAGCGCCCGATGTCGAGCTTCAGGTCGGCGTCGCTCATGAGCAGCGCCTGGGAGTCGGTGTTGGTTGCGATGAACTCGACGTTTCGAAGCCCGGCGTCGATCATCCGGTTGACGGCGTTGACCCCGCCGCCACCAATGCCCAGCACCTTGATCACGGCAAGGTAACTGCTCTGCGGGGGAACCGTCATGAGCTTGCGTCGGGCTGCAACGGTCGTGACCTTCCTTCTATGCGCGTGCGTTCCATGCGCGTGCACCCCCTCGTCGACAGGCCGGGATACTTCACCCCCTCGCCGATTCGACGCACTCTCAACCTGAGATCGAAGGTGGAAATAGACCCGAGATGCTTAATGCGAGGTTAGGACGATCCTCGCGGAGGGTCAACGGTCCTCGGCCGATTCTCCGGAACAGGGGACGGGAACCTGGTCGGATGGAACTCGACTCTTCTGGGTCGACCGGGCGAGCACGGCTCTCTCGTTCACGTTTGGTTCGGGCCGCGGCCTCGCCAAGACGTTGCACTCAGGCCCCCGGCGTGGAGCCCGCCGGGCCCGGCGATCCGCCGGAGGAGGACGACGAGGACGACGAGGTGGGGCTCGACGTCGATCCCGGCTTGACTGACGGGAACGCCGGCACCGTGACGTCGATCACCGAGCCGGCCTTGGGGGCCGCGCCGGCCACCAGCGAGGCGATGTCCTCGAACTTCGCTCTCAACTGAACGGGGGTCCCGAAGGTCACGCCGACACCGCCGCGCAGGCTGAGGTACACGCCGCCGTTCTTCGGTGCGACGGTCGTGACCAACGGGCGCAGCGCGACCGGGAGCGCGGCGGCGACCCCGAGGGCCGCTCGACCGCCGACGATGGTGGTCCCGGGGCGGCCGGGGCGGCCCGCCGAGGTCAGCTGGATCAGCCCGGCCGGAGGGGTCGGGACCAGACCGAGGACCCGCCCGGTCGAGTCAAGCTCGGCCCACTGCGACCCATCGGCCACGACGGCGACCGCACGGCGCTCGCTCACCCGGACCACCACCCCGTCGGGCCAGTGCAGCTGCACCTGCGCGCTGCGAACCCAGGGCAAATCCTCTACCCGGGCGGCTGCTGCCGCTGTGTCGAGATCGATCATGAGCGGATGGTTGTCGAGCCCGGCTGCGGCGAGCACCGTCGGCGTGGCGGTGTGCCGATTGCCGACCACCTGGAAGGCCCGGGCCGAGAAGATCCCGGTGTGCAGGAGGGGCCACGTCAAGGCACCCAACAGGCCGACGACGGCGACCGAACCGACGAGGATCCACCGGCGACGCGAGCTGCGCCGGCGCACCTCTTGCCGTCGGGCGACGAAGCGCGGGTCGATCTCGACCTGCCACTCCTGGGTCTCGGTCTCTTTTGCCTGGGCGAGCACCCCGTCCCTCACGTCGACACCTCGCTTGTCTCCCCGTCGAAGCCGACCAGCCGGACCTCAGTCGCCAAGCGGACCCCAAAGCGGTCCTCGACCATGGCCCGAACCCGTTGCATCAGCCGCCACACGTCATCGGCCGATCCGCCTTCATCGGCCTGGATGAAGTTGGCGTGCTTGGTGGACACCGAGGCGGTGCCCAGCCGAAGACCCTTGGCTCCGGCTTGCTCGATCAGCGCGCCCGCCGCGTCAAGCTCCGGGTTGGTGAACACCGACCCGGCGTTGCTCCCGCCGGGCTGGTTGCGGTGGCGCCACCGGACGATCTCGGCCAGTTCGGCCCGGCCGGCGGCCACCTCGCCATCGGTGGCGGCGAACTCGGCCCACAGCACGACCTCGCTCGGGGTGAGCGAGGACCGGCGGTAGCCGAGGGAGAGGCGCTCGAGATCTCCCTCCCCCTCGGCCTCGCTGGCCAGGTCAACCCACCCGTAACGACGCAGCGAGGCCGCGATGTCGGACCCATGGCCGCCGGCGTTCATCCGCAAGGCTCCGCCGACCGAGCCGGGGACCCCCACCGCCCACTCGAGCCCCCGGGCCCCGGCCTCGACCGATCGGCGGGCGAGCACCGGCAGCCCGAGCGCGGCGCCGGCCCGCACCAGCAGCCGGCCCGGCTCGGAGCGCACGGGATCGATCGAGAGAGAAACGAACTCGCTTGGCTCGACCGGCGCCAGCCGCACGGCCACCCCGTCGAAGCCGCGGTCGGCGACCAACAGGTTGGAGCCCTTCCCCACCACCAGCACCGGCACTGGCCAGCGGGCGAGTCCGGCCCGGAGCAATCGAAGCTCGGCCTGCTGGCGCGCCTCCACAAACAGTGCGGCCGGGCCACCCACCCGGTAGGTCGTGAGCGGGCCGAGCGGCACGTCGCGCTGGGCGAGCGCCCCCAACTCCCCGGCCAGAGCGTCCACCGCCCTCACCGCGCCAGCTCGGCTTCAAGCTCGTCGGGCAGCGTGGTGAGGTCGCCCGCCCCGAGGGTCACGCACACATCGCCCGGCCGCAACAGCGAGGCCACCAGCGCCCGCAGCTCGTCGCGCGAGGCGGCGTAGTGGACCGTTGCCGGCGGCCGCGCGGCCGCCACCGCATCGGCCACCAGTCGACCGGAGATCCCGGGGATAGTCGGCTCCCCGGCCGCATAGACGTCGGTCACCACCACCACGTCAGCGTCGTCGAAGGCATGGGCGAAGTCGGCCGCGAGCGCGGCGGTGCGGGTGTAGCGGTGCGGCTGGAACACCGCGACTACCCGGGCGAAGTCCCCGAGTCGGGCGGTGGCGAGGGTGGGGGCAACCTCACCCGGAAGGTGCCCGTAGTCGTCGACGAAGGTCACCCCACCTACCCGGCCGCGCCACTGATAGCGCCGGGGCGCACCGGCAAAGTCTCCGAGCGCGGTCGAGACCGCCCCGCTCTCGGCCCCGATCTCCAACGCGGCCGCCCCGGCCAGGGCGGCGTTGCGGACGTTGTGCGGGCCGGGCACCGACAGCTCCACCCCAAGATGTCCGGCTCGGCCGGCGAGCTCGAAGCTCGACCCGCGCACGGCCAGCTCGACTGCGGTGATCCGGTAGTCCACCCCCTCCCCCTCGCCCACGCTCAGGGCGCCGACGCTGTCTCCGAGCACGGCGGCGCCCGTGTCGTCGGCAGAGACGACGCAGAGCGAGGCGGTCGAGCGCAGCAGCCGCTCGAAGGCGTGTTGCAGTCCCTCGAGGGTGCCGTAGTGGTCGAGGTGGTCCGGTTCCACGCTGGTCAGAAGGGTCATCTCCGGGGCGAGGTCGGCGAAGGACCCGTAGCTCTCGTCGGCCTCGAGGACCAGCCACTCCCCCGCGCAGAGAGCCCCGTTGGCGTCGAGGTCCCCCACGTCGGCGCCGACGACGAAGGAGGGTTCTAGTCCCGCGGTCCGCAACGCCATGGTGAGCATCGAAGCGGTGGTCGTCTTTCCGTGCGTCCCGGCCACGGCCACCGTTCGCCGGCAAGACGAGATCGCCCCCAGAACCTGAGCCCGAGTCAGGACCGGTATTCCCCGCGCCGCCGCCGCATGGAGCTCCGGGTTGTCGGCCGGGATGGCCGGCGACGCGGTGACCACCTCGGCCGACGCCACGTGCTCGGCGGCGTGGCCGAAACACACCTCGACGCCGTTGCGGGCCAAGCGCTCGGTGGCTGGACCCGAGCGCAGGTCGCTCCCGCTCACGCGGTGACCCATGGCCGCCAATACGGCGGCGATCGCGCTCATGCCGGCGCCGGCCACCCCCACCACGTGCACCCGGTGTCGGCTCGACACGAGCAGCTCGACGGGATCAACCGGCATGGGCCTGCACCAGCTCGGCGACGTCCTGAACAGCGCGGGGCCGACCCAGCACAACGGCTGCCCGTCCCATCGCGGCAAGCCGGTCCCGGTCGGCCAGCAGCTCGTTCACGATGGTGGCCAGGCGCTCCCCGGTGCACTCCTCGTCGTGCACGACCACGGCCGCCCCAGCGTCGCCCAAGGCCATCGCGTTCGCGCTCTGGTGGTCGCCGGGGGCCCCAGGCAGCGGCACCAGCACTGAGGGCACGCCCACCACCGACAGCTCGGCCACGGTCAACGCCCCGGCCCGGCAGACCATCAGGTCGGCGGCCGCATAGAGCGAGACACTGTCCTCCTCGAAGGGGACCAGGCGGTAACAGAGCCCGCCGTCGACCGCCGGAGGCGATGCACGCTGGACCTCGTCGAAGTTCCGGTGGCCGCACACGTGGTAAAGGGTGAGCCCGGAACATTTGGCGAGGATGGCGGCCAATGCCAGCGCGGCGTCGTTGAGTCGTCGGGCCCCGAGGGAGCCACCGAAGATGACCACCGTGCGACGCTCCGGGGGGATGCCGAGAGCAAGTCGGGCCCTCCCCGCGGCATCGGGTGTGCGGGCCAGCGCGGCCAGGTCCTGTCGGACCGGGGCGCCGGTGACTACCGGGTGGGGCAGGCCGGTGCCGCCGAAGGCGACCGCGCTCGCCGATGCAAACCGGCCAAGCAGGCGGTGAGCGGCCCCGGCCTTGGCGTCGATGTTGACCAAGACGAGTGGGATCCGGAGCACGGCCGCGGCCAGGCCGGTGGGCACGCTGGCGTAGCCGCCCACCGAGACGACCACCTTCGGGCGCCGGCGGACGGCCATGGCCAGCTCCCAAAGGACGGCGAAGAGCAACCCGGCCACGGCGCCCGCGTTGGCAATGAGGTCGACCGGGCGCCACCGGCGGACGATCCCCCGACCGGGCAAGAGAGTGAGGGGGAACCCCTCGCCAGCGGCCCGCGTCGCCTCTTGTCCGCGCGAGGAGCCGACCAGCTCGATGTGGTCGGGTTCCACCCCCCTCTCGACGAGGGCCCGGGCCAGGGCCAGGGCAACGAACACGTGCCCCGCGGTTCCCCCGCCGGCGATGACGGCATAGCGCCGTTGGCTCACCGCGCCCTCAGGGCGGCCGCGACCCGTTGCCGGGCCCCGGCCTTCGGCCTCGAGTGCCCTGGGGGTTCCCGGTCCCCGGGGGCGCCCTGGCGGGCGATGTTGACCAGCACTCCGGCGGCCGCCATGGTGATGACGAGCGACGATCCGCCGAAGGAGATGAACGGCAGCGGGATCCCGGTTACCGGGAGCAGGCCGACCACCGCGCCGATGTTGATGAAGGTCTCGCTCGCAATCCAGGCGACCAGGCCCACCGCGATCAGGGCTCCGAGGCGGTCGGGCGCCCGATGGGCCGCCCGCAGCCCGAACCAGCAGAAGGCAACCAGAAGGCCGAGCACCGCGACAGCTCCGATGATGCCGAGCTCTTCGCCGATCACCGAGAAGATGAAGTCGGTGTGGGCGTTGGGCAAGGTCCCCCATTTGAAACGACCGGCGCCCAGACCGACCCCGATCAGATTGCCTGACCCCAGGCCGATCAGCGATTGCGTCACCTGGTAGCCCGAGCTGGCCGCGTGGGCTGTGGGATCAAGGAACGAGAGAAGGCGAGCTCGCCGGTACGGGTCGACCAGGCCGACCCCCACGGCCAGGACCGCCAACCCGACCAGGACCTTGAGGATCGGTCCCATCGAGACCCCCGAGGCGAACAACAGGGCGATGGCGATCACCGTGAGCACGAGCGCGGTACCCATGTCCGGCTGGAGGAGGATCAACCCGCCAGCCGCCGCGACCACGAGGAGAAGGGGTCCGATGACCGTGCGGTGACTCCCGCCCCGCTCCTGGCGACGCGCGATCAACTCGGCCCCGAAGAGGACGAAGGCTAACTTCATGAGCTCGGAGGGCTGAATGCGGAACTGGCCGACGCCGATCCAGCGGCTCGAGCCACCCGAGGTGACGCCCATTCCAGGAACGAGCACGAGGAGCAAAAGGGCGGCGGTCACACACAGGATCGGCACCCGCAGACTGCTCAGCCGGTGGTAGTCGAGGCGGAGGCTGCACCACAGAGCGATGACCCCCACCGCCATCCACAAGAGCTCCCGGAGCAGGATGGCCCAAGGAGTGTGGTACTGCTCGATCGAGATGACCTCGGAGGCCGAGCCGACCATCACCACGCCGATGACACAGAGGACCACCACGAGGACGAGCAGGATCGAAGCGTTGGACAGTACGCCCCGGCCGGTACGCACCGCGGCTACCTCTTGCTGGACGACGCCTAACGCGCTCATGTGACTCCTTGGGTTATGACCAGGAATTCGCCGTAGAAGATCCCCAGACCGAGCGCGGCGAAGAGCCCGCCGAGCATCCAGAAGCGGACGATGATCGTCGTCTCGGGCCATCCCAACAGCTCGCAATGGTGATGGATCGGGGCCATCCGCAGGATCCGGCGGCCGAAGACCCGAAAGCTGATCACCTGGGCGATGACCGAGAGGATCTCGATCACGAAGAGCCCGCCGAGGATGGGCAGCAGCAGGTCGAGGTTCAGTAGCAGGCATAGTGCGGCCAGCGCTGAGCCGATGGCCAAGGCCCCGGTGTCGCCCATGATGATCCTGGCTGGTGCGGCGTTCCACCACAGGAACCCGAGGCAGGCTCCGGCCAACGCGACCGCGCAGATGGCGAGGTCCAGCGCGCCCGCCGGCAAGATCCCGTAGATCGACGGGTGACGAAAGATCCAGTAGCCCATGATGGCCAGGACGGCGAAACAGAAGGCCGAGGCTCCGGCGGCCAGGCCGTCGAGCCCGTCGGCGATGTTGACGGCGTTGGAGGTCGCGACCATCACGACGGTGGCGAACACGACCCAGCCGACCTCGCCCAGGTGCCACCCCGGGTCGGCCGCCCGGGTGAAGGACAGCGCCGTGGAGGTGTGGGCCCAGTGCACCGCTAGCTCGGAGAACACAACCCCGGCCGCGACCTGGCCCAGGAGCTTGCCCCGCTTGCGCAGCCCGAGGTTGCGATGGCGCCTGAGCCCCAGCCAGTCGTCGATGAAGCCGATGGCCCCGAACATGAAGATGGTGATGATCACCAACTGGCCCGTACGGGCGAACTTCACCGACGGCCCAAAGTGGGCCAAGAAGTAGCCCAGGATCACCGCGCCGATCATCGCCAGCCCGCCCATGGTCGGGGTCCCGGCCTTCTGGGCGTGCGTTGGCGGGCCGTCCTCCCGGATGTGCTGGCCGAGGTGGCGCCGCCGAAACCATCCGATGACCACCGGGGTAGCGAGGATGGAGGTCAGGAGGGCGACCACGCCCGCCTCCATCATGGCAATCATGCGAGCACCTCGATCACCACTTGCCGGTCGTCGAAGGGCGCTACCTCGCCCCCCTGTTCCTGCAGCGCCTCGTGGCCGCGGCCGGCAACGAGCACGAGGTCGCGCGGTTCGGCGCGCTCGATCGCCAGCTCGATGGCCCGGCGGCGGTCTGGCTCGAACAGCACCTCGGCCCGGCGATGACTGGCGGTGTCGATCCCGCTCCGGATCTCCTCGATGATGCGCAGGGGGTCCTCGTCTCTGGGGTTGTCCGACGTGACCACGACCAGGTCGGCCAGGGAGACCGCGACCCGGCCCATCACCGGGCGCTTAGCCGGATCACGGTTGCCGCCGCAGCCGAAGACCACAACCGTGCGGGCCCCGGGAGCCTTCAGATTGCCCACCTCCTTCAGAACCACCTCCAGCCCGGCCGGAGTGTGGGCGTAGTCGACGAGAACCGTGGGCGCCGGAGCCTTCCGCTCTACCGTCACCGCCTCCATGCGTCCCGGGACCGGCGGCGCTTCGGTCAACCCGGCGACCACATCGTCGGGATCGAGCCCGAGGGCGAGCGCGGTCTCGGCGGCGACCAGAGCGTTGTCCACGTTGAAGCGGCCGCTCAGCGGGATCTCGACCGGCCGGCCCAGCCAGATGAAGCGGCTCCATCCGAGCCCGAGGTTGACGCCAAGGGCATCGGCGCGCCGCACGGCCCGCATGGGAATCCGGCCCTGTCCGAGGAGACGGTCCCCGGCGGGGTCGTCGGCGAAGACCACCCCGAAGGCGGCGTGCTCAGGGGTGAACAGCGAGGCCTTGGCCTCCCAGTAGGCCTCCATCGTCTTGTGAAAATCGAGGTGGTCATGACTCAGGTTGGTGAATGCGGCCACGTTGAAGACGATCCCCTCGACCCGATCCAGGGCAAGCGCGTGGCTCGAAACCTCCATGGCCACCGCGTGGGTGCTCTGGTCGTCGACCCCGCGATCGCGCTCGGCGGCCAGCATCGCCTGGAGCTCGGGGGCCTCGGGGGTGGTTCGCGCCCCACTGAGCGTTCCGATGACCAGAGTTCCGATGCCCGCTCGCAGCAGCACTGATCCGAGAAGGTGCGACACGGTTGTCTTGCCGTTGGTCCCGGTCACGCCAGCCATGATCAGCTGGCGCGAGGGGTGGTCGAAGAAGGCCGAAGCCAGCCGGCCCATGCTGGCCCGATCTCGGCCAGGAGGGATCCGGACCACGGTCGCTGAGGTGTCGGGCGGCAGCTCAACCGGGCGCTCACACACGAGCCCGACTGCGCCCCTCTCGACCGCCTCGCCAGCGAACAGGTGCCCATCGACGTGCTCGCCAACCAGGCAGCAAAAGAGCGCGCCGGGCTTCACCTGCCGACTGTCGTGCTCGATCGAAGTGACCTCTCGGTCGGTATCACCGCTGACGTGCAGGACGTCGATCTCCTCGAGCAGACGGCGGATGTTCACGGGGCGATCGGACCGGCGCTCGACACTGGGGCACCGCCGATCGGTACCCGGCCTCACCGGCCGGCCGATGGTATCCGGCATGTTGGGCTCAGGTGACGTCCTGTCCTTGACCGGCCGCAGACGGCGGAGTGGTCGGGGTCTGGTTAGGGGCAGACGAGCTGGTGGGGATCCCGTAGCGATGGAGGGCGTAGCTCATGATCTGGGCGAACACGGGGGCGGCGACCGACCCCCCGAAGATGGGGGTCGGGCGGTCAAGGACGACGATCGCGCTCAGCACCGGGTGCTGCGCCGGCGCAGAGCCAACGAAACTGGCCATGTAGGCGCCTGGGATGTACCCGCCCCGACCAGCGATCTGGGCAGTTCCCGTCTTCCCCATGACCGAGTAGCCCGGGATGGCCGCGCTCGTTCCGGTCCCTCCATTGACCACCGCCTCCAGCATCTTGGTCAGCTCGGCGTCAACCGAGCCGGAGATCACTCGCCGCGATGGGGACGGCGCGGCGGGCTGGATCTGACCCTCGGGCGAGATGGTCCCCCGGACCAGGCGGGGCTGGACCATGACTCCACCATTGGCCATGGCGTTGTACGCGTCGAGGACCTGCATGGCCGTCACCGCGTCGACCTGGCCGATCGGAAGTGACACGTAGTTCGTTGCCTTCCACTGCGCAGCCGAGGCGGTCAACCCCCGGCTCTCTCCCGGGAAGCGCAGCGCGGTCGTCTTGCCGAAACCCAGGTTCTGGACCTGGGCGAGGAGGCGGCTTTCCCCGAGCATCCTGGCCACCTCGCTCGTGCCGATGTTGGACGACTGGGCCAGGATCTGGGTCGCGCTGAGCTGCTCGGTCGGGTGATACTCGGCGTCGTGGAAGGTCGACCCGGCCAGCTGGATCTGGTCGGGGACCGTGAACATCGTGTCGGGCGTGATGACCCGGTCTTCGAGCGCGGCCGAGAAAGTCACCAGTTTGAACACTGACCCCGGCTCGTAAGCCTGGGTGAGCGCCAGATTCGAGGGAGCCTCGCTCACCGGGGAGGGTAAGGGCACCCCGGACACCACCCCCAGTCCGTCGTTGCCGGCGACCAGGCTGGCCATGGCCAGGACGTCGCCGGTCTGGGTGTCCATCACCATGGCCGTGCCGCTGGTGGCGTTGGACGAGGCGATCTCGGCGGCCAGCGCGCTTTCGGTCGTGTACTGGAGCGGCTGGTCGATGGTCAGCTCGAGCCCGGTGCCATTGGTGCCCGCCGAGCGGGTGAGGGCCGCTCCTTGGGGGAGGTCGACACCGGCTGGCGACTCGAGGAGGGTCTGGGTCCCCGAACTGCCGGACAAGAGCGAGTTGTACTGGTACTCGAGACCGGAGGCACCGCTGCCCGAGGCGTGCACCAGGCCGAGCAACGGACCGGCCAACCCTCCATCGGGGTCAACCCGCTCGGAGGAGTCGAGCAACGTGATGCCGGGAAGCTGGTCAGCGTTGAGCTTGCTGCCGATCTCAGCCGAGACCTGGGTGGCAAGGATCACGTATCCGGATCGCTGGTGCAGTTGGGCGGCCAGCCTGGCCACCGGCACATGCAGCAGCGGCGAGAGGACGGCGGCCTCCCGTGCCGGATGGGCAACCTGGAAGTCATCGGCCACCACGGTTTTCGTCGGTACCGAGATGGCCATCGGCGTGCCGTTGCGGTCGTAGAGGACCCCCCGCAACCCGGGATCGGCGACCGTGACCGAGAACTCCGAGGCGGCGAGTCGCTGGTAATGCCCGGAGTGGACGATCTGGAGGTCGACCAGCCTTGCGACCACGGCCAGCAGGACCATGACGAGGACGATCCGAATCAGCCGGAGCCGGCGGCCGAAGGGCGAGTAGACGGTCCGGGCGGCGAGACGGCTCCGGCCTGACCGCCTGGACCGGCCGGCCCGGCGCGGTCTGGTGGGCCGGCGCGGCCGGGACCACGGATCGCTCGTCCGCCCGCGCTCCCGCGGCCGAGCGAGCGTCCCGGCGGGGCTCACCTACCCGAGGATGCCGAGGACGAGGGGGCGGGCTTCGAGCCGAGCGGGGCGTCGAGCGGAACTGCCGGGACTTGGGTGACTGAGCTCGGTGGAAAGAGGTTGAGCCCCTTGGCCTCGGCGACGATGCGAGCCGGGTTCTCGGCCGCGGCCACCGAGGCGAGGAGCTGCCGGTTCCGAGCGGCTTCACTCGAGACCTGGCTCTGGATCTTGGTCAGGCGGACCTCGCCCTGGGCCAGCATGGAGTGTGCCACCACCACGGCCAACAAGGACGCCGCGACGAGGCAGGCCGCCAGGACGCGCCAGAGGCGGCCCCGCCGAGTCGGCTTGGCCTCGAGAACCCGGAGGGAAGGGCGCCTGGGGGTGGCCCGGCCGAGACCGGGTCGGTCAGCGTTCGGAGAAGCAGCCGGCTGGGCGGCCGCCGGGGGCGGGGTCACCGATCAACGGCTCCTCGGTCCCCGAGGCGTTCGACCGCCCACAGCCGGGCGCTCGATGCCCTGGGGTTGGCCAAGACCTCACGGCGGCTCGGCCCGCGCGAGCCGCGGCCGACCCACCGGAACCGGGCGACCGCCCCGCACGAGCAGGGTAAGCCGGGGGGACAGATGCACCCGCCACTGACGGCGTTGGCGAAGACCTCCTTTACCAGCCGACCCTCGCCCGAGTGGTAGGCGATGGTCAGGCAACGCCCGCCCGGCGACAGGAGATCCAACGCCGCGGGCAGGCCAGCGGCCAGCTCGGTGGATTCGTCGTTCACCGCGATCCGCACCGCCTGGAACACCCGGGCGGCTGGGTGACCTCGGCGCCTCACGGCGGCCGGCACCGCCGACGCAACCACCTCCGCCAGCCGGCTGGTGGTCCCGATCGGTCGGGCTGCGACCACGGCCCTGGCGAGACGGCGGGCAAGTTGTCCCTCGCCACTGGCCCGGAACCAAGCCGCCAGGTCCGACTCGTCCGCCTCATTCACGATCGCGAACGCGCTGGTCGGTTGCTCCGGGTCCATCCGCATGTCGAGCGGCCCTTCAAGCCGGTACGAGAAGCCACGCTCGGCCCGGTCCAGCTGGAGGGAGCTCACCCCCAGGTCGAACAGAGCGGCCGAGATCCCGAGGGGCGCGAAGGCCTCGCCGGTCGAGGGCCAGCCCCGGCCGGCGGCCCGTGCCTCGCGGACCACTTGGTCCAGGCGGGCGAAGCGGGCGTGGTGGAGGACCGCCCGTCGCCCGAACGGCGCCAGCTGCTTGGCCGCGATCGCCAAGGCTTCGGGATCACGGTCGATCCCAATTACGGCGAGGTGGGGGTGGGCGGCCAGGACGGCGGCGGCGTGCCCGCCGGTGCCGACAGTGGCGTCAAGGAGGACGCCTGAGGGAACCGTGGCCAACAGTTCGACCACCTCGGCGACCATGACCGGCTCGTGCAGGGGGTCCCGGTCCATCCGCAGCCCCCCGACGGGCGAGGTGCTCTTAGGGGTTTTCCCTTCGCGACCGACGGGGAAGAGGGCGGAGGAGGAATCTTCCACCGTGCCGGTCGAGGGGCTGCGCATGTACCGGACGCATGCGGGCACGAGCGAGGGCTGGCCCTTGGTCTGTGGTGATGTCCGTGTGGTTGCGGTCCTAGTCGCTCCTCCCTTGCTCAGTTTTGGTCCTCGAGGAACCACTGTTCGGCCGGCTGTACGCGCTCCTCCCAGACGGTCGGGTTCCACAGCTCGATCCGATCGATGGCCCCGATCACGAGCACCTCCGCCTCCAGCCGGGCGAACTGGCGCAGCCGGGCGGTGATGGGCATGCGACCCTGTCGATCGATCTCCACCTCCTGGGCGTTGGAGGCCCAGAGCCGGGCTAGGTTCCGGTCCATTTGACCCGACCCCGCCCGCTCCATCATGTTGGCCATCTGGCGCTCGAACTCCCCCAGGGTCCACAGCGCGAGACAACCCTCCCGGTTCTCGGCCAGGTACCCGCCCCGTTCGAATTCGGCGCGGAACTTTGCCGGCAAGATGATCCTTCCCTTGGCATCGAGCGAGTGCTCGTACCTCCCGACGAAGCCAGACACCAGCCTGAACTCCCACCATCCGTCCCCGGATCGCTCGTCGCTCCCTTTCCAACCACTTTGCGCCACTCTATTCCCCCCACCCCCCCAGGTCAAACCACATCACCCCTCGAGCAGCCACTCACCACCCACCGAGGCCAGGCACGGGGCCCCCCAGGTGCGCCAACAGCGATCGAGAGGGGTGCGCTCGCAACCTCCAGCCGGCCGGCCGCCTCAGGAAGTGGCGACAACGAGCCGGAGAAGCACCGACCCCAGCGGCGGGGTCTGCGGACCCGACTCTTGGACAACTAGTCAGGCGGCTCGGCGACGAAGTTCCCAGGACAGCCGGTCGGGAAGGTGATCGACCAGCGCTTCGACGAACGGCCCGGGATCGGCGACGCCAAGGTGACGCAGCGTGCCCGTGGTCGCCGCCAGCTCGCTGGCCGCCTCGGCCCGACCGGCTCCGAGCCCGAGCAACTCAACAAGGACGGCCCAGTCGACGTCCAGGTAGGCGAACGAGTGGGACAGAGCCCCCTCGCGACCACGCCATTGCGCCACCCCGACGACCTTGCGCCCTGCCGTTACCACCTCGCCTGGCCCGACTCCAGCGAAGCAGACGCTTCGCGCCCAGCGGGACTCGACCGGCGCCCCCCGGTGGACTGCCGAAGCGTCGAGGCCCAGCGCCGAGGCCCACCATGCCCCGACCCACCCAGCTGAGCGTCCGACGTCGTTGTGCCAGAGGGGGTCTCCATAGGGGACCCAGGTGTCGACCCACACCGATCGTCCCGGCTCCAACAGGACCGCTCCCCCGCCACTACGTCGCCTGACCACGCCCACGCCCCGCCGCGCCAGTGCATCGGCGTCGAGGGTGGTGCCGTCCTGCGTGCTCCCCAGCACGAGGGTGGGCTGCTGGATCTGTTGCACTACGAGGACCCGGTGGCCGAGGGCACGGAACGCGTCCACATCGAAGAGCTCGCCCGCGGTCATGACCCGGGCAGGCTGGCTACGACGCTGGCGCGAGGTACGGAGCCCACAGCGGGTCGACCTCCGAAAGGTGACGAAGTCGCCAGAGGTGGCCCTCGGGGGCATGGGGCTGGAACGACAGGGCCCAGCCGAGCTCGTCAAGGGTGTGGTCGCCCTTGACCAGGTTGTCCTGCTGACAGGAGGCAACCACGTTGGCCCATTCGTGCCGGCCGCCCCGACTCCGGGGAAGGACGTGGTCGATGGTGTCGGCCGGAGCCTGGCAATAGGCGCACCGACCGCCGTCGCGGCGCAGCACTGCACGTCGGGTGAGCGGGGGGGTCCGGGCCCAGCGCGGGATGCGCACCATGTGGAGGAGCCGAACAATCGCCGGGACTTTGACGGCCAAGCGGGACGAATGGAACACCGGGCCGTCGGGCCGGAAGGCGACCGGCTCGGCTCGCCCACCGAGCACGAGGACCACCGCGCGACGGTCCGACACCAACGCGAGCGGCTCATAGCTCGCGTTGAGGAGCAGGACCCGTCCCGTCATGGCAAAGCAGGCTACCGGGACCGCGGCCGGGACCGCTGACACCAGCGCAGATAGTCGACGATGTCGCCGGTGCTCGGCCGGCCGATCGTCCCCGGCCCGTAGCCGGTTTCCATCCGGAACTGCCAAAAGGCCGCCTCGGGAACCGGGAGGAATGGGAACCGGCTCCACCACCGGTCGGGAGCCAAGCGCCACGCCGTAACCACGGCGATCGGCCACAGAGACGGCCGCCCGGCGACGGCGACTAGTGCTCGGGCGGCCGCCCTGGTTCGACCTGTTCCCACTGGGCTCATCCCGGGAACCGTGCCCCGCCGACCAGCTGCCAGCCGAGCGCCCCCGCTCCAACCAGCGGTCCGTCGTCGCCGAGTCCGGCAGGCTCGAGGCGGGCCCCGCGGGAGAAGTCCAGGCGGGCCAGCTGAGCCAGCTCGGCCCGGGCGGCGGCAAAGAACGGCTCCCCAAGTCCGAGCGCAACCGATCCGGCCACCAAGGCGAGATCAAGGTCGAGCAGATTCGCCACCGACGCGACAGCCCGGCCGACCATCGTCCCGGCCCGGGAGACCACCTCGGGTGGCGCGTCGGCCGGAGAGACGCCCGTCATCGCGGC
Organism: Acidimicrobiales bacterium; assembly: GCA_040414865.1. Taxonomy (GTDB): domain Bacteria; phylum Actinomycetota; class Acidimicrobiia; order Acidimicrobiales; family RAAP-2; genus Palsa-461. The sequence goes on from JBEDUR010000180.1 coordinate 30,436, forward strand.
GATTGCGGTGCCCGAGGCTTCGGCCTCGAGACACCCCGAGCCGCCGCACGAGCACCGGCGGCCGCCGGGTTCGACCACGACATGACCGATGTGTCCGGCGTTCCCAAGCCGGCCATCGAGCAGGCGCCCGTCGAGCACGATCCCTCCCCCGACCCCGGTCGACACCACCATCGCGAGGAAGTGGTGACAACCGGCTGCGGCCCCCCGCCACCATTCGCCCAAGGCAAGCGCCTTGGCGTCGTTGTCGACCGCGGTCGGCACCTTGACCAGTTCGGCGATGCGCCGGTGCAGAGGGAAGCGCCGCCAAGCCTGGATGTTGAGCGGCGACACGGTGGCTCCACCGGGCTCCATCGGCCCTCCACAGCCGACCCCGCACGCCCTGACTGTCCCCGGCGCCATTGCCGCGACCCCACCGATTAGCTCGACAAGCGCCGACCAGACCTCCTCGGGATCGTCGGTCGCCGGCGTGGGCACCTGTTCGGGTGTGCTGAGGGCGCCGTCAGTGTCGACGAGCCCCGCCGCCAGCTTGGTTCCGCCGATGTCGACGGCGAGGCAGACCGATCCCACCCCGCGGTCGTGCTTACCGACCGCGGCGGAAACGCGAGCGAAGCCAGTTCCGGGCGGTGTCCACGGCGCCTTCGATCCCGGTCGACTCCGACCCCTGAGGGCGATCCTTTTGCAGCGTTCGGGTCAGGTCATGCCAGCCGGCCTTGCCCATGCGACGGAGATTCCGCTCGAAGACCACCGCACAGACGAACATCAGCGCCACCCCCAAAAACCCGACTGCGACCGAGTGGGGGTAGAAGCCAACCAGAATTGCAATCCCGGCCAGGAAACCGACGGCCGCCCACTTGCAGTACCGCCCGGCGTGGCGGTAAACGGTCTCGGAACGCACTCGCTCGGCGAACTGGGGGTCCTGTCGGACCAGGGATTGTTCCAGCTCGTCCAAGATGCGTTGTTCGTGGTCAGAGAGCGGCACGGCCCCTCCCAGAGCAGGCCGGGGCACAACGTGTCGAGGCGGAATCGTCTCCCACCAAACTCGCCGCACCCTCAGGCGACCTCACCAGGTGCGAGTCTACGGCGGCGCCGTCCGTTTCGCCGCACGCCCGGCTCGACTGCCACCCGGTCCGCGTCGGGACCGACGGGCGACGAGGAACCCGATCCCGAAACCGAGGGCCGCGGCGATGGCCAACGCGCTGACCACCGAGGTACGTGTGGTCACAACCCAGAACTGGATTGCCACCTCCCGGGTGTTGGCCAGGGCGAACCAGATCCCGAGGGCCAAGAGCACGCCGGTGGCCACGAGCCAGAGGGTGCGGCGCCGACTGCGCGACTTCGGACTTGCCGAGGACTCGTCCGGCTGTTGTGGCATCGCCATGGGCGCCTCCCGATCTCAGCCTCGGATCGCTGGGGCCGATCGTGCCACCTTTTGCCCATCCTCAGCTGACGGGGTCGGTGGAGGCACCTGCTTGCGGCCCATGGCGGCCGGCCACCAGTTGAACCGGCCGAACAGGATGACCGTCGAGGGAACAAGAACCGTCCTGACCACGAAGGTGTCCAGGAGGATCCCCACGGCCAGGCCGAACCCCACCGCCTCGATCGAGCTGCCGCCCGGCTGGCGGGCGGAGACCAGCCCGAAGACGGCGAAGGTCCCCGCGAGGACGAGCCCGGCAGAGGTGACGGTGGACCCGGTCGCGCCGACCGCCCGCACCACCGCCTGGCGGAGCGGCAGCCGGCGTGCCTCCTCCCGGATCCGGGACATGACGAGGATGTTGTAGTCCTCGCCGAGGGCGAGGAGAAAGATGAACATGAGGAACGGCAGGATGAAGGTGAGCCCGCCCTGGTCGGCGAAGAAGATGAAGACGATCACCGACAGCCCGAGCGAGGCCAGGTAAGAAATGACGACACTCGCCAGCAAGTAGAGCGGTGCCACGAGGCTTCGTAGCACAAGGCCGAGAATGATCCCGATGACCACCACGGCGATCGGGATGATGCGCTTCAGGTCGCCATTGGAGGTCGTGCTCACATCGTTGAGGGCCGGCGCCTCTCCGGCGACCCCGCTTGCCGTGGCGTGAACATCGTGGGCGATGCTGGCGAAGGTCGCCCTGATCTCCGGGACCGCGTTGATGGCCGCCGTGGTTGTCGGATCGCCCGCCGTCAGCCCGACCTCCCATTGGATGGTGGTGCCGGTGCTCGAGATGTAGCGTGCCGTCGCCCGGTAGGCGTTGTACAGCGCGGCTGGCACATTGGTGCCCGCGGGTTCGGAGTTCGGTAGAGCCAACGGGGGCCCCAACGTTTCGTGAAGCGACACCAGCTCCTCGGGCGAGATCACCGTCCCATTGGGGTCGAGCGGCCCGGTAATGGTGGTGAACTGGCGGCTCCCCTCAAGCGATCGCGTCGCCTGCCCAAGAGGGGCGGTATCGTTCCAAACCGATTCCGGCAGCGTCATGATCAAGTTGGTCGGGTTCTGGCTCGCCTCGGGGAAGTGCTGGCGCAGCGCCGCGTTCCCGATCGCCGCGCTCGATCCAGGTGGTGCGCTGAGATTGCCGCCAAAGCCACCGGGCTTGTAGCCGATGACCGCCACCGCCAGTGCCCCGAACACCGCGATCCCAATGCCGAGCGAGAGTGCGGGACGCCGGATGAGACGAGCGGCAATCCGGCCCCAAGTACCGGCCTGCTGCTCGCGTGGCCTCAGTGGGGACGGCCAGAACGTGGCCCGCCCCGCGATGGCGAGCAGTGCCGGAAGCAACGTGAGACCGGCCAACAGCATGACAGCAATGCCGATGGCCAGCGGCGGGCCGAGGTCCTTGTACAGGCCGAAGTCGGCCAGAGAGAGACTGAGGAGAGCCAAGATCACGGTCGACGCCGACCCGGTGATCGACTCACCAACTCTGGACACGGCGACCTCGACCGCCTGGTGCGCGGATCGGCCGGCCTCCATTTCCTCGCGGACCCGGAAGACCAGGAAGAGCCCGTAGTCGGTGCCGGCGCCGAGCACGAGGACGATGAGCAGCAGCTGGGTGATGGAGGAGATCTTGAGGCCCACTGAGCCGAGCCCTCCGATCAGGTACTGGGACAGCACCAGCACGACCGCCGCCGGGAACAGGGTGAGCAGGGGCGCCAGGATTGAACGGAAGATGAGCAGCAGCAAGACGATGATCAAAAGCAACGAGATCGTCTGGGTTTGCTTGCCCTCTGACTGAGACTGTTTGTTGTTGGCCACCTGGGTCGCCACGGACCCAGCGAGGTGGATCTGTAAGGAATCGGACTGGAACTTGTCAGTCACCAGCGTCATCTCGTTGATGAGCTTCTTGTCCCCTTCGATGTCATTGGGCGAACGTTTGGAGAGCACGACGATCTGCGCCGCCTGGGCGTCGGGCGAGACTCCGGCGAACTGGACCAGGTCGACGCTTTGCACCATTCGCAGTTCCGACGCCATCGACTCGAGAGCCGACTGGTCCGAAGCGCGCAAGGGCCCGTGCTTGGACTCCGCCACTACCTGGACAAGCGCCTGGTTTGCCGGCCCCGTCAGCGGCTCGGCCAACTTGGCTGCCTGAACGGAAGGCGCGCTTGCCGGCAAGAAGGCGCTGTTGTTGTCGTTGACCTGGCTGGCCAGGCTCGGCAGGGCCCGGCTGGCTGCGCCGGTCCCGACCAACCACACGACAACGATCAGCCAGCGATACCGGACGACGCCGCGTCCCAGCGCCCGGAACAGTCTGTCTATCAAGCCTCGTCTCCTCGCCATCGAACGAACGACCAGCGGACCGGCTCGGGTCGCGGCTTGACGCTCGAGCCTCGTCGATCACAACGTGACCAAGCCTGGGACCGACCTATGCAGTATCGCGAGCTCGATGGAGGCAGATGCGCCCGCGGCTGACCGAGCGTTTGCCTACCAAGCATCCGCTCATGCTGGCCGAGATGAGCGGCATTTCCCAGGCGGCCCCTGGAGCGGCGGTACTCGAGGCCGGCGGGTGCGGCTGCTCGCGGGCGTCCGCCACGGCGAAGGGGGTCCTCGTGACGGAGAGGGACAGCCCGTCGGAGCGGAGTCGTGAGGCGAATCTCCTGCTCGTGCGGGCCGGCTTCGGGTTCGGGGCCGGAGCGACGATCGGCCCTCTCCCCGGGCCGGAGGCCGGGGCACTCCGTAGCCAGATCCCTGGCCGCCCGAGACCAAGCCATGGCGGGCAACCTCCGTGTGGCCCTTCGGCGCGGACCGGCGTCGGGGACGGGGCACGTCACTTTGTCCTTACTAATTGGAACTAATTGGACTAACTAGGGCACTAATTGGGTCATCTGGCTAATTGGGCCATCCTGGTTACCGACAGGGACCAAAGCCTCAACGCTTGGCCCCGTCTCACTCCAGCTGGCGATGCAATGAACACCGGCCTCTGGCCAGGGTGGACACTCTCCTCCAAGGTCTGGCGGGCCGAAACCGCCCGGTCGCGGTCAATGGTGTTCCGCAGACGACGGCTCCCGACGCGGCCCCAACCAGCCAGTGTTCTGGATGACCCGCACGCGTAGGTCCCCATCGTGGTGATGGTCGCCTACCGGTCAGCCCCCGCGTGACCGAGTGATCCCGGTCGAGCAGAGCGCTGTGCGGCTCATGCTCGCCTCTGTTCGGCGACGACGCAGCCCGTGGACCTCGTCGCTCAGCTCTCCTGCGACTGCTCCGATGTTGTGACCCCCGTCCCGACGGGGCAGGTGACACCGGTCCCGCCGAGGCCGCAGTACCCGTTGGGGTTCGCAGCAAGGTATTGCTGGTGGTAGTCCTCGGCGTAGTAAAAGGGACCGGCCCCTGCGATTTCGGTGGTGATCGCGCCGAGACCCGCACCACGCAGGCGCGCCTGGAAGGTGTCGCGTGTTTCAGCCGCAGCCGCGGCCTGCTCGCTCGACGCCACGTAGATGGCCGAACGGTACTGGGTGCCGATGTCGTTGCCCTGTCGCATTCCCTGGGTGGGGTCGTGGCTCTCGAAGAACTCCGAAAGCAGCTGGCGATAGCTGACCTTGGACGGGTCGTAGACGACAAGGACGGCCTCGGCATGGCCGGTTCGGCCGCTGCACACCTCCTCGTAGGTCGGATTCGGGGTGTAGCCGCCCGAGTACCCCACCGCCGTGGTGTACACCCCTTTGAGCTGCCAGAACCGCCGTTCGGCCCCCCAGAAGCAACCCATCGCGAACATCGCCTGTTCGAGGCCTTCGGGGAAAGGTGGAGCAATTGGGGTGCCGAGCACGAGGTGCTTCCCCGGTCGGGTAATGGGGTTTGGCCGGCCCGCGAGGGCGTCAGTCGGGTTCACCATCTCGGTCTTTCGTGCTGGGAACAATCTCATGGACACCGGTCCTCCAGTCGGGCTGGCCTGAGCGCCTCCTGCCGCCCGATCGTCACTCGACGACGACACCCCGCCAGAAGGCGACATGATCCTTGATCTCCATGGCCGCCTCCTTGGGCTCAGGGTAGAACCACGCGGCGTCGGTCGCTCTCTCTCCGTCGACCACGACGTGGTGGTAGCTCGCCACGCCCTTCCACCCGCAGGTGGTGTGCGTGTCACTTGGTGCCAGGTGCTCGGGACGAACTGAGTCGCGTGGGAAGTAGTGGTTGCCCTCGACGATGACGGTGTCGTCACTCTCGGCGATCAGCGTCCCCCGAAATGTCGCTCGTACGACCATGCCCGGAGCATACCGACGCCACCCCCCGTTGGGACCACCAAGCGGTCGATCGGGTCGCCCGACCGGGGAGGGACGGACGACGCTCGGATCAGAACGGCCGCAGCGACAGTCCACCCGTCCGTACAGGGGCGTCGTCGGCTCGAACAAGCCGGTCCAGGTCGACTTCGGCGGCCGGGCCGAAACCTCCCCAGCCCGGTCTCCGGAACACGATCGCTGTTCAGGCCACCTCGGCCAGTCCGGGGCCGCCGGCCGACGCCGACGAGTCGAGGCCGGCGCCCGCCGGCCACCGCCCAAGGGCCACGCCCAAGACATCCTCCACTCGCTCAGCCAAGTGGAAGGTCAGGGCGTCACGCACCTCCTGGGGCACGTCGTCCAGGTCAGGCCCATTGCGGGCTGGGAGAACCACCTCGGTCAGG
>JBEDUR010000181.1:0-3506 GCA_040414865.1 Acidimicrobiales bacterium
CCCCTCGGGCTTGGGCCCTTCGTCTTCGGACGATCCCACGGTGGCGTCGGTCCGGAGCGGGCCGAGGTCGCTCGCCGGAGCGAGGTCGCCGCCGGCAAATGTGACCGGAATGCGTCGGTCCAAAAGACTCCGGCCGACGAGCTCGAGCTGGGCATTCGTTCGGGCGAGGACGGCCACATGCGACCAGCGCCGGCCCGGTCGGTGCGCCAGCCATGCCTGGTGGGCGACCCAGCTGGCCTCGTCCTCGTCGTTGTCGTGGACCGACAGCACGGGCAGTGTTCCGTCCGGTCGGCTGCAGCGGAGACGACGCGATCCTTCGCCGAGGACGGCCTCGGCCAGCGTCACGATGGCTGGAGCCGAGCGGTGGTTGTCGTCCAGCCGGATCACCCGTATCCGGTCGAACACATCTGCCATCGCGTCGATCAGGCCCGGATCGGCCCCGTTCCAGCCATAGACGCTCTGGTTCGGGTCGCCGACGACGAAGAGATCGGGGTCGGGTCCGACGACCGCCCTCAACAGCCGGAACTGGGCCGCGTTGACATCTTGCATCTCGTCCACGAACACGTGTCGGAGCCGCCACCGCACCGCCTCGGCGAGGCCACAGTCCGTCTCGATCGCCGTGGCGCTCTCAACGAGGAGGTCGTCGAGGTCGAGCCAGGACCGGCGCCGCCGCTCGTGTTCGTAGGCGGCGAACAGTTCGGCAGTCAGCTCGATCGGGATCTTCACCTTGCGCTGTGCTCCCCGCACCGCGGCCGGGTAGTCCTCGGGTGTGAGCATCTGTGCCTTGGCCCAGCCGATCTCGGTCTCCAGCTGGTCGGTACTGACGTGAAGGGAGGATCGGGTCGAGACGACGGTCTCGAGGAGGAGGTAGCGGTTGCCGAGCACGGTGGGCTTGGGGCGGCCGTCGCGGTCATTCTGGTCGGAGAGGATCCGGAGTGCGAGCCGGTGGATCGTTCCCACCGTGCTGTGGTGCACCCCCAGCCGGTAGAGCCGGAGTGCGAGCTCTTGGGCGGCCTTCCGACTGAATGTGCACACCGCGGTCAATTCCGCTCGGGCGGTCCCGTCGTTGACGCGCCGGGCGACTCGGGCGGTCAGCACGCCGGTCTTGCCCGCCCCGGCCGAGGCCACGACGCAGACCACCGGGTCGTCGGCGAGCACGGCCTCGCGCTGGGCCGCGGTCATCGTGGGGGTGAGGATGCCGGAGGATCGGGCCGGAGCAGCCATCGTCGGGCCACGGTATCCAGGGGGTGCGACCGGCCAGCACCGATGGGCGCTCCCGATCGGACCGGATCCCCGGGGTTCGCCCAGGTCGGCCAGGACCTCTGGGTATCGTGGCCGGCGAGGCAGTCCGATGCACCATCCGTGCCAGCGCGTTCGATCGGGGACCCGCGTTGATCCTGACGAAGGACCAACGGGTCGCCCAGGCGCGCCCGTCGGGGCCTGAGCCGGTGCTTGGGTCCTTCGCTCGAGGTCGGCTCGTCGGGGAGCGGGTGGGAACGGCGACGCCGAGGCTGCTCGCCCTGCACGGCTGGGCCCGCTCGCACCGGGACTTCGACGGCGTCCTCCACCCCGCCGGTGGCGAGCCTCTGGACTCGATCGCGCTCGATCTGCCGGGGTTCGGTGCTGCGCCGCCGCCCCCCCAGGCCTGGAGCAGCAGACAATACGCAGAGCTGGTTGCCGAGATCCTGGCCGAGATGGCGACGCCGGTAGTGGTCCTCGGGCACTCCTTCGGCGGCCGCGTCGCCGTCCAACTGGCCGCGCAGAGGCCCGAATCCGTAGCCGGCCTGGTTTTGAGTGGGGTCCCCCTCGTACGCACCGGGTCGGGCCGCCGTCCGGCCCTCCGCTTTCGCGCAGCTCGAGGACTGGCCCGGCACGGGTTGGTGTCCGCGGAGCGGATGGAGACGCTGCGCCAGCGGTTCGGCTCCTCCGACTACCGAGCGGCCGAGGGGATCATGCGCGACGTCCTGGTCGGGGTGGTGAACGAGCGTTACGACGAGGCGATCGCGGCCATCCGTTGCCCCGTCGACCTGGTCTGGGGCGCCGACGACGACGTGGTCCCGTTGGGGGTCGCGCAATCGGTGGCCGAGCGCCTCGGCGGGGATGCCCGGGTGATCGCCGTACCGGGCGTCGGCCATTTGACCCCGACGTCGGCGCCAGAGGCTCTGCGTTCGGCGGTGCTCGAGCAGCTTGCCGCCTATCCAGGCCCGATCACGTCGTGAGCTCAATTTCTGCCGCTGAGTGGGTGGCGGCGGCCTGCTGCTGGGTCGCCCTCCTGCCGGCCGGGCCACGCTGGTTGCGGATCGCCCAGCGTGAGCACTATCTCGCCGGTTCGGTCTCCCGGTTCGCCATGCGCTGGTGGCTGCACGTGCACGAGAACGCCCCCCTGTTCCTCGTCGCCCTGGTGTGCACCGTCGTGGCGTGGCCGTTCCCGCTCGTCGCTCTGGGAACCGCCGCCATCGCTTCGATCGCACCTCTGGGCCTCTCGGTGCGGGGTCGGACTTCCCGGCTCACTCTCACCCGGCGACTCAAGACCCTCGCCGCCACGTGGGTCGCGATCGAGGCGGCCATCGGCGTCCTCGGGGTAGTGGAAGGTCGAGTCGCATTCTTCGCCGCCCTCGGAGTCATCCTCGCCCCGGCGGCGGTGGATGCCGCTGCGGCTCTGAACGAGCCCCTCGAACGTTGGCTCGCGTCACGCCATGTCGTACGGGCGGCGCAGCGGCTTCAATCGGTCAACCCCGCCATCGTCGGCATCACCGGCTCGTACGGAAAGACCTCGACCAAGAACTACGTCGCCCATTTGGTCGGGGCGAGCCGCCGAGTCGTGGCCAGCCCGGCCTCTTTCAACAACCGGGCTGGGCTCGCCCGGGCGGTGAATGAGCACCTGGTAGCGGGGACCGAGGTCTTCGTGGCCGAGATGGGTACCTACGGCCGAGGTGAGATCGCCGAGCTTTGCCGCTGGTGCCCTCCGGAGATCGCAGTGATCACTGCGATCGGCCCAGTCCATCTGGAGCGCTTCGGGTCCGAGGACGCCATCGTCGAGGCGAAGTCGGAGATTGCCGAGACGGCCTCGACCATCGTGCTCAACGTCGACGATGAGCGTTTGGCCAAGCTCGCCGGAAGGCTTGCGGTCAGGGAGGACGCGCCCGTAGTCGTCGGATGTTCGAGCCGGGATCGTCAAGCCGATGTCTTTGTCGGAGCGGGTATCGACGGTTTTGAGGTCGTCATAGCGGGCAAGTCCTTGGGCACCGTCACGGTCGGTCCAGGGGTGCACCCAACGAACCTCGCTTGTGCTCTCGCGGTGTCCAGTCAGTTGGGGGTCCCTCCGGGGCAGTTGCGAGGTCGGATCTCCAACCTTCCGACGGTCGCTCACCGCGCCGCGGTCGCTACCGCTGCCAGCGGGGTTTGCGTTGTCGATGACACCTTCAACTCGAACCCCGCCGGAGCCCTGGCTGCGCTCCAAGTGCTCAAACAGGCGGGCGGCCGCGGACGCCGGGTGGTGGTGACGC
>JBEDUR010000182.1:0-3802 GCA_040414865.1 Acidimicrobiales bacterium
TCCGGAGCGTTCCTCGTGCTCGGTATCCTCCCGATGGGGTGGTTGGCCGACCGGTTCCGGCGAGCACCGATCATCGGCTTCGCCACGTTCTTTTTCGGCGCCATGGTCTTCCTCTCGGGGCTGGCCACGAACATCTTCCTGTTCTTCCTTGCCCGCTTCGGGGCGGGTGTGTCACAGGCCTCCACCCAGACGGTCCACGGCTCGTTGCTTGCCGACACCTACCCGATCAGCCTGCGCGGGCGCATTTTTGCCGCCATGGGCGTGGCGACCGGGATCGCCACCGCGCTCAGCCCCATCCTGGCGGGTTCTATCGCGAGCGCGGTAGGCGGGGCCAACGGTTGGCGCTGGGCGTTCTACATCCTGGCCGTGCCGATCGTGCTCGTCGCTGCGATCGCCTTCCGTCTGCGCGAGCCGCCCCGAGGCCAGCACGAGAAGCTCGACGTGCTGGGCGAAGTCGTCGGGGACACGCAGCCCGTGCCGCCGTCACTCGAGGCGGCCTTCGCTCGCATTATGAAGATCCGCACCATGAAGATGTGCCTCATCGCGTTCTCGGCGATGGGATTCGGGCTCTTCACGGTGCCCGTTCTAGGCAATCTGTTCCTCAAGCAGGAGTACGGCCTCAATGCCTTCCGCCGTGGCCTCATCGGCACCATCGGCAGCCTCGGGGTCCTCGTCGCGCTGCCGTTCGTGGGGCGCTATTACGACCGCCTGTACCGCCGCGACCCCTCCCAGGCGCTGGCCCTGATCGGGAAGGTGATCCTGCCCGTCGCTGTCCTCGTACCCATTCAGTACTTCATGCCGAACGCCGTGCTCTGGGCGGTGTTCAGCGTGCTGGTGACGGTGCTGACATTGAGCGCGTTCTCCATGGTGGGACCCGTCTTGACCTCCGTCGCGCCGTACCATCTGCGGGGCCTCACCGGCGCGGTGGGGGCCATCTACCTCTTCTTCTTCGGCGCCACGGGCGGCGCGGTCCTCTCGGCCGCCCTGGACCAAGCATTCGGACCACGCGCCGCGGTCCTCATCGTGATTATTCCCACCACCCTCGTCGGCGCCTACATGATCCTCCGCGGCTCGCGCTTCATCCGCAACGACCTCTCGCTCGTCGTCGTGGAGCTCCAGGAGGAGATGGAGGAGCACCGGCGCCGGTCCCAGGACCCGGCGTCCATTCCCGTCCTGCAGCTCAACAACGTCGACTTCAGCTACGGGCAGGTCCAGGTGCTCTTTGGGGTCGGCTTCGAGGTGCGCCGTGGCGAGGTGCTGGCACTGCTCGGCACGAACGGCGCTGGGAAGTCGACCGCCTTGCGTGTCGCGGGCGGGCTCGTGACCTCCGACCGCGGTGTGGTGCGCTTGAACGGGCGCACCGTGACCTACGCCACCCCCGAGCAGCGATCGCGACTCGGCATCCACTTGTTGCCCGGTGGTCGCGGCGTGTTCGGCGAGATGACCATCATGGAGAACCTCGAGATGGGTGGCTTCGTCTACCGGCGAGACCGGGCCGAGCTTCGTCGCCGCATGGAGCGGGTGCTCGGGCTCTTTCCTGCGCTCCAAGAGGCCAAGGGGCGCCGGGCCGACACCCTGTCGGGAGGCGAGCAGCAGATGTTGGCACTGGCCATCGCCTTGCTGCACGACCCCGAAGTGCTGATGATCGACGAGCTCTCCTTGGGCCTCGCGCCGATCGTCGTCCAGGAGCTCATTGAGGTCGTTGGGCGGCTCAAGCGGGAGGGCGTCACGATGATCATCGTCGAGCAGTCCCTCAACGTTGCCGCCGCCATCGCCGACCGCGGCGTATTCATGGAGAAGGGACAGGTCCGCTTCGAAGGTGCGATCGCCGACCTCATGGAGCGTGACGACCTGGCCCGAGCCGTCTTCCTGGGTGGCGAGGTGCCGGTGTGATGTTGGCCGTCGCTGGGGTCAACTCACAGATCGTCTTCGACGGCGTCGTCCAGGGTCTCGCTATCGCAGTCATCGCCGTGGGCGTAGTCCTCGTTTACCGGGCCACCAGAATCATCAACTTCGCCGTCGGCAACATGGGAGTCATCGGCGCCGTGACGCTCTCGCTCCTTGTACTTCAGTACAACGTGCCGTTCTGGGTCGCGCTGGTCATCGCCCTGCTGATCGGCCTCAGCTTCGGGGCTGCCGTGGAGGTGACAGTCATCCGGCGCCTGAAGAACGCACCGCGAGTGGTCGTATTGGTGGCGACCATCGGCATCGCCGGACTGGCGCAGGCGATCTCTATCAAGATCCCCCAACCGTCTGACTCGAGCGCGCATTTCCCGACGGCATTCAACGGCACGTGGACGTTGGCAGGCGTCAACGTCCGGGGTGCCGACCTGGGCGTGCTGATCCTCGTCCCCGTGAGTGTGCTCCTCCTCATGTGGTTCTTGGATCGCACCATGATCGGGAAGACGGTCAAGGCATGCGCCTCGAATCCTCCGCTCGCCCGACTCTCGGGCATCTCGCCGAAGCTGGTCTCCACCATGGTGTGGGCGCTGGCGGCCGGTCTCTCGACCCTCTCCGTCGTGCTGATCGCGGGAGAGTCCTCCACTGCCGCCGGGCTCGCCACCCTCGGGCCTCAGACGCTCTCGGAGGCGCTTGCTGCCGCGGTCATCGCCGGCATGCGCTCGTTCCGGGTCGCCGTGATCGCCGCCGTCGTCATCGGCGTGCTCCAGAGCATGCTCACGTACAACTTCCTGGCTGTGCCCGGGATCACGGACCTCCTGTTGTTCGTTGCCGTGTTCGTCGCGGTGAGCTTCGCCAGGCGGGAAGGCGGAGAGGAACAGGTCTTCGCGTTCAGTCCGCGGGCTAATCCGATCCCCGAACGGCTGCGCTCCATTTGGTGGGCGCGCAACATCGACAAGGGCGGCATCTTGTTGTTGGGCCTGCTGGCGGTGCTCCTGCCCATCGTGGTCACCGAGCCGTCCCGCCAGCAGCTCTATACGGCCGTGCTCGCCTTCGCCATCTGCGCGTCCTCGCTGACGGTGTTGACTGGCTGGCTCGGGCAGCTGTCGCTGGGTCAGATGGCCTTTGCCGGGCTTGCGGCCCTCTTCGCCGCCCGGCTGGTCACCGAGGGCGTCCCTTTCTGGGTGGCCATCCTCACGACCACGCTTGCCTCCGCCCTCCTCGCGTTGGGCATCGGTATCGGATCGCTTCGGGTGCGCGGGCTGTACCTCGCGGTGGTGACGTTCGTGTTCGCACTGACCGCCCAGCAGTACTTCTACTTCCTGCCGTTCTTCTCGAGTGACTCACCCGACGGCGCGAACGTCCCCTTTCCTCCGGGGAGGTTGTGGTTCATCAATTTCCCCGGACAACGGGCCTATTACTACGTCGTCCTCGTCGTGCTGGCCATCGTGGTCCTCGTGTTGAGCCGTTTGCGGGACAGCGGGGTGGGTCGGCGGATCAAGGCGGTGCGGGACAACGAGACAGCGGCCGCGGCGTACAGCGTGCCGCCGGTGCGAGTGAAGCTGCAGGCCTTCTCCCTGGCTGGAGGGCTCGCCGGACTGGGCGGGGCCTTGCTCGCCGGAGCCTTCGCCAATATCGCGTTCACCGAGAACTTCTTTCTGGTCAACGACTCCCTCAACCTCGTGGCCATGGTCGTGATCGGAGGCATGGGCTCCGTCTCCGGCGCCGTGATCGGCGCCATCTTCGTCATCGGGATCCCAGCCATCGCGCCCAACAACCAGCTCGTCGGACTGCTGTCGTCGAGCCTCGGTTTGCTGGTCGTACTGCTCTATTTCCCACGTGGTCTCAACCAGATCACCTACGGCGTTCGCGATGCCATCCTCTCGTGGGCCGACCGCCGGAT
>JBEDUR010000183.1:0-5131 GCA_040414865.1 Acidimicrobiales bacterium
AGCCCATCTGGGCCATCGGCACTGGCCGGGCTGCGACCCACGTCGACGCCTCCGACGCCGCCGCCTACATCCGCTCGCTGGTCAGCGCGGCTGGGGGGCCAGAGGCCGGAGCGGGGGTGCGGATTCAATACGGGGGCTCGGTGACCGCCGAGAACGCCGCCGACTTCGTTTCCGAGCCCGACGTCGACGGGCTCCTGGTCGGGGGGGCGAGCCTCAAGGCGACCGAGTTTGCCGAGGTTATCCGGGCGGTCGCCGGCTGCTACCGTTCTCCTGCTGGCTGAAGCACGATCGCAGGTTTGCGGTCGCGATCTTCCCCAAGGAGTCTGCTGTGCTGACCGTGGTGTACGTGGTCATCGAGATCATCTCGGCCCTTGCGCTCGTGTTCCTGATCCTCATGCACAGCGGCAAGGGCGGCGGGCTCTCGGACATGTTCGGCGGCAGCGTTGGCGCGGCCGCCTCGGGCTCGACTGTTGTCGAGAAGAACCTGGACCGGATCACGGTCACGGTCGCCATCGTGTTCGCCCTCACCTCGCTCACCTTGGATCTTCGATTGCAGTGAGCCACCGGGGACGCCGACCCGCCGGGCGGCGTCGGGTGGCCCTCGGGTCGGTGGCGATGGCCCTCACCGGTGCCTTGGCCGGCTGCGGCGGGTCGTCAGCGGCCAAGGCACCGCCGGTCACCGCCGTCCCAGCCGTCGGAGGGACGGTCACCGTCGGAGTCGACCAGGCGCCGAGCGGGTGTAACCCCAACACCGCGTCGGGCGACACCGTCGCCGACCAGCTGGTCCTCTCGGCGGTGCTCCCCAGCGCTTTTGTGATCAACGCCGCCGGCGAGGCCCAATACGACTCGGCACTCATCGACCAAGCCGAGCTGCAGTCGACCTCGCCCGAGACGGTGGTCTACACGATCAACCCCAAGGCGAAGTGGTCCGACGGCACGCCGATCACCGCTGACGACTTCATCTATGCCTGGCAGCATCAGCGTGCTGTCCCCCTCGCCGAGACCGGGGGGGACGCCAATGTGGCCAGCACGGCCGGCTACGACGACATCTCCACCATGACCAAGTCGGATCAGGGCCGGACCCTGACCGTGGTGTTCGGCACCCCCTTCGCCGACTGGCAGAGCCTGTTCTCAGACCTGCTCCCGGCACACGTGCTGGAACAGACGGGGTGGAGCCCACCCTGCACCACGGTGACTCCCTCGATCGACCTGTCGGGCGGCCCTTACGAGATCGCCTCGGCGAGCAGCTCGGTGGTCACCCTGGTCAAGAACCCGCACTGGTGGGGCGAACCGCCCAAGGTGGCCAAGATCGTGATCCGGGTGGCCGCCGGCCCAGCGCAGTTGGCCCGCTGGATGTACCACCACTCGATCGACGTCGCGGCGCCGAGCTACTTCGACCCGACCTTCCTCCAGGACATCACGGCCATGCCCTCGGTGAAGAGCTCCATGGCCATCTCCAACACCTTCTTGGAGCTCGAGTTCGCGACGACCGGGACGACGACCGGGAGCGCGACGATGCGAGAGGGCATCGCGTACGCCATCAATCGGCAGGACCTGACGGACAAAGTAGCCAGCTGGGCCGACGTCGCGATCGCTCCGGCGACGAGCCACCTGTACGCCCAGGGGGAGGCCGCCTACCCCGCCACCCCGACACCACTCCCGGCCAACTCGACCACCACTACAACCTCGGCCGTGCCGAGCACGAGCACCACTATCTCCCCAGCGACCTTTCCGGCCCAAAGCAACCCGGCCAAGGAGGCCCGGGTGCTCGCCACCGCCGGCTACGAGCGCAACCTGGCCGGGGAGTGGGTGGACCTGTCCGGCCATCCCCTCATGCTCCGACTCACGGTCGACGACAGCGACGGATGGGCGATCCCAACGGCAGCCCTCCTGGTGGCCCAGCTTCGTGCCCAGGGGTTCACCGTGAGCACGATCCCGGCCGCGAGCGCCCAAGCTGCCGGTGAAAACCTGACCGCCGGCCGGGCCGACCTGGCTCTCATCCCCCTCCACACGACCCCATTTCCGACCAGGACCAGCGCCTGGTACACACCCCTGCTTGACCTGCCCGGGAACACCGGGGCGCAGGACTGGAGCGGCTATGTCTCCCAAAGCGTGGACGACCTGTTCACCAAAGCGGCGACCAAGCTCGACCCGGTCACCGCTCAGCCGATCTACGCCGAGATCGACGCTCAGCTGTGGGCCCACATGGTGGCCCTGCCCCTGTTCGCCGAGCCAACGGTCCTCGCCTGGTCGGCCTCGCTGACCGGCATCACCCCGGGGCCCTACGCACCTGGCTTGTTGTCGCCGGTCACCGATTGGGCGAGGCTGGTTAGCGAGCCCAGCTCCTACAGCGGGACGCCTACGCTGCCCGGAGCCTCGGATAAGAGCTCCTAAAGGGACCTCATCCGTCGGACTAGAGTCGCCAAACGACCCCAATTCACAACGTGGTCTGGTCGGAGTGGCGGAATAGGCAGACGCGCCAGCTTGAGGGGCTGGTGCCCGCAAGGGCGTGGGGGTTCAAGTCCCCCCTCCGACACCCTGGTCAAGGGGCTAATCCGCTGATTTCGAGGCCCGCCCGTGCCAGGCTGACACCATGGATGAGCCGGTTCGGAATGCAGTCCTCACCCAGGTCGATTGGTGGTGGAACGCGCTGTTCCGCCGCCGGTTGGACGGTCTCTCGGACGGCGAGATGTGGTGGGAGCCTGCACCTGAGTGCTGGACGTTGCACGCCGGACAGGATGGGCTGTACCGATACGAATGGCCGCCGGGGAGCCGCGGCGAGGAAGTTCCACCGTTCACGACCATCGCCTGGCGGCTCTGCCACCTGAGCTGCCCAGCGATGGCCAACTGCGCAATGGGCATGGAAGGCGACGCTGATTGCCAGGCCAAGTCGTACGCCTTGGCGTTTCCGGACAGAGCAGACGAGGCGGTCTCCTTTCTGGATCACTGGTGGGACCGGTGGCGATCAGCGGTTCAGGCCCTAACCGATCAGGACCTATGGCGGCCACTGGGGGAGACGGCCATGGGTGTCGACGCTCCAACCATGCGACTAGGCGCTGCCGACCCCTTCATCCACCACTTGCTGCACCAGCACCGGGAGTTCATCCATCACGGGGCTGAGATCAGCCTCCTTCGCGACCTGTACCGGTCCCGTAGAGGCAATCCGTAAGGCATCTGCTTGACCTTGACGGCTATCCGCCCGTAATGCCGGATTCCGATTTGCAACGAGGGCTGACCGGCCGTGCGCCGGGGCCGAGGAGCTGAACGACCCGACGCTCGACCCTCGACGTTCGTCGGTGGGCCAGATTGCCTGGGGGAACCTAACCGGCCAGGCTCATCTTCTGCGTCCGACCCGGTGTCAAGATATGGCGGTGGTTTGTCGGTTCTGGGCTCTCCTGTCACTCCTAGTCGTGAGCCTCGCCGCTTGTAGCGGTGGCTCGCCAACGGCCAAGCACACCACCCCAACCGTCGGAACCCCTCCGCTCAATCAGACGGTCGCTGTCGAATCCGGGTATCCCCAAACGGAGTCCTTCTGCGCCGAGCCGCCTCTTACTGGCGGCATCGTGTACAAGGTGACCGGCTCAGCAGCCCGGCTGGATCTTCATCTCACCAAATTGCCGAACCAGGCGTTGGTTGGTCTCGACTGGCGAAACAACGATGCACGGGGCTACCTGATCGCGGCGTTCTCCACCGACAGTCATGGACAGGCGATCCAGAGTTCCCTCAGGTTCTTCCGGCCTGGCGAGGCCGAAGGTGTCGGTCTTGTCGTCACCACGGATTCTGACCGGACCGTGGTGGGAAGGCTCGGTCCCTGCTAGCTAAACCCGACCCGACGCCCGGCCTCGGTGTGCGTCAGTGGACGCAGGGCATGTAGCGACCCGGCGGCCGGCCACTTCGCTGATTCCGCTTCGGCGGCTGCGGCGTGTTGGCGATGCCGTATTTCGACCGAGACGCCTTCGCCGCGGCTGCTTTCGCCGCGGTCGGTGTGCTGTGGCGAGTTCGTGGCTGTAGGCCCCGACTGAGGCCGCTCACGTAGGTCGACTTCGGGTTCACTAGGCCATCCCCGTCGTCATCAGGACGATGCCGGGTCTTTCGTAGAATCCGGAATCGAGTTCGTCACTGGCCCGGATGGACTCGGACAGAGACGGCCGATAGTCAGGACTTTCTATTTTTGGCCCTGCTAGTGAAATCGGGATGTACACCTTGAGGGGCTGGTGCCCGCAAGGGCGTGGGGGTTCAAGTCCCGCCTCCGACACGCTCCCTTTAGCCCACCTCGGTTGAACGGGAAGTGGGCGTCGCTGTTTCCTAAGCCCCGGGTGGTACGTGATTCGAAGCTTGGCCGTCTTGTAGATGGCCTCCCGGCTCTTTTGACTGAAGGGCAGTCGTCGACCGATCGGCGACTACATGCCCTACAGCGGCGCCCGACGTTCGAGCAGCAGGACGTCGCGCCAGATGCCGTGAAGTTGGCCGAGGCGCTCGCGGGTACCGACGATGCGGAAGCCGCAGGCCTGGTGCAGGGCGACGCTGGCAGTGTTCTCGGGGAAGATGCCGGTCTGGATGGTCCAGATGCCAGCCCCGGTGGCGGCGTCGATTAGCGCTTCGAGAATGCGGCGGCCGACACCCTGGCCCTGCCGGTCGGGGTGGACATAGACGGAGTGCTCGACCACCCCGGCGTAGCAGCAGCGGTCGGAGACGTTGCTGGTGGCGGCCCACCCGATGACTGTGTCGCCATCGGTACAGACGAGGCGGAGATCGTCTCGGTGTGCGGCGTCCCAGTGTGCCCAGTCGGGTACTTCGGTCTCGAAAGTGGCGTTGCCGGTGGCGATGCCAGCGACGTAGATGGCAGCCACGTCGGGCCAGTCCGTGGCCGTCATGGGTCGGATGGTCATGCCGGTCATGGTGTGGCCGGGGGAACGAGCTGGACGAGCAGATTTCGGACGCGGCCGTCAATGTCATCCACGATGGGCCCTACTTCCTCGATTGGCAGTCCGGCCGGGTCGGGTAGGTCCCAGTCCAGGTAGCGCTTGCCGGGATAGACGGGACAGATGTCCCCGCAGCCCATGGTGACCACGACGTCGGCGGCCTGGGCGTCGTCGGTGAGCCCTTTGGGGAACTCCTGAGACGGGTCCAT
>JBEDUR010000184.1:0-6225 GCA_040414865.1 Acidimicrobiales bacterium
CAGTCAGCTGCCAGATCCTCGGTCCACCACAGCTCGCCGAGCGCCATCCCGAACTGGCCGATCAGCATCCGGTGCAGGAAGCCCCCGGGCGGAGGTTGACCGAAGGGGGGCGGGAAGGCCTCCACGGCGAAGGTGTCCGAGGCGACGGCGGCAAAGTGCGCATCCCACAGGTACCGGCACATCTCCTCTCCCGTGGCGATCCCAGGCGTTGTCATGGCGCGGACGACACCAGCCCTGACCGGTGTGGGCTGGTCGATGTACCAGGCGCAGAACCCGGTGTGGAGGAGGAGGATGTCGCCGGGACGGAACTCGACCCCGGAGCGCTGCCGAGCCAGCTCCAGGTCCTCGACGCCGAACGTCGCGCTCGAGCCGATCTCGTAGGGCCGGCCGGCGTCGGCCATGGTCCGCACCAGGTCCAACACGACTCCTCGCCCGGCGATGCCGTGGCGAGCCCAGTGGTCGATGGTGTTGCGGCTCCCGCTGGCCACTTCGTCCTCCGTGGCCCCGTTGTAAAAGGCGTTCGTGGCATAGCCGACGTGGCCTAGCGAGTCCCACTGGCTCGACGCCTGCGGAAAGAAGTTGTCATAGACGTCGTCGAAACCCATCGTTCCCCGCGTGTGCAGGACATGGTGGCGGGGATTACCCCGGCCCGAGGCGATCGTCGGAGCAAAGGCATTGAGCGGAGCGTTCAGAGGAAAGAGTGCTCCCCGGCGAACCAGGCGAGCGGCGTCGGCCACCCGCTCGGGGGTGAGCAGGTTGATCAGCCCCAGGTTGTCATTCTGGCCGAACACCCCCCAGGCACTCCGCCCGCCCTCCGGGGCGACTGGCAGGTCGTCGTAGCTCGGAAGATCGGTCATCGCTCCCCCTAGTCCCGAGGTTGGATCTCGTGGTCCCCACTTCATCATGCCGAACCACGTGGATCCAAAGCGAAGGGATCACTGGTGGCCCTGCCGCTCCCAGAACCCGATTCGCCTCGGCTCGGAGTCAGGCTCGCGGGCCGATCATCGTCTCCCGACAGCATGCACGGGTGTTCCTGGGAACCCATGGGGCCTCTGGACCGGCGCAAGTCCCAGCCACGCCCGGGGAAGATCGAACTCCAGCCGTTCGAGCTCTTCCAGATGCAGTGCCGAGAGCGCCTCGAGTCTCGCTGCCCCCTCCTCGGTCAGCTGCAACCGGACGACCCGACGATCCTCCTCGCTCCGGACCCTCCGAACGAGCCCGGCGGACTCGGCCCGGTCAGCCAGACCGACGGCACTGTGATGCCGGAGAAGGAGATAGTCGGCCACCTCACCGATGGTTGGGCCCTCATGGTCACGATGTCCCCGTATGGCGAGGAGCAACTGGTGGTGTGCCGGGGTTAGCCTCGCCGCCCGTGCCTGCTCAGCACTCCATCTTTCGAACAGCCGCAAGCCAGTGCGCAGGGCGAGCAGCCGTGCGTAAGCGTCGTCAGGCAGGGAAACCACTCGTACTACGATAACATCTGAGCACGATAATAGTTGGATGGACGCCCGCGTTTCAGCATTCCCGACCTTTGGGGCCGCTGGTCGATCTGATGGCCGTCTCGGCTCACATTCCTCGAGAGGAGCGGCACACCGAGGGCGTACCTCTGATGTTCCGCAGCATGACGTAACTCGCGCTTGTGGCCGAACATCGTCTGATCGCTGTCCGACATCTGGCGAACACGGAAGGTTTTCCACGATCCCAGTGAACGGGCCGAGGCCGGGACCAGTGACTCGGTCCGTGACAGGATCGATCACATGATTTCGGGCGCCAATTTCGATCACGTCGCGGTGGCCGGGGAGTCCCGAGCCGTCCTCGAGACGCGATATGCGGACCAGCTCGGGGGACTCACTCTGGCGGGAGGACGATCCCCTGGCTTTCTTTGGTCCCAACTCGAGTACGGCAACGGCATGGTCGTGGAGATGCTCGAGCCCGACCGCGTCGAGGAGAACGACTTCCTGCGTCGCTTTCTCGACCGCAATGGACCAGGACCGCACCATCTGACATTCACCGTGCCGGACTTGCTGTTGGCGCTGGAGACAGCGGAGGCGGCCGGATACAGCCCGATGGCCGTGGACGCAACCCACCCAGACTGGAAGGAGGCGTTCCTCCACCCCAAGCAGGCCCCCGGCATCGTGATCCAGCTGGCCGAATCCCACGAGCACCACCAACATCCTGACCGGTCGCCATCGGTTCCCCCGGTGGAGCTGGTGTACGTGGCGCACGCGGTGCAGTCACTTGAGGAGGGCCTCCGCCTCTTCCAGCGCGTGCTCGCCGGTGTCGTCGTCGCTGAGGGAACCTGGCCCTCGTTCCGGTGGGTCGAGCTCGGCTGGAGGGGACAAGGCCGTCTCCGCCTACTCGAACCGACCGTTGGCGGACGCATCGAGAAGTGGCTCGGTGGCCGGGCTGGGCGACTCCATCACCTGGCCTTCGTCGTCCCCGAACCGTCCACCGCGACCGGCGCCATCGACCGCGGCGACCACTGGGAAGTGGAGCCGGAGGCCAATTACGGAACTCGGCTCCTGCTCGCCTCTAGCCCGGCGCCGTTCTCGACCTCGATCGCTCTCTGATCCGCCAGCAGCCGGCGGGGGCCCGGCGTCGAGCAGGGTGCTCCCCCTCGCCGATGTGCTCGACCGTGCTCGGACGCCAATGGCTCCCAGCTAGCGGGTGACCTTCCGATCTCGCGTCACAACGGGTACTGGCCAAGCTTCCCGTTGAAGTCAGCCTTCGCCTAGTTGCCCCTCTACGGAGGCCATCTTGCTCTGTAGGCCTCCAGTGACCCCTGGGCGATGATCGATCTTGATGACGACGCTCACCCGGCCGACCCGAGACGAGACGGCAGCGACGCATGAGCCGATGAGCTCCATCACTTCGCTCCAATCACCTTCGACATTGGTGAACATGGCGTTGGTTTCATTGGGTAGCCCGCTGGCGCGGACGATGCGCACCGCCTCGGCAACCTCGGAACTCACTGACTCCCCGACCCCGATTGGGGTGATGGAGAACGCGGCAATCATGCCAGCCACGTTACGTGGCCAGCTGCCAAGATCATCTGTCCGGTCGTCCAGCGCGGGGTGCGTGGCAACCGAACGACCGGACCCCAAGCGGAAACACCGACGGCGGTGCCAGCGTTGGATCTGGCCGCATGAGATCGCTTCGGCATCAGTCGAGCAAATCAGCGAAGGTCGGCTGTTGCGAAGGCGTAGTCCGCCTGGTCGCGTCGCAGCCCAGTAGGTTGGTTCGCATGCCCGGAATGACACGAGAAGAGCTCGATGACTTCCTTCGCGAGCCTGGACACCTTGTCCGCATCGGGACCAAAGACCCGGACGGCATGCCTCGGGTCGTGCCGACGTGGTTCGCCATTGAGAACGACGTGTTCATGGTGACGCCTCGCAAGAGGTCGAGCTGGTTCCTCAACCTGCAGCGGGATCCGAGAGTGTGCTTCACCGTCGACGAGGCGGTGGGCCCCTGCCGAAAGGTCGTGATCCAGGGAGTGATTCAAACCCTCTACCCGCTGGGCGAAGACGACCAGTGGAGGGACGTCTATCGGCGGATCACGATGCGCTATGTACCCTCCGAATGGGGTGATGCGTACTTAACCGACACCCACGACGAACCAAGGGCGCTCCTGGGTCTCCCAATCGCACACGCCGCGATCACGACCTGGCGGATGCCAAATCGAGCCGGAGAGAGTCCCTTGGCCGTGTGGGCGCCGAGGTACTACCACCGGTCGCGCTCGAGCTGAGGCGACGCGGGGCTGACGCGAGCGATCGAGGATCTGATCCAACGGGAGGAGGCTGCGGACACCAGCCTGAGTCGCCTCGGGTGTCAGCCCTCAGCTGGCCGCGGCTCAACGATCGTCAGCGTCGCTTGAGCGGCGCAGGCAAGCCTTCCTTCGAAATGCAGCTCGGCCCGGACAACCGCACTGCGGTTCGTCATGGCAATCACCGTCGATTCGGCATCGACGACCCCAACCCTCACTGGTGCGATGTAGTTGAGCTTCACCTCGGTGGTGGCTGCCCACTGGCCTCGCTCCATGAGGGGATACGCGACAACTCCGGTGACGTGGTCCACGATCGCCGCCACAACGCCGCCATGGGCTGTGCCAAATGGCGTAAGAAGCTCTTCTCGAATGGTGGCCCGGCACCACAGCTTCCCCGGCGCAAACCGGAGGAGCTCGATCCCCAGGTAGTCGGGGAGCCCGCCGCCTCCCCTGCCGCTGGCCGACAGGAGGGATTCAGCCACCGTCGGGTCGTAGCGCTCTTCGATAGACGGACTGGGCACGATCGTGATCTCCTCTGCTGGTAACGAGGCCGACGGCTTCCATCGTCGGTGTCGGCGGAGCAGTTGCGTCTTGTTTGTGCACCTCTGTCGGCGTTGAAGTTGATTCCGGACTGGTTCACGTGGGCGGGATGCCCAGGCGTCGCCACCCGTCACCGGGCGACAATCTCCCTACGGAGCTCAGACCTCTTCGTAGAGGGCTTCGCCCCGCCGGAGACGGGTGGCGATGCTGACGACCTGGGCCAGTTCCCGACGGGTCGGGGTGTGAGCGGCGAGGAAGCGGGCTGCTCCGGCCAAGATCAGGGCCGCCTGCTCGGATCCGATCGGCCATGCAGCCGCCTGGCGGACGGCGGCTTCATAGGTTTGGAACCAGTGGAATTCAGCGTCCTCGGTCAGGAGGGCCGAGCCGAGGGCAGCGGTGACGGCCGACTGATCACACCCTGCGCGAACCCAGCCGTAGACGATGGCGCCCGCCTGGTCGACCATGCCCTCTTGGTCCCAGCATGCCTTCAGGCCCGCCAGGTCAGGTGGTTCGCTGGCCGACGCGTGTTGGCCCGGAAGCCGGGCAGCGGGGATGTTCAGGAAACGGTCGAGGAAGACCTTCATGGCTGCCTGATAGATGCCCCTGGCCGGTTCCGGACTCGGCGTCCGCTGAACCATCTGGTGCGTGGCGTTGGCGGTGGTGAACCCGTGGTGGACCTCGTCCCAGTCACCGTGATCGTTCTGCGTATGGAACCGAACCAGCCGAAGGGCGGCGGCATAGGCGACGGCCCGGGCAAGCTGCTCGTAGCTGGCCCCTCTCCGAGCTGCCTCTTCGAGGGCGGCGACGATCTGGTCAGGCTCGTCACCAAGGACCGCCCAGGCGAGGCTGTCGACATCGTCGTCGGAGAAGCTGCCTCGGGCCGGCGGGTGGGCTCCTGATGCCTGGATCGACACAAGGATCTGAGCCAGGTCATCCGGATGACGCCAGGACCCGGTCTCCTCCGAGCGGGAAGCCGCTGCGCTCTGGTGAGCAAGCGTGGGCAGAACCGCCGCCGCCTTCGCCCGACCGACGTGCTCCAGGGACTCGAACGCCTTGTTGGTGAAATCGATGGTGTGCCCTCCGTCCACGAAGACGTGGTCCGTGACACCCGTTCCCATCAGCTCAGCAAGTTCTCGCATTCCCGCCCCGGAGCCAGCCGCCGTGGCCAGGACCCGTTCGGCGGCGTCCCCATTACGGGTATCCAGGAAGCGCCGATACCAACGCATGAGCCGCTCGCTTGGGATCTCGGATGGAAGCGGAGCCAACGGGAACCTGGGTGGGCGACCTCGAGTGTCACGCGAGACGAACGCAAGTCCGTGAACCAAGGCAAGGCTCCGATCCGATGGGTCCAAGACGGGCAACACATTCGCCATGGCCGTCAGCACCGTTAAGCCGGATCCCCAACCAGCGTCACGATTACGGATCCCGAAGTCGACACCCGCCTGAATGGCCGCGCCCGCACCCTCCGCCGGCCCAAGCAGGTCGCACAACGCCAGGACTGCCTTGGCGATGACGAGAGTCAGACCCTGCTCTAGCCCCTCGTCCAGGCGTCGAAGATGGTGGGAAACGGGGTCGGCGTCGGGACGAAGAACCACGACGACGTCGCTGCCGTCCACGTCGACCGCGTGAGCACGCACGTCATCGGCGAACGGATCGAGTGTCCCTCCCGAAGCAAGGTCGAAGCGTGCATGGTGCCAGTGACAAGTCAAGAGCCCGTTCTCGACACTGCCGCGATGCAATGGAAAACCCATGTGGGGGCAACGGTCGTCTACGGCGTAGAGCTGACCCTCGGACCAGAACACGCACACCGGCTGTGATCCAACCTTGCCGGACAGACAACCTTTGGCCTGCAATTCGTCAAGAGTGCCGATCTTCGCCCGGTCCATAGCCGAACACCTCCCAACTCACCCGCGTGCCTCGAG
>JBEDUR010000185.1:0-9233 GCA_040414865.1 Acidimicrobiales bacterium
GACGACAAAGAGGGCGGAGGCGGCCACCACCGCGACGTAGGCGACGATACGACGCAATGCAGCTCGGCCTTTTATCTTCCCGAACCTATGCACCTGCTCCACACGCTTGCCGGTCCGACGTCGGAGCAATTTTGACCCACGACCGGTCCGATTTGGTCATGACCTTAAGGCGTCTGAACCGTCTGAGGTGCGACGGTCGTATGAACTGTCCGCCCGTTCGCCCGCGTTGTCCCACGGTGATCTGGCCTCAGTGGAGGGTCTCACGCCAGTGAAATCGTCGTCTCGGCTGTGAGAACATTGGCCTGCTACAGCGTTCCTCAACCGGGAGGTCCCCAATGGGCACGATGAGCGAGCACAAGCTCTGGGCCAACTCTGGCGACTCCCACCTGCTCGAGCCGCCGAACCTCTTCGACAGCCTGCCGGAGGACGTCCGGGAGCGGATGCCCCGCAGCGTCCGCAGCGAAGACGGGACGATCGAGACGATCCACGTGGACGGGCAGGAGTTCACCCGTGAGCTGCCTCGGCCCGGGTCCAGGCGCCAGAGCAGCCTCACCGCCCGGCCCGAGGAATCGACCGAAGAGGAGTTGATGGAGCGGTTCCGAGGTGGCAACGACCCGGTGCGGCGCATCGAGGACCTCAACAAGGAGGGCATCTGGGCCGAGGTTTGCTACCCGTCCCTCGGCATCTGGGCCTTCAACTTGAAGACGCCCAGAGTGGTCAGGGAGGGGGCCCGGGTACTCAACGATTGGGCGATCGCCTTCCAGGGACACTCGTCCCGGTTCGTCTGCACGGCCGCCATCCCACTGCTCGACGTTGAGGACGCGGTGCAAGAGATCCGGCGGGCCAGCAACGACGGCTTCAGGTGTGGGTTCCTCCCGACGGCCACGCCCTTCGGGCGCCCCGACTACCACGACGAGGAGTGGGATCCAATGTGGGCCGCCTTCGCCGAGGCTGGCATGGTGATCGGCTTCCACATCGGCACCGAGCCCCGCACCCCGACCGAGCGGATCGGGGTTACGTACCACGGCCGGGGCGGTGCGGTCCTCAACTATGTCGAGACCACCTACGGCGGCCAGCGCGCGGTGACCAAGCTCATCGCCTCGGGCGTCCTTGATCGTCACCCCGAGCTGCGGGTCCTGGTATCCGAGGGCGGGGCCGCCTGGGGGCCCTTCCTGGCCGACCGCATGGACGAGGCCTACCGCCAGCACGGGGCCGGCGTCCGGCCGAAGCTGTCCAAATCGCCGAGCGCCTTCCTGTACGAGCAGGTCTATGCCTCCTTCCAGCACGATTCGACTGGGCCGATCGCCAACTGGGCCATGGGATGGCAGAACGTCTGCTGGGGGAGCGACTACCCCCACTTCGAGGGGACCTTCGGCCACACCCAGAAGACGCTTCACGAGCTTTTTGACGACGTCGATCCGGCGGTGAGCCGCCGCATCCGGATCGGCACGTTCCAGGAGCTGTTCCCCCACGTCCCCGATCCGCCGGCTGACGGCCAGGAGCGCCCAGACGCATAGGCGGTAGCCAGGGGTCCCCGTCAGAGGGGTCGATCCGCATGCTGAGATCTTCGGGGTTTGCCTCGAGGTCGCGAGCTCTTTTGCCCGTCGATGCCGAGGAGGACCCCGGGAGAGACGTCGCAGCCCGTTGGGCGCTACCAGAAAGAGGCTCGGTAGGACAGACAGCCCGGTCATGTCCGCGGCCTCGAGATCGAGGCACCACGACTCGAGACACTGGGCAT
Source organism: Acidimicrobiales bacterium (assembly GCA_040414865.1). Lineage (GTDB taxonomy): Bacteria > Actinomycetota > Acidimicrobiia > Acidimicrobiales > RAAP-2 > Palsa-461. Next base: position 1,739 of record JBEDUR010000185.1, read on the forward strand.
ACGAGTCAAGTCAAGGCACCCAACGCCATTCAGTCAGCGTTCCGTAGTCGACTTCAGGTCCGGGGATGATCCGGATCCCGAGGTGCAGCCCTCAAGGGGTCCGATTTCAGCGGCGAAGAGGAGCGTTGCGGTGCCAGCAAGACAGCCTGCAACAGTGCCAGTTTAGCTCCAGGGGTAGGTCTTGCCGCAAACGGACTTCGTCTTCATACTGCTCCAGATCTAGCCCGCTTTGATGCGTTCGGGAGTGGAGTGGGGCTCAAAGAGGAACTTGCCTCCGAGCAGAGGTTCGTGGACTCGGTCTATCGCCGCATCCAGGTTCTGCGCGACCGAACCGCTGGCCTGGCGTCGGACGTGATCGGGCAGGGTCGCGGTGGCCTGGCATCGGACCGGGTAGATCGAGAAGCCCGGGTCGCTCTGGCGGTACGCCGGGCCAGTTCGTTGTCGATCGGTGACATGGGGGTGTGCTTCGGACGTTTGGACATGGACGGCGGCGACTGTTGGCACGTCGGCCGCCTTGGTGTCTCCGACGAGGACGGGGAAGTCCTATTGATGGACTGGCGGGCACCGTTGGCGGAGGCCTTCTACCGGGCGACCAGCCAGGATCGTCAGCAGGTGGCGTTGCGTCGTCACATCCGGATGAGGGGCCGACAGGTCACTGGGCTCGATGACGAACTGCTGGTAGGTCCACGGCGCACGGGCCGCTCCCACTTAGTGGGAGAGGGTGCGCTGCTGGCTGCGCTGAGTTCCCCGCGCACGGGGCGTATGCGCGACATCGTCGCCACGATCCAGGCCGCCCAGGACGCCGCGATCCGAGCATCGATGCACGGCCCTTTGGTCATAGACGGGGGACCCGGCACCGGCAAGACCGCGGTGGCTTTGCACCGCGCCGCCTTCCTGCTTTACGAGCACCGCTTCCCCCTGGCCGAGCAGGGGGTGCTGGTCGTGGGACCCAACCCCATCTTTTGCCGATACGTCGAACAGGTGCTGCCTGGTCTCGGCGAGACCGGGGTGCGACTGGCCAGCCCTGGTGATCTCGTGTCGGCCGGACGGGCGGAAGTCACAGACAAGCCTGACAGTGCCGCGATCAAAGCCTCGGCCGACATGGCGCACCGTCTGGCCGGGACCCTGCGCTCCAATCAGCGCCCCCTCGAGGAGACCGTCCACGTCGGAGTGGGAATACACCGCTTGGCAGTTACGCCCTCCGACAGCAGGAAGATGATCGAGGCGGGTCGACGAGCCGGAACCTACAACCGTGGCCGAACCGTTCTGGAACGCCGGGTGCTGCGCTACCTGCTCCGCCGGGCTCAGCTCGCGAACGAGCGGTCGCTGCGCACCGGTCTGAGAACACGGCTGAGCGTGCCCTCCGCGGAAGCCACCCTTGACACCTTGCGACACTCGGACCAGGTCCGCGAGCTGATCGAGAGACTCTGGCCCAAACTGAGCGCCGAACAGCTTGTCGATGAGACGCTGACCACCCTTGGCATCCCACGCGATGGTGATGGCGTCTCCGAGCATGACCTGGCCCTCCTCGACGAGGCCCAAGCTCTGCTCGGTGCACCGCCGCGCCCCCGGCGCTCTCCTCGCCGAAGCACCCCCGCCGAGGGCGACGCCACCCTCGATCGCACCCTTTCGGACATGGGGATCATCCCAAACTGCCCTCTGTGCAGTCGGGAAGTCGAACTCTCAAAACTGCGATGGAACTGTCCAATCTGTCAACGATCGTGGCCCTTATCGAAGCTGGTGCCGCCCGAGCAAGCCCAACAGGTCCGCGAGATCGTCGAACGCATCCAAGACACCTACCACGGCCCGCCAGAAGAAAGTCCACGCGACACATTTGGCCACGTCATCGTCGACGAAGCTCAGGACCTGTCGCCGATGCAATGGCGGATGCTCGCCAGACGTTGCCCGACCGGATCCTTCACGATCGTCGGTGATCTCCGCCAAGCCAAGCACCCCTGGTCCCCCAGCGACTGGGCCGATGTCTGCTCGCTCGCGGCTCCCGGCGTCCCGGATCGGATTGAGAGGCTCACCGTCAACTACCGGACGCCTGCGGAAGTCATGACCCTTGCCTCCGCCGTGCTTGCCCACCACCGTCCCGATCTCGACTCTCCTGAGGCCGTTCGTACGACCGGCGTCCTGCCGAGGATCGTCACCCCGTCCTCTGGGCAAGACATTGTGGAGGCGGCCCAGGTCCTCGCACTTCAGGAGGCGGCAACCGTCAGCCCCGGAAACGTGGGCGTCATCCGATCGGAATCCCGGGACGATCCCAGCTCGCCAAATCGCCAAGTCCGACGAACTGCGTTGCAGGTCCTCGATGAGCCCGTGGTCGAGCTGACAGTCATGGAAGCCAAGGGTCTCGAGTTCGACAGTGTCATTGTCGTCGAGCCGGCCAACTTCTCCGACGCTGAACTCTACGTTGCGATTACTCGCACCACGTCTCGGCTCACGCTTCTGCATGACCAAGCCCTACCAACGGTCATACCGCAGGAGTTGTGTGTTAGCTCGCAGTTGGCACTCGGGTCGTAGCGCTTCACAAGACCTGGGTCGTCAAACTTCTCACGGTGCAACAATTCGCTGTAGTCAGACGGAAGAACGAGTGGAGCCACGATGTCTCGGACGCGCAGAAGATTGGTGATAGCGCGGGACCGCCGTTCGCCGGTACAGATGTTCTCTGCAGTCTGCGTGTTTAAGGTCTGTCCGTACTGCCCCCGGTTCCTCCGGGTGGTGACGGTTCCTCGAGTGTCCGACACGAGATGAGAGTTGGGCGTCCAGCATGCGAGCGCTGATTGTGGGGGCCGGCGTGGGCGGGCTGGCCACCGCCCGGGCGCTCGTGGCGGGCGGGAACGACGTGGTGGTGGTCGAGCAGGCTCCCGGTCTGCGAGAGGGTGGCGCCGCGGTGACCCTGTGGAGCAACGGCACCGGAATCCTGGCGGAGTTGGGAGTGTCGTTGGACGGCGTCGGTGGAACGATCGACCGGCTTGAACAGTGCGACTGGCGGGGCAGGGTGCTCCTTTCCGTCGACGTCGCCCGGGCTGCCGCCCGCTACGGCTTCCCGCACATCTGCCTGCCGCGCCGACGGCTGCTCGAGAGGTTGACCGATGGGCTCGAGCCGGGAGCGATCCGGTATGGACAGGCTTGCGTTGGGATCGCCGAAGAAGGAACTCGGGTGCGGCTCGACCTGGGTGACGGCAGCTTCGAAACTGGTGACCTGCTGATCGGTGCCGACGGCCGTAGTTCGGTGGTGCGCGACACCCTGTGGGGCAAGGATCCGGCCCGGCCGACCGGTTGGGTCACATGGCAGGGGGTTACGGCGATCCCGACCAAGGTCACCTCGTCTCGTCGAGGGGTCATGTTCGTGGGCCCGGCGGGGCTCTGCGGCCTGATGCCGGCGGGCGGGGGCTTCCTTCAGTGGTGGTTCGATCACCGTTGGTCGCCCTCTGACTCACCTCCGGACTCGCCGGTCGCGGCTCTGCGCAAGCGCTTCGGAGGGTGGGCTGCGCCGGTCCGCGAGGTGCTGGAGCAGGTGGACGACGATGACGTCGGCTTTTTCCCGCACTACGGCCATCCGGTCCCGTCCATCTGGGGGGAGGGTGCGATCACCCTGGTCGGGGATGCCGCGCACTCCATGCCGCCGACCCGCGCCCAGGGTGCGAACCAGGCGCTGGAGGACGCATGGGCAATGGCCAAGGTCCTGCGAGGCGGCCCGGATCTGGCGAGCGTGCTACGAAGCTACGAGCGAACGCGATCGCCGAAGGCTGGGCTCGTCTCCAGGCAGGCCTTGAAGGAGGACACCAACCAGTACCGGCCATGGCGGTCAAGGCTCCTGCCCGATGCCGCCGCCGCCCGCCTCTACACGCGATGGCTCGGCCAGGTCAGCAACTACCTCCACTAAGGGCTGCTCAGCGGGACGGTGGCCGCGGGAAAGTCGACCGATACCGGCCGGCAGCCCCGTTGGCCTGGCCGACGTGACCTGCGGAGGGTGGTCGTAAGGTCGCGGTCGAGTTCGATGCCTACGACCCCGTGGGTCGCACTTTGGTCGGTTGTCGTGAGCTGACGGACCGATGAGTCCACCGCACCCGGCCCGTCCCCCTAGGGAGAACCTGAGAACGGAGGCCTGATGGACTGGAAACTGGAGTTGATCGTGATCCCGGTGTCCGACGTAGACCGGGCCAAGCGGTTCTACGTCGAGCGTCTCGAATGGCAACTTATCGTGGACCATCAGGCAGGCGAGGATTTCCGAGTAGTCCAGGCGGCGCCCCCGGGTTCCGGCTGCGCCGTCGCCCTCATGCGCAACCTCGATGCTGCCGGATCGCTCCAGGGACTGCACCTCGTGGTCGGAGACATCGAGGCCGCTCGGTCCGAGTTGGTCGATCGGGAAATTGAGCCCACCGGCCTGTTCCATTTCGAAGACGGGGCACAACATCCCGGCCCCGATCCGGAACGACGGGACTACAACACCTTCTTCTCGTTCAGCGATCCGGATGGCACCGGGTGGATGGTTCAGGAGGTGCGCCGGGCCTGACCTGGGCTCGCCAGCCTGCGCTGGCTCTTCCGGCAGGGACTGGGCGAAGCCAAGGCATTGGGTTCAAAGAGCCGTGACCCAGGCCCGCACGATCTCGGCCACCTCTACGTCCTTGCGCCGAAGGCCGTGGTCACCGCCCTCGATCCAGCGGTGCGTGACCTTCCCCGGGATCGTCCCTGTCGCCACCTCGAGCTCTGCAGGTGACCCGAAGGTGTCGCGGGTCCCGGAGACAAAGAGGGAGGGCACCCGGATTTGGCCGAAGTGCTCGGTGCGAGGACGGTCTGGCCGTCCGGGAGGGTGTAACGGGTAGCTGACGAGCACGAGTCCGGCGGCGGGATGGCCCTCGGCCACAGCCATGGAGCACATACGCCCACCCATGGAGCGCCCGCCAAGGACGATCCCGTCTGGGTCTACTCCGAGCGACCGCGCCAGCGCCTGAGCGGCGTCCACCACGGCCGCGACCAGCACCGACGGCCGATCAGGTGCGCGGCGGCCGGCCAGTCGGTAGGGGAAGTCGATGCGCTCGACCCGTACCCCCGCTTCGCTCACCGCTTGGTCAATGGCGACCAAGGCCGCCTGATCACGGCTGGCGCTCGCTCCCGGAGTGAGGACGAGGCCCGCCGGGCGTCCATTGGCCAACGGGGTCATACCCGAGTCTGCCCGTTGACCGCGCCGTCGGACAGCTGGCGCTTGGGCGTGCCTGGCTCAGGAGGTCAGGCACGAAGGAGCCCTCGGGTCAGAGGTTTGAGCAAAGCCGCGAGCCCTGACCACCCCGACATCCAGCGGTTCGGGGAGGTCACCTACCATCACGGACATTGTGCTGGCGAACGCGATCGATCTGGCCGTTACGGGCACGTCGGACCAAGCGCCAGTCACCACCGCCACCGCGCTTCGGTGGCAGAGGCAGGACACCTGGCCGGCCGACCGCGGGATCGACTCCGTTCGGTTCGTGGGCGACGGCGGGATGGGCCGCGGCGTCGGCCGGACTCGTCCAGGGCACCTGTTCCAGCCTCGTCTTTCCCGGCTGCGGTGACGTCGGTGCTGCCGGAGTGGCGTCCTCGCCGGCCTCTGGCCCGCCTCCGCATTCCTCACACGTCGCCGACCTAGGCTCCTCTGGAGCATGTGAGCTTGTGTGAACCGACCAAGGTACATCTTCCGTTTTCTTTGGACAGTCGTCCTTGCGGGTTTCATCTCGACCTCCCTTGTTGGGTGTGGCCCTGCGCAGATCGCTCGTTCGCCGAATCGTCGCGACGCCAACGGCGTACCCCTAGATCGGAAGAGATTTGCTAAGGGGGCCTGCGCCTCGTTCTCACCCACTTCAGGAGACAATCACCACACGATCTTCATCGACGCCGGTCACGGCGGGATCGACCCCGGCGCTCAAGGAACGACCGAGACAGGTCAGACCATTTACGAGGCGGACGAGACCCTCCCGGTCGCGCTCGACCTCATGGCACTCCTGCGAGCCAGAGGCTATCGAGTCGTTGTGTCTCGCACCCACGACACCAACGTGGCTCGTCTCAACTCAGCCGACGTGTATGAGGGCGCACTGTCTGCTCAAGGCGTACATGACGACGTCGCCGCTCGGGACATCTGCGCCAACATGGCCAAAGCGACAATCCTCCTAGGCATCTACTTCGACGCTGGAGCATCGGACACAGATGCCGGCAGTATCACCTCCTACGATGCCGACCGTCTGTTCGCCACCGACAACCTGCGCCTGGCCACCCTGGTGCAGAACGACGTTCTGGCGTCGATGAACAAGAAAGGTTGGCAGATCCCCAACGACGGCGTCGTCCCCGACACGAACCTCGGCGGGCCGGCCCTCACAACTGCAGCCGAGGATTATGGCCATCTGATGCTCATCGGGCCCGCCGATCCATCCTGGTTCACAACCCCGAGCCAGATGCCCGGTACCCTCACTGAACCTCTTTACATCACCGACCCCTTTGAGGGTTCGATCGCCGCCAGAGCCTCCGGTCAGGAGGCCATCGCCAAAGGAATGGCCAAGGCGGTGGAGCAGTATTTCGTAGTCAAGGGCACGACGCCGAAAAAGGAATCCCCAGCGCGGCGAGCCTGAGCCCCCCACGAACGACTTGGAGAGATGGGCCAGTCGGCGTCGCTCGCGTAGCCCGCTTCCTCCCAAGGCGCAGGACAGAGCAAGCCGGCACTCTACCGACAAGGCCGTCGGCACCGCCCAAAGCACGTGCGGCTACTGGTGAAGTCGCAGTTGCCAATCGGTGGGGACACGTCCGGCAGGTCCGGGCACCGGTTGCTCGATCGGATGGTGCGTCGGGGGCGCAAGGGCCGGACCGAGAGTGACTTGTTCGTTTCGGTAGTCGTAGAACCAGTCTTCGCCGGGCTCAAAGCTGGCAATGATTGGGTGACCCGATTCGCGAGCGTGCTTTGTCGCGTGCTGAGAAGGTGACGTGTCGCAACATCCGACTCTCCCGCATTGGGCACAGCGTCGCAGATGAAACCACCAGCCGCCGGAGCTCTCACATTCGGCACATCCGGTGCCGCTCGGTTTGACGGTGGGGTCGATCGCTTGATCGGTCACAGAACCTCCTTGTCTCGGGCGGATCTGATCAGGGGTCGCGTGAGGCCGCGACCGTCCACGTGCACCATGATGCTCTCGATTCAACCATCCAGCCGCCAGGGCGTCGGATGGCCGGCGTCGCCGCAGCTGAGCCCTCACCAGGGATGACATTGGGCCGAGCGGAGCGGTAGGGGTATCGGCTCCCCTGCGAGGGGGGCCGGTATCGGAGGTCAAGAGCGCCTGCAATGAAGCACCCGCTCGGCGCGGTGGGGCCAACCGAACCGGTGAACGGCTTGTGCCGCGTGTCCCGGAGTCGCTCGGTCCTCAGCCAAGACAAGGAGCGTTTTCCACAGCACCCATCCACGAGCTCAGCCCACGTACCTTCATCGAATGCCATCCGGTCCATGAACACTGATCGGCTATCGGCTTCGAAG
>JBEDUR010000186.1:0-2398 GCA_040414865.1 Acidimicrobiales bacterium
AATGTCGGTGGCATGCGATTCGCAGAAGACGGTGAACACCTCCACACCGTGGGCGGCGGCCAGCGCGGCGGCCTCACGCACCAGGCGGCTCTTGCCAATACCCGGTGATCCCACCACGGTGACCACCGCGCCGTGACCGTCGATCACACGTTCCAGCAGACCTTCAACGGCGGCCATCTCCCAGCGCCGACCCACAAGAGCCGACTGAGAACCCGCGACCGGACGACCCCGGTCCGACACACTCAGCAACTGCTGGGCGGCCACTGGCTCGTCGGCACCCTTGATCTGCACGATCTCCGGCTCACCCAGCACCGCCGAGTTCTCCACCAGTCGTGCGGTGAACGCGCTGAGCATCACCGCGCCGGGCGGTGCCACCGATTCCATCCGCTGGGCCAGACCCACTTGCTCACCGACGGCGGTGTAACCCAGTGCAGCCGAACCGATCTCACCGGCGATCACCTCACCGGAGTTAAGGCCCACCCGCAACTGGAGGTCCACACCGTCGCGCTCACGGACGTTGACGGCTAGCCGCTTCGCCTCCTCCTGAAGGCCCAAGGCCGCCAGACAGGCACGAACGACGTGGTCCTCCAATGCCGTTGGCGCACCAAAGACGGCCATAATCCCGTCGCCGGTGAACTTGTCGAGCGTGCCGCCGTAGCGTTTCACCACCACCGCCGCACGATCCACCAGCCCGGCCATGATCTCGCGCAGCCTCTCCGCCCCGACGGTAGCCGCGATGTCCATCGAGTGGACCACGTCGGCGAACAAGACAGTGACTTGCTTATACTCCGCCCGGATACCGGCGTCTTCGACTAGGGAGCCACAACCATGGCAAAACCGGGCGTTCTCTAGAGGCTCGGTGCCACACGTCCGGCACGCTGCTATGGCCGTCACCCGACCCTCCGCCAATCCTGGCCCCCGAGGTCCCAGTTCATCAGCATAGGGCGCTAGACCCCGCGTAGAACGCGGTTTAATCGGTCACCGGCGGCGGCGCGTCTCGCACGTCAAGTGGATCTATCGCTGCTGCCCGCGAGGGAATGAGACACACGCCCGAACGAGCGCATCACCGGGGCGGAGGTCTGACCGCAGTTCGAATACGGGAAAGCGCGACAGAAATCATCGCGTCAACCGTGAGACGCCGGCGCACCAAGGGTGAGCGTGGGCCGGGCAATCTTTCCCGAAGCCCCCGGCTGGAGCTGAAGTCCACGGCCGGCCCAGCGCATCTGCCACCAGTGCCCGGTGATCGAGCAGTGCCGGATGTGGGTGCTGGCCCGCCGTACCTTGCTCATGCGTTATTTTCCCATTCTGGACGGCTCGTTGCCGATCTCGCTTGCCCTCGTGCGAGGCAGATTGGCCCGGTCATCTGAAATGCCCGCGCAGCGTCCACAACACCAGCAGCCACCCTGGCCCATACAGGAACAGGTAGAAGACCAGCAGCGCGTTGGCCTTCCGGCGACCCAGCTCCGGGTGCCAGGGGGCCGTCGCGGTCACTCTATATAGCCGGTATTCACGTGAAAGTGTGGCCAAAATGTGGCCAAAAGGTGCTCTCGACGGTTCACAGCAAACACAGAAATAGGTGTTTACCTGCGGTTTCTCGCCGGTAGCTGTGGCGGTGGCGGAGGGACTCGAACCCTATTCAGGCTCCACGCCAAAGAGCTGTTAACCCTTTGACCTGGCCTTTGAGGTCCCACTCAATCCCACTCCATCATGCTGATTTACGACGAAGTGTGGGCAAAATGTGGGCACGGTCCTAGCCTTTCCGTCCAGTGATCCTCTCGAGCACCATCGGCGAACTTCGGTTTCCCCAGCTTGCATTCGTCAGTTCTCCACAAGGTCGGGGGAAGGTTCCGCGTCCGTCAGCCAGTGGCGTCCGGCCCGGCGGGCCGCCTCCCACTTGAGGACGCTCACCGCATCGTCCTGGCCCAGGTCCTCAGGGGTCGGGCCGATGCGCTCGGCCAGCGCAGCGAGGGCACCCAGATCGAAGTTGTACACCTCGGCTGCTGCCAGGCCCAGCATCTGCCGGGTCTCGTCGACCGGAATGTCCCAGAAGGAGCGACGCAGCCATTCGCCGGTGTGCGGCCAGGTCCCCTCCGGATGGGGGAAGTCGTTGCCCCAAAGCATGTTGGATACGCCGATCTCGTAGCGCCGCGCCAGCTCCCTGCGCTCCGTGGTGGTGGCCCCGATAAAACAGTTCCGGTCGAAGTAGGCCGAGGGCGGCATCGTTAGATCGCCCTCCATGAGATGGCTCATCTTCTTGGCCGAGTGCTCACGCAGGTACCGCGTGTCCATCAGCCAGAGCAGGTCGTTGGCCCAAAATGCACCGCACTCGGTGACCCCCCATCGCAACCGGGGAAAGCGCTCGAATACGCCCGACCACAATGCGAACCACATGGGCCGG
>JBEDUR010000187.1:0-4370 GCA_040414865.1 Acidimicrobiales bacterium
TCTCGGGTACGGCACGACGGGGCTGTCGGTGGGACAGCGGGTGTTCGGGCTCACGGACTGGCACCGCGACGGCACCCTGGCGGAGTACGTGGCCGTCGAGGCACGCAACCTCGCGCCGCTCCCGGGCGACGTCGACGCCACGGTAGGCGCGAGCCTGCCGATCTCGGGCCTGACCGCATGGCAAGGGCTGTTCGAGCACGGCCGCCTGCAGGCGGGGCAGAGCGTCCTTGCGCACGGCGCGGCCGGCGCAGTCGGGACGATGGTGACGCAACTCGCACGTGAGTTCGGCGCATTCGTCATCGGCACCGGACGCGCCGCCGATCGCCAGACGGCGCTCGACTTCGGCGCGCAGGAGTTCGTCAACCTCGACAACGACGTCCTGGAAGACGTCGGCAGCGTCGATCTGGTTTTCGATGTAATCGGCGGCGACATCCAGAAGCGGTCGGTAGGCCTGATTCGAGCCGGAGGAACGCTGGTGTCCATCGTCGGGCCGACCGAGGCGCGGCCCACCGACGGCCGAGCGGTCGACTTCGTGGTCGAGTCCGATCGTGGCCAGCTGGGTGAGATCGTGCAGCGGGTGCGGCAAGGACGACTGCGCACGAACATCGGCAACATCGCGACCCTCGACGACGCCATTGCGGCCCTCAACTCGACCGAGCGGCGCAAGGGGAAGACGATCATCAGCGTTCGTCCGTGAGCGACACGGTACTAAGAGCCGTTATCGAGCGATTTCGACCAAGCTTGCCAAGCCGTAGCCCAACACCTCGGACTCACGAACTGCGCCAAGCAGCGAGCCTGCCCTCTATCACCGGATTTGTGGCGGCCCGCAGGCGGCCAATCCCCACCGCTCGACATCGGGCTTGGGGAGGCGCGGGGCACTATGGCCCCAGGGGCAGACTGTGAGGCGGTGAGCGAGGCGCCGGTGCGCGACTTGACCGATCGCTCCTTTGGATCCGGAGGTACAACGCCTAAGACACGAGGACGACACCGCGGGCAGACTGTCCGTAGTGGTGACCGACGCCCCCGACACCCACTACGCCCGTTCAGCGGACGGGACCAACCTCGCTTACCAGCTGAGCGGCGACGGGCCGATCGATCTGGTGTTCTTGGTTGGCGGACCCTTCCCCATCGATCTCCTATCGGAGGACCCCGGTTTCATCCGGGTCCGCAAGCGGCTGGGTGCGTTCAGCCGCACCGTCTGGTCCGATACCCGGGGCATGGGCGCATCGGAGGGTGACCCCAGGGACTCTCCGGCCGTAGACATCTTCGACGCCGACCTCACCGCCATCCTCGACGCAGCGGGGTTCCGGCGACCGGCATTGGTGGCCGAGGACGCCTTCGGCGCGAGGGCGATCCATTACTCCCCTACCAATCCCGAACGGGTGAGCGACCTCGTACTAGTCAACACCGCTGCTCACTACGTGCGAGGGCAGGATTACCCCTGGGGCGTTCGACCTGAGAATCTCGACCGGCTCGTGGCCGTCATCAAGGAGAGCTGGGGCACAGCGGCAATGGTGGAAGTCGTCGCCCCCAGCCGGATCGCCGACGAGCGGTTCCGGGGCTGGTTCGCACGGTCAGAGCGATTCGGCGCTGGCCCTGGTCAGGTTGCTGAACTTCTCCGTGCCAACGTCCAAACGGACGTGCGTCCGCTTCTTCCATCCATCTCGGTTCCCACCCTCGTCCTGCATCGGGAGCGAAACCGTTTCATGCACCTAGGGGCCGGTCGTTACCTGGCCGAGCACATTCCCAATGCCAAGTTCGTGGTCCTTCCCGGAGACGATCATCTGTTCTTCGTGGGCGACACCGACGCCCTGGTGGACGAGATCGAGGAGTTCTTGACCGGTGCCCGCAGTGGTGCCGAGGGCGAGGTCATCCTGGCCGCAGTCCTCTTCACCGACATGGTGGCCTCGACCGAGCACCAGGCGCGGGTCGGTCCACGCGAGTGGTCCCGGCTCACCGACCGCCACGACGCCATGGTCCGGTCCGTCCTCAGCCGGCACCGTGGCCACGAAGTGAAAACGACAGGAGATGGCTTCCTCGTCACATTCGACGGCACGGGAAGGGCAGTGCGCTGTGCCACCGACATACTGGCTGGTGCCAAAGACATAGGGCTTGACCTTAGGGTGGGCGTGCACACCGGCGAGGTCGAGGTGCGTGGTGATGACATCGCTGGCTTGGCGGTGACCATCGCCAGGCGGGTGTGTGACCTGGCCGGAGCGGGCCAGGTACTGGTCAGCGAAATGGTGCGCGGCCACATGGTGGGATCTGGCATCGAGTTCGACGACCAAGGCGAGCACGAACTAAAGGGCGTGCCCGGTGCCTGGCGGCTGTACGCGGTAACGGGCTGAGACCGGTTCTGGGATGGGCGAACAAGAATTGGCGGCTGGATCGCAAACACCCCCGCTCAGCGCCGCGTGCCGTCCTGGCTTCCGCTCGCGTCAGCCGCCTTGCCCCCCTAGCGCGGCGGAAGACCCTTCACCGGGCCCTCGGAACGCGGTGTGGGTGAGCATGAATCGAGGCCGGTCGGATGCATTGGAAGAAGCCGCATGAAAGAGAGAGGGGTGCCAGAGCACGACGTCCCCGGGGGCGCCTGTGAGCTCAACGACCCGCACTCGAACGCCACGGACATCCGCTCCCTCATCCATCAGAGACGCAAGGCGGCGTTCACGGTCCGCCGGTTGCCAGACTTTCCGAAACCAGGAGTGTTCTTCTGATAGTCGGTCCCGTACCGCGCGTGAGTGTAGGCCGGGGTACATCGTGGCCAGCCGATGAGACCCCTCGACAATGACAGTGCCGCCGCCATGTTCGCTGACCTCGTTCAGGTAGGCAAACATCCGGACAACTTGAAGTGGATTGGAGGGCGGCATATCTAGGTGCCACCCGCCTGTGGGGACATCCCAGTCTTTCCCAGTCGGGAACGTCACCAACGGCCGACCCCACCCGCCTCTTTCCTCGGTCCAGCCCACTCCGAGCAGTTCGACCAGAACCGCGTCGACGGCGTCGTTGGCTACTGCGGCAAACGCGCCCGACCGGCCAAATTTGGTGAGCCACTTCCCCGACAAGGGTTGACCGCTGTGTTGTCTCAACGTCATCGGGTGATCAGACATTCCGTGCTCGCTAAGCGCGCGCCACATCGTCTCTGCCATTACCGACGAGTCGAACGCGCTTCGCAGCCGGACCCATCCATTCTCATCGAACCCCACCAAAGCTGTAACCCCCCTTCGGGATACTGAAGAGGTCATCTAACCAGCTAATGAGTATCGAGACCCGGCGGATCGAGAAGCCACGTTGTCGTCTAGACGTTCGACGGGGCTCAACCGGAACAATCAGTTCGGCGGCGGCACCCGAGTCGCGTGGGCGTTTAGACCGTAAGGGTCTCCGCCTCTCGCGCTGGGGTGATTACGAGCCGGCTTGCTTGAATTATCGGAGAGTAGATCTGATCGAGCCAGTCGTCGTTGTGGCTGGGATCATGGTGGAATGGGACCAGGTGCCTGGCACCCACCGCTTCGGCCAGCCTTACCGTCTGCTCGATCGAGCTGTGGCCCCATCCGACCTGCGAGGGGTACTCGTCATCGGTGTATTGGGAATCATGAATGAGCAGATCCGATTCGGCCATGAGGCGATAGCCCGATGTCCATTGAGCCACCTCTGGAAAGCGCCGACAACCGAGGGCGGGCTCATGGTCGGGTAAGTAGGAGATCGAGACCGAACCATCGGACAGCCGGTAGCCAACAGTGGTTCCCGGGTGGATGAGCAGCACTGCTGTTATGGACAGACCGGGAATTTCGAAAGTGCCAAGCGGTACATCGTGCACTGTTAGACGGCAGGGCAGGTCGCGCAGGCGGACGGGGAATAAAGGGGGCGACATGTAGCGAATCAGTCGCTCACGTAGACCGGCAACAGTCGAAGCCGGACCCCAGATGTGCACATCCAGGTCCGGCTGATAGAGCCCGCCGAAGAACCCGAGTCCCAGGATGTGGTCTATGTGCAGATGCGTCAGCAGGATGTCGATCCTTGTCAGGCCAGCCCGAGAGAAGTCGACAGAACGGATCCCCGTTCCGGCGTCGAGCACGGCTATCGAGGTGTCGGTGCCTGATACTTCTACGCATGAGGTGTTGCCTCCGTACCGCGACGTTTGGTGGCCCGGCGTCGGAATCGATCCCCGGACGCCCTTGAACGTCACTCTCACAGCGGCCCTTCTTGCCAGAACATGGCTACCGCGCCGAGATCCCGCGAGTTTTGGCCGGTTAACGGAAAGGCCACGACCGAGAGGTGCCTCCTCGTCTGGTCGTAACCGGTTATCCAGAAACTGGCAAAGGCAGGTCGTCGCTCCTGGAGCGCTATGACGAGCGGGAGGTCACCCGGAGGGA
>JBEDUR010000188.1:0-3026 GCA_040414865.1 Acidimicrobiales bacterium
TCAGTTTCCGCATGACGTCAGCCTCTTCAGTTTCCGCATGACGTCAGCCTCTCATGAGTCGGCATTCGGCGTACAGACCGGCACGGCGCGCGAAAATCATCGGTCAGGCCCACCGAGGGCCAGTTGACCATGAGGCCAAGCAGATGCTCCGTACGGTACGCGTTTCGAGCGCCGGATCTGGTGCGGCGCGGTGGCGCACTGCCGCGCCACCTCCTCAAAGAAACCGGCCCGCCGGCGCCGCGCTGCACGTCGCCGGGCGCTGGGTGCACGCTCAGTGCACGCGCGTTGCCCGAGCTCCCGAAAGCGCTCGCTATGCTCCTAGCGCCCATGAACGGACTCAAGGGAGGGGCTGCGCGAGGATTCGCCTGGCTCGCGGCATTATTGATCGGAGCTGCGCTCGCGCCGGCCGTGGCCCTCGGCAGCTCTGCCTTCACGTTCGTACCCGATCCCGCGGAGCCATCGCTTCCGAGCGGGAGCGATCTCCTCGGCGTCGCCGAACTCGCCGGCAACGGCATCCCTGACCTGGTGATCGTCAACGCCGAACGCAACGCCGTCGGCGTGATGCTGGGCAATGGGGCCGGCGGCTTCGGCGCACCCACCTGGTACTCCGTCGGTGGAAACCCGGGAGTTATCAGCGTCGCAGACTTCAATAACGACGGGCACCCGGACATAATCGTGCCCCTGGAAACGGCGCCTCCGCCGACACCGCTTGGAAATCCGCTCCCCGACCACGTCGAGATCCTCTTCGGGAACGGCCAGGGCAACTTCACGGCCGGACCACTGATCAAGCTTCCAGAAATCGGTCCTGTCTCCGTGGGGGATTTCACTGGAGGCGGAAACCAAGATGTCCTAGTCGCCCCCGATGGCTGTTGGGGAGGCGCCAACGGCAACAAGTACTACATGCTTTTGGGTGACGGTCATGGTGACCTCACGCCGGGTCCAGTCTACGAATCTCCGCGCGGGGGCGGGTGTCGCTACTTCGTCGGAGACTTCACCGGCGATGGGCGGGACGACGTCCTCACCCAGACCGGGGGCCCAGGGCAAGAAGAAGCGATCGACGTTGTTCCGGGCAATCCGGACGGGACGCTTGGTCCTGCGATCGTCACACCGACCCCGCAGCTCGCGCATTCGGGCTCGTTCGTCTCAGCCGTAGGCGACCTTCAGGGAAATGGCGTGCTCGACTTGGCGGTGAGAACCTTCGGGGAACCGATGGGGCGAGTCGAGGTGTTCGACGGAAATGGCGACGGTGGGTTCTCGGAAGTCGCTTCATATCCCTCAGAACAGTCGGGCAGGTTCGATTTCGAGGTCGCGTTGGGTGCGTTTGCTGGAGGCGGGCATCTCGATATGGCTACGATCGGTTCACGACTGTCCGTCCTAGCGAACAACGGCGCGGGAGTCTTCTCAACAGCGCTCACAGCGCCCCTGGGCACAACCTTCAACAGCGTGTTCGTAGCGGACGTGAACCGGGACGGCCGCCCGGATCTCATCCTCGGCTGGCCGTCCGAAGTCCACATCTTCCTCGACGAGCCCCCGAGTCCGGCTAGTCCCCCCCCGATGCACGCGCAGGTGCCCCTGCCCGCTCCCGTGGTCGAGAACGCACGCGAGTCGGCGCGGCGATGGCGCGAGGGTGGGCGGCTCGCCACGCTGAGCGGCAGAAAGGGACCGCAAGTCGGCACCGCCTTCTCCTTCTCCCTGAATGAGCCCGCCTCCGTTGGCTTCAGTTTCACGGAGCACATTCGCGGACGCCAGGTTGGTCGCAAGTGCCTCGCCAAGAACCGGCTAAACGCTGGACGCAAGGAGTGCGAGCGTGCCGTACGGGCAGGGACGCTGAGCTTCGCCGGCCACAGTGGTAGAGACAAGGTTCTCTTCCAGGGAGTCCTTTCGCGCCGGACGAAGCTCGGCTCTGGAACCTACACACTGAGCATCCGCGCGGCCAACTCGGCGGGAACCTCTGCGCCAGTATCGCTGGGCTTCACGATCGTCAACTAGCTCCGCCGATCGCTTAACTACTCGGAGTAAGCACGAAACATCGATCTCACCCGCACCCAGCGTGCCCAACCCTCTGAGGAGAGCAGCTCCTCGGCGGCTTGGCGCAAGAGTTCGCGATCGGCGCAGCGGCGTTCGGCTCGCTCCTGCTCTGAGCAACGACGGGATGACTTCTTGGCCATGGTGGCCTTCTTATGCGTCGGTCCCGCCCGACGGGGGACTGCGCCGCCGTCCACGCACCGGATACGGGTGCGAAAATCAGGCGGTCAGGCCCGCGGGGGGCGAGGGTGAGGTCAGCCAGTGCACAGGAGGAGGAAATCCGTTCTGCAGCAGGCGAGACCTCGACACCGGGAGGTGCCGGATGAAGGCGATTGTGGTGACTGACGAGGCTGCGGGAACGGCCGGGATGAAGCTGGTGGAGTGGCCCGAGCCGCCGGCAGCGATAAACGACGTCATCGTTCAGATTCATGCGTCGGGATTCGTCCCGACTGAGCTGACGTGGTCCTCGACCTGGACCGATCGCCGCGAACATGACCGAACACCCTCGATTCCCGGGCACGAGCTGGCCGGAGTGGTCAGCGCCCTCGGCTACGGCACGACGGGGGTGTCGGTGGGACAGCGGGTGCTCGGCCTCGCGGACTGGCATCGCGACGGCACCCTGGCGGAGTATGTCGCGATCGAGGCACGCAATCTCGCGCCGCTGCCGGGCGACGTCGACTTCACCGTGGGCGCGAGCCTGCCAATCTCGGGTCTGACTGCGTGGCAGGGGTTGTTCGAGCACGGCCGTCTTCAGGCGGGGCATAGCGTCCTCGCGCACGGCGCGGCCGGCGCAGTCGGGACGATGGTGACGCAGCTCGCACGTGAGGCCGGCGCCTACGTCATCGGCACCGGGCGCGCCGCCGACCGCCAGAAGGCGCTCGACTTCGGCGCGCAGGAGTTCGTCGATCTCGACAACGACGCCCTGGAGGATATCGGCAGCGTCGACCTGGTCTTCGACGTCATCGGCGGAGACATCCAGAAGCGGTCCGCGGGCCTAATCC
>JBEDUR010000189.1:0-2599 GCA_040414865.1 Acidimicrobiales bacterium
ACGCTGCGTCCGCCGCCCCCCAGATCCCGGGGCCCCGCTGGTGCTCGTAGATCAACGAGGTCTCGGCGTGAGCGACCGACGGGTGAGTGGCCAGGTGGTCGACCACGAATTCCCTCAGATCCTGAGCATCGGCGGCGGCTATCCAGACCAGATAGTCGGTCACGCCCGTCAGGTGGAAGACCATCAGCACCCCGGGCAGCCGTCGCACGGCGGTGGTGAAGGCGTCGATCTGCTCGCGAGCGTGAACCGCCAGCCGGACGGCGATCAGCGCTTGGAGAGGGCGGCCCAGCGCGGCCAGGTCGACCTCCGCGTGATAGCCCCGCACCACGCCCCGTTCCCGCAGCGAGCGCAGCCGGGCCAGGGCCGTGGAGGGAGCGATCCCTACGCGCTCGGCCAACCGCTGGTTGGTGATTCGGGCGTCGGCCGCAACGAGCTCGAGGATCGCCCGGTCGATCGCGTCAATTTGAACCTGTGGATGATTCGGCATGGGCGGGAGTGTCGCCGATCCAGCCGAAGCATATTCGACAGGACCGGCCCGGAACGCAGAAAAGCTTCGGATACTTGCCATTCGGACGCAGGATCATCAGACTGAGCGGCATGACCCAGACGGAAACCCTGCCGGCCGTCAAGGACTCGATCCTCGAGACGATCGGCAACACACCATTGGTCAGGCTCACGCGCATGGCGGTCGGCCTGCGGCCCCAGCTGCTGGCCAAGCTCGAGGTCTTCAACCCCGGCGGCTCGATCAAGGACCGCATCGCCGTGGCCCTGATCGAGGCGGCCGAACGGGAGGGCCGGCTCGCGCCGGGGGGCACGATCGTCGAGCCCACCTCCGGAAACACCGGCACCGGATTGGCCATCGCCGCCCGGCTCAAGGGCTACCGGGTCATCGCGGTGATGCCGGACAAGATGTCCAAAGAGAAGATCGACCTGCTGCGCGCGTACGGAGCTGAGGTCGTCGTCGCCCCGACCGACGTCCCCCCGAACTCTCCGCAGTCCTACTACCGGGTCGCCGATCGCCTGACCGAGGAGATTCCGGGCGCCTTCCAGCCCAATCAGTACTTCAATCAGGCCAACCCTCAGGCTCACTACGAATCGACCGGACCCGAACTGTGGGAGCAGACGGCAGGCCGGATCACCCACCTGGTGTGCGGAGTGGGGACCGGCGGCACCGTCACGGGCACCGTCCGCTACCTCCGCGAGCAAAAACCAGACCTCGAAGTGATCGGGGCCGACCCGGAGGGCTCCATCTACTCGGGCGGTCCGGAGAACGTCCGTCCGTACCTCGTTGAGGGCGTCGGCGAGGACTTCTGGCCTCAGACGTTCGACCGGTCTCTCGTCGACCGCTGGATCACGGTGTCCGATCGTGATGCGTTCGTGACTACCCGTCGGCTGGCCCGGGTGGAGGGGATCCTGGCCGGCGGGTCGGGCGGCCTGGCCGTTCACGCCGCGCTGGCTGTGGCGGCACAGGTGGAGGATCCAGAGGCGATGATCGTGGTGATCCTCCCCGACGGTGGGCGCTCCTATCTGTCGAAGGTCTACTCCGACAGCTGGATGCGCCAGTACGGGTTCCTCGAGCGGGAGTCAAAGCTGGCCGTGGGAGACGTGCTTCAGCACAAACGCGACGCCGGAGAGATGCCCCCGCTGGTGACCGTGGAGACCCATCACCGCGTTCGGGATGCCGTCTCGCTGCTGCACGAGCACCGCGTCTCCCAGCTGCCCGTGGTCAGCCCTCACGACCCGGCGACTGTCGTGGGCGCGATCAGCGAGCGCGGACTGCTGGCCCGCGCCGCCGAGGATCCGTCACGGCTGGACGCGGAGATCGTCGAGGTGATGGAGCCACCGTTCGCGGCCGTTTCCACCGATGACCCTGTGCGCGAGGCGGTGGCGCTGCTGGTAGGCGACCAGCAGGCGTTACTGGTGATGAACCATGGCCAGCCCGCGGGCATCGTCACGCGGGCCGACCTGCTGGAAGCGTTGGCTTCGTGAGCGGACAGGAGCGGCGCCGCGACGCGTTCGCCACCCGAGCCGTCCACGCCGGTCTGACCCCGGACCCGGCATACGGCTCGGTGATCCCGGCGATTCACCAGACTTCGACGTACGCCCAAGGCCGGCCCGGAGAGTTCGTCGATGACTACGACTACGCCCGATCAGCCAACCCCACTCGGGCCGCCCTAGAGCGGGCCCTCGGCGAGCTCGAGGGTGGTCTGGCCGTTGCCTTCGCCTCGGGTCTGGCGGCTGAGCACGCACTCATCACGGTCGTGTGTGGGGCCGGGTCGCACGTCGTGCTCCCCGGCGATCTCTACGGAGGCACATTCCGGCTCGTGGACAAGGTCCTCACCCGATGGGGCCTGACCTACGACCTTGTCGACCAGTCGGATCTCGCGGCGCTCGAACACGCCATCCGAGATCGGACGCGTCTGATCTGGGTGGAGAGCCCGACCAACCCGCTGCTGAACGTGATCGATCTCGAGGGCGTGGTCAGGCGACGGCGGGGAGCGCTCGTCGCCGTGGACAATACGTTCGCCACCCCGGTCAACCAGCGCCCGCTCGAGCTGGGCGCCGACTTCGTGGTGCACTCGACGACCAAGTACCTGGG
>JBEDUR010000190.1:0-3359 GCA_040414865.1 Acidimicrobiales bacterium
GCGCCGCGGGTACAGCCCGAAGCCGTGAGCCAGCCCCGCCTCATCGGGAGCGAACCTTCCTCAGCCGCGGAGGAGCAACCGGCCACCCCCGGCCCCCACCACCGCGACCGACAGCTGCTCAGTACCGAGCCGCATCGGGTCCTGTGAACCGCCGGGCCGGCCAAGCGCCGGAGCCGGCCGCCTGACATCTGGCCACCGGGCGGTCGGGGGTGGTCATGGCCGGATTATATGGGGGACGAGCCTGCGGACCTGATCAAGGCGGGTGCACGTCCCGACCATCCGGTCCCGGTTCTGCTTCCAACGTCTCGCTCGCAATCGATCCGATGCCTTGGGCCCGCCCCGTCTACCGGCCCGCGTCCTCGGCCGACGGTCCCCACCACTCCGACGGCCGCTCCCGCGTCGAGTGGCTGGAAGCGGGCCCGACCGCTCGCCGCCCGAACCTCGCCCGGATGGCGGCAACGGCTCGGGCGACCTCCTCCCAAGCGTCCTGAGCAAGGTCCGCTCCCCCGGGGTCATCCGGTCCGGAGGAGAGGGCGAAGGACAGCTGGCGGGACGCCGCCGCGGGCGCGAGCCCCGTGACGCTCACCCCCAGCAGCCGGACCCCGGCCACCAGATCGACCGCCTCGAGCAGAGCGACCGAGACGGCGGCGATGGCCGCACCCGCGTCGATGCCGAGTTCCAGGGTGTGCGAGCGGGTGAGAGTGGTGAAGTCGCCGAAGCGGACCTTGAGCGTCACGGTCCGCCCGCACAGCCCTTGGCGGGCCAGCACCTCGGAAAGCGCATCGGACAAGGCGACCACCTTGGCCCGGAGCTCGCCGGGATCGGTGATGTCCTGAGGGAAGGTCTGCTCGTGGCCTATGGACTTGGCAGCCCGGCCGCTGTCGACCCGAGCCGGGTCCCGGCCCATGGCCAGCGCGAAGAGGTGCTCCCCTTGAGCTCGGCCGAAATGGTGAACGAGCACCTCCCGGCTCAGGCCGGCGATCTCGCCCACGGTGGTGATGCCAAGCCCGTGAAGACGCCGGGCGGTGGCCGGTCCGACCCCCCAGAGGGCCCCGACGGGCATCGGGTGCAAGAACCCAAGCTCGTCGTCGGGCATCACCAGATGCACGCCCTCACCGACCTCGACACCGGAGCGGGAGACCCTTGGCTTGGCTGACTCCGAGGCCAGCTTGGCGATCAATTTGGACCGCGCGACCCCGACGCTGCAGCGGAGCGAGAGCTGCTCGGCGATCAGCGCACGCAGCGAGCGCGCCATCGACAGGGGCGAGCCGAACAGTCGCCGGGACCCGGTGACGTCGAGGAACGCCTCGTCCAGTCCGATGGGCTCGACAAGCGGGGTGATCGAGCTGAAGATCTCGTGGATCCGCCCGCTCACCTCGCCGTAGCGCTCGTGGCGGCCGTCCAGGACGACCGCCTGCGGGCAGAGGTCACGGGCTCGGAACATCGGCATCGCCGAGTGCACGCCGAAGCGCCGGGCCTCGTAGGTGCACGAGGCCACCACCCCCCGTCGCCCCGTCCCGCCGACGATCACCGGCTTGCCCACCAGCTCGGGGTGATCCAGCAGTTCGACCGATGCGAAGAACGCGTCCATGTCGACGTGGAGCACGGCCGGCTCGAGCTCCATCGAGCGGTCGACCGTCACGACCACTGCCTCAGGGCCCGATGAGCAGTCGGCGGAAACCCTCGGCGTAGGCAACGCCGATGCGGTTCCCCTCCTCGGCCGCCCGGGCCCGCACCACGTCGTCGGCCCATCCGGGCGCCTCGGGGAGCTGGCTCGCATGGCATTCGACCGCCGCCACCTTGGCGTCGATGGTCTCGGTGACGTCCACGAAGACGTCGGGCTCGAGAGTGCCCGACAGGTATGCCACCTGGACCTGGTGCGCCGGGCCCCGTTCGGGGTGGTAATGGGGAAGAGCGGCCCCCGGGGACAGGGCGTCCAGTAGCGCCCAACCGAGCTCCCGATGGTCGTGGTGGTTGAAGTAGTGCTGCCCGAAGAACACCGCCGTCGGGTCGTGCCCGAGCACCGCCTCGGGTCGGAGACGTCTGATCCAGCCGACCAGCACGGCCCGCAGCTCGTGACAATTGACCAGCTCGCCATCGGTCATGCCAAGGTTCTGATGGCTGTCCAGCCCGACGATCTGGGCGGCGGCCGCCGACTCACGCCCTCGCCGCTCGGCCAGCTCGACCACGTCGACGGCCGGGTTGGCCGTGCCCTTCCCCCCGTCGGTGCAGACCACCACGTGCACGGCGCAGCCCGCCTTCGCCCAGCGGGCGAGCGTCCCGGCGCAGGAGACGTCGGCGTCATCGGGGTGGGCGTACACGGCCAGGGCCACCTTGGGGGTGGCGCTTAGGAGCTCGGGCACGGATCTCTAGGCGCGGTGCTTGGGTTCGGTGGTCTTGGTCAGGAGCCCGACTTCGCGCTCGAAGTCACCGACATCCTCGAAGCCCTTGTAGACACTGGCGAACCGCACATAGGCCACGTCGTCGAGCGCCTTGAGCTGCTCGAGCACCGCCACCCCGACCTGCTGTGAGGTCGGCTCGGTCGTCCACTCCCGCAACGCGTCCTCGACCCTCTGGGCCAGCTCGGCCATCGCGTCCTCGGTGACCGGCCGGTTCTTGGTCGCGGCCCGGACCCCGGCCACGATCTTGGCCCGATCGAACGGCTCGCGATCACCGGAGCGCTTGACCACCCACAGCGGAAGCTCGTCGACTCGCTCGAACGTGGTGAACCGCTGACCGCAGGCGAGGCACTCGCGGCGGCGCCTGATCGCCGTTCCCTCGTCGGCCAGCCGCGAGTCGACGACCCGGTCATCGTCGACCGAGCACCAGGGGCACCGCACCCAATCGACCATAGTTCCCGGCTCACCGCCGACTGGAGGTGCCTCAGGGCAAGACGAGATGCTCGCCAGGCACGACGGCCGGGGATCCGGTCTCAGCCGCCATCTTGGCCACGAGCGGTCTCGGATTGGTGCCGGGCGCGAGCCTGGCCGCGATCGAGGCCAGCGTGTCGTCCGGCCCGACGACGTAGGTGGTCCCGGGTACGAGCGACCCGGCTGGCGCACCGTTAGTCCCGGCCAGGGCGGCGATCGGCGCGGCCAACGCCACCAGGAGCGTGGCCGTGACGACGAGCAGGGCCAGCTGGCTGAACCTGCTCCTCGGTGTGGTGCTTGGCTCCCGCCAGCTGGGTCTGACGACCTGGGCTGCCGCCCGGCCGCCGTCGTGAGGGGACGAAAGCAGCCGGAGCGGCGGCCGGGTCGCGGGCCGGGCGTCGCGGATCGCGGAATCGGGCAACGGGGCGGCAGCCATCAGGTTGCCGATCCCGCGCCGGCTGGCATCCGCCAACCGATCACCGAACGCCT
>JBEDUR010000191.1:0-12798 GCA_040414865.1 Acidimicrobiales bacterium
TTCCGGCTGAACGGCGACCTCACCGTACGGGACGTCACTCGGCCGATCTCCATCGGTGTCGAGCTCACCGGGGCCGTCAAGGATCCCTTCGGGATGGTCCGGATCGGCTTCGAGGGCTCGGTCGTCGTCAACCGCCGCGACTGGGGCCTCGAGTGGAACATGGCTCTCGACACCGGAGGGCTCCTGGTCTCGGAGCGGGTGACCATCGAGCTGGACCTGGCGCTCACTCGCCCGTCCGGGGACTGAGCTCAGAGCTCGAGCGCGGCCTCGACGGCGAGGTCGAACAGGGACCGCCGGACCGAGGCGCGCTGCCAGGACCGGTGGTCCCAGGCCTCACCGCTCACGTCGTCTCCGGCGTAGAGGTACTGGGCGAAGCGGACATGCCGGTGACGGGCCACGGCCATCAAGGCGGCCGTCTCCATCTCGACGGTGATGCAGCCCTCGGCCCGCCGATGGACGATGCGTTCGGCGGTTTCCCGGAACGGGGCATCGGTGGTCCAGCTCTTGCCAACGGTGTGGGGCACGTCATGGCGCTCGAGCACCGAGACCGCGACAGCCACCGCCTCGGGGTCGGCCTCCACCTCCCGGCCGGGCGGGAGGTAGTGGTAGGAGGTGCCCTCGTCGCGGATCGCGGCGTTGGGCACGACGACATGGCCCAGCGTCAGCCCGGGCACGATGACGCCCGCCCCCCCGCAGGCGACGAAGCTCTTGCACCCGAGCGCGATGACCTCCTCCAAGAGGGCGGTGACCATCGGTGCGCCCACCCCCGGATGGAACACCGCGACGCGGCGGCCGTCGTCGGTCTCCAAGAGGTAGAGCGGGCGGGGCGACTCCAAGCCCAGCGGCACCACCACCTGGGCCCGCCCATGCTCGCAGACCTCGTCGACGATCTCGGCGAAGAAGCAGATCACCGCCGAGGAGACGAGGCCCTCGATCGGCTCGGCGACGTGGCCAGGCTCGATCAAGGCGGTCGGCGTGGGGTCGTATTCCAAGAGTGGAACGAGGAGTTCGGGCCGCGGCGGCTCGGGCGACATCAAGGGACCTCCGGCGGGGCGTCGGCGTCAGGCGCTCGGGCACCCGAGGGTGTGGGCTCCGTGGCCTGCCACAGCTCGTGCACCAAGACCTGGATCGCGCCGGCCAGCGGGATGGAGAGCAGGGTGCCGACGAACCCGCCGAAGAACCCCCCGACCAAGTCGCCCACCGTCGCGCCGACCAGGATCGCGACCACCACGAGCAGCGGGTTGATCCGCACCGTCCGGCTCATCACGATCGGGTTGAGGATGTGGTTCTCGACCTGTGTATAGGCGAGGAACACCACCAGCGTGACGATCCCAGCGGTGAGCGAGTGGGCCAATGCGAACAGGACCGTGGGGATGCCGGCAAGCGCGCCCCCGATCATGGGGAGGAAGTCGAGGAGGGCCACCCACAGCCCGAACAGGACGGCGAACGGCACGCCCACGATGGTAAGCGTGATGAACACGACGAGCCCGGCGATGACCGAGGTCAGGAAATTGCCGAGCATGTAGCCGGTCACCGCTCGGCTCACCTCGTTCGCGATCCGCCTGGTGCGCTCGGCGCGGGCGGGGTCCATCATCCTGAGCAACCCGCCGCGAAGCTTGCTCCCCTCGAGCAAGAGCAAGAGGACCAGTACGAAGATGGTCAGCATCGCGACAATGAGGCTGACCGCGCCCTTGCCCAGCGACAGGGCCGGCTTGGAGAGGTTCTTGGCGAACTCGGACAGCTTGGGAGCAAGGCTGGTCTCCACCCAGTGCCTCACGTGGTACTTGACGAAGAGGTGCCCGAGCCAGCCCTTTCCGTGCTCGACCTCCCGGACGTACTTGGGCAAGTTCTCCGCCAAGTGGGTGAGCGCGTGCACCAGCGGGTAACCGAACGCAAAGGTCAGCGCGGCGAAGCTCACCAGGAACAGTACGGTCACGATGGCCACTGCCGAACCCCGGCGCCGCACCAACCCGAGCCGGATGAGCCCGACAACTGCTCCGTTCAGCAGCAGCGCGATGAACCCGGCCACCACGATGAGCAGCACGATCTCGCGCAGCTTGTAAATGAGCCGACCGGCCAGGTACACCACCACCACCAAGGTGATGGTCGTGAGGATGGTGCCGAGCGGGATGCCGCGCACCGCCGCGAACTCGAAGAGCCGGGTGCGACGCGATCCGCCCTCGCGCTCGTCGGCCACCGACACAGCATGGCATCCCCGGCCGAGGTGACCTGGGAGGGTGTCGTGGGAGAAGCACCCTACAGAGTTCGACAGCCGTTCCGGTGTTGGCGACCCAGTACTCCCTTAGGTCACGAGCTTCAGTTCCCTAAGTCGCCCGGGTTGCCCGAGATCAGGGGCGGTGCACCCCACTGAAGCCGTCACCCAGGCGGATCGGAACGATGTGCACTACCTCGCCGGTCTGGGGAGCCTCGATCATCTCGTTATTCCCGACATACATGGTCTCGTGCTCGTTACCCCCGGGCCCGTAGAAGAGGATGTCGCCAGGCTCCATGGATGAAAGCGGCACCGGGGTGGTGTCGTCGAACTGAGCCCCGGAGAAGTGGGGAAGGCTCACCCCTGCCTGCGCCCATGCCCACATGACGAGGCCAGAGCAGTCGAATCCGCCGCTCGGGTCGCCCGGGGTGCCTAGAGGGGTGGTCCCACCCCACACGTAGGGGACACCCAGCTGGCTCTCGGCGGCCGCGACCGCCGTAGCGGCACCGCCGGCGGAAGGCGGCGCCTGGAACGTCGCCTCGGCAGCGGACGGCTGCGCCGCCGCGCTGGCCGCCTGGGCGGCTGCAGCCTGAGCGGCCGAGGCTTGGACAGCCGCGGCGAATGCTGCCCTCGCCTGCGCTTCAGCAGCCGCCACCGCTGCCTCCTCTTCCTCCTGGACCAGGACCCCGATCTCGCCCTTTACCTGGCCCAGCGTCGTGTTGAGCTGTGCCTGCTGGTTCTGCGCAGCCGTCTGCTCCTGCGCGGCGGTGTTGGCCACGGCCTGGGCCTGTTGCTGCTGGGAGGTCAAGCTCGCCTCGGCCGCGTTCAACTGCACCTCGGCGCTGTGCAGGTCGGCAACCACCACGTCGAGATTGCCCGTGGCGACCTGCCCGTACTCACTCCGCTCGGCATACGTCCGCTGGTCGCCGGCGAACAACGGGTTGGATTGCACGGCAGTGCCCGTACTGATGTACGAGTTGATCGCCACCGACCGGAGCCTGGACTTGTCCACCGTCACGTGATTCTGGTCGGTCACGATCCTGGCCTTCGTCGCGGTGATCTGACCCTCGAGCTGGTTGATCTGGTCAAGCGCCTGGTCATAGCGCTGACCCAGGATGCCGATCTGCTGGGTGTCCGTGCTGATCTGCTGCTCGATCTGGTTCGCTTGGGCCTGGAGATCGCTGATTTGATCGGCTCCTGCAGAAGTGGCGATGGCAAGCGACGGCGCTACGACGAGCCCGAGAGCGGTTCCGCACGCACCGAACGACCGGACAACCCGCCGGACCAGACGATCGCACCCCCCACACCGCGTCGCTCTGCGCGCGAGCGCCAGCTTCACGCCAGTCACAATGCGGCTCATTTTGGCGAAGGCGCGAAGTGAGGTCAATCATTTCGGTACGGCGTGCCGCGTATGCGCGCGCGTCCATCGAACCGAGTGGGCAGGTCGTACGCCGAACATGACAAAGACGTCGCCATGTGTCGACTTCGTTACACCAGCAGGTTCCGCGCTTCAGCACACGACGTCTCATTCCCACGAGCGCGATGTTCGGTCGATCATCTGTCGACCATTGATCCGGTCGGGCTCACGCCGCGTTGCGTGCTCGCATCTGTTCGACGCGCGGTGCCATAGGGCGGGGGGACCGACAGACGCGGTCCCCGAGGGATCCGCCACTCGCCCCTGGTCACTGGCACAAACGCGTCGTATCCGACATCACCTGGGCCGGTCGGCGCCGACTGGCCGCCCAGCGAAGTCACACGGTGCTGCCACAGGTCGGCCTCCGCCTTGAGGCAGAGATCTCCGTGGTCGGGTGTACCTAGAACGGTCGCGGCCAGCCAGCGACCGGAAGGTTCGCCGCTACCGCGAGCCGAACTCCAAGGTAAGGCCGTCGCGCAAGACGCGACGAAGGAGCTTGCCGTTCTCGTTGAACGGGAGCTCGACCACGAACTTGATCCGCTCCGGGGTTCGGGCCGATCGGAGCCTGGCCCCGACATGTTCCTTCAGCTGCTCCTCAGTAACCGAGGCCCCGGGGGTGAGCACGACCGCTGCGACCACGCGCTCGCCCCACTCGGGATCAGGGATCCCAACCACCGCCGCCAACTCGACGGCCGAGTGCGAGACGAGTACCTCTTCGATCTCGCCGGGAGAGAGGTTCTCGCCGCCGCGCACGATCACGTCGTCGAGCCGCCCGTGGACGAACAGAAACCCGTCCTCGTCGAGGTGCCCAGTGTCTCTGGTGTGGAACCACCCCTCCTCGTCGGTCAGGGTGGCGCCCACGTACTCGCCCGAGACCTGCTCGCCACGCACCCAAATCTCGCCCTGCTCCCCGATCCGCACCGACGTCCCGTCCGCGTCGCGGATCGAAAGCTCGATCCCGGGCAGCGCCTGTCCGACCGAACCCAGACGCGCCCGGATCGACTCCTCGCCGCTTTCGAACGAAGCTCGATGCTCGTCCGGACCGAGCAGCGCTACCGTGCTCGACGTCTCCGTCAATCCGTAGGCGTTGACCAAGTCGACACTGGGAAGTACACGCAATGCTCGCTCGACCACGGCCGTTGGCATCGGTCCGCCGCCGTAGGAGACCGAGCGAAGCGAAGGGAGACCGAGGCCGTCGGCCTCGACGACGTCGAGAATCCGGCCGAGCATCGTCGGCACCACCATGGCGTGCGTCACTGACTCGGAGCGGACACTCTGCACCCACAGCGACGGATCGAACGCCTCGAGCTGGACGACCCGCCGGCCGCTGTAGGTGTTGGACAGCACCGAGGACACCGAGGCGATGTGGTAGGGCGGAACACTGACGATGGCGCAATCGTCGGACTCGGCCGAGCCGAACTCGACCGTCGAGACCACGTAGGCAGCCAGGTTCCGGTGGCGAAGGACCGCGGCCTTCGGTTCGCCGGTCGTACCGCTGGTGAACAGCAGGACAGCGATCTCTTCGGGATCGCACCCCCACCCGTCGACCCCTTCGATCGAGTCGTCCTCGATCCTGTCCAAGAAGTCCTGGCGCCCGATGATGCACAGGCTCTCCATGCCCTCGAGGCGGTCGGCGACCCCAACCCCGGCGATCACGATTGCGGGGGCGACCCTGGACACAATGGCCCGGAGCTGACCGTCGGCCAGCCGGTAGTTCACCGGGACGAACGGCTTACCGGCGATGGCTGCCCCGTACAGACCGATCGGCACGGCCGGTGAGTTCTCGTCGATGAGCACCACGTGGTCTCCCGGCAGCTCGCCGAGGAGAGACGCGGCCCGGCGGGCGGACTGCCCGAGGCCGGCGAAGGTGATCCCGGACGCCAGCGAACCGACCGCGACTCGCTCGGCAAGCCCGTCGGCCGCCATCTCGAGGATCATTCCGACGTGGACGGCGGACCCCCTAGTCCGAGGCCGGCAGCGGCTTGGCGCCTTGCACGGTGAGCACGGCCTCCCCGATCGAG
The DNA here is from genome assembly GCA_040414865.1 of Acidimicrobiales bacterium. GTDB lineage: Bacteria > Actinomycetota > Acidimicrobiia > Acidimicrobiales > RAAP-2 > Palsa-461. The sequence continues at coordinate 5,648 of JBEDUR010000191.1, forward strand.
ATCGAGCCGGACCCGGCCTTGGTGCAGAGGACCTCGATGCCCGCTGCCTCGTCGCGGTAGCGCTTGCCGATCTGGGTCCCCTGGTCGAACCCGGCAGCTGGCTCCCCGGCCGCCTTCGAACCGTCGCCAACGTCCACCATCGGCTCGCCGCCGCAACGCAGGTCGACATCCCCGGCGGCTCGCACGACCACCACCTCGGTCGTGCAGGTCACCGAGCGCAGCCGTGCGCCGGGCCTCAGGACTGCCATCGCGCCAGGACCTCCCACCTTTGAGCCGAGCGTACCGAGCCCCAATCGATCCGGGACGCTCGGGGCCTCGCTCGCGATTGTGGCCGACGGGGGCCGCCGATAGCCAGCCGGCCGGGGTCGGTACCGCTCCCCTGCTGGGGAAACGTACGACTCAGGCGGCCGCGGCCTCGAGGATGTGGACGCCGCAGGCCGACCCCAACCCGATCACGTGGGCCAACCCGACCTTGGCTCCCTCGATCTGGCGGTCCTTTGCCTCGGAGCGCAGGTGGTGGCACACCTCCCAGATGTTGGCGATGCCGGTGGCAGCGATCGGATGGCCCTTGGACTCCAACCCGCCGGACACGTTGACCGGCATCGTGCCGTCACGCCAGGTCTTTCCGGAGCGGAAGAGGTCGGCGGCTCCACCTTCCTCGCACAGCATGAGGTTGTCGTAGTGCACGAGCTCGGCTGTGGCGAAGCAATCGTGCAGCTCGACCAGGTCGAGGTCCTCGGGGCCGATCCCGGCAGCTTCGTAGGCCTGATTGGCGGCGTTTCGGGTCAGCGTGTTCACGTTGGGCAGGATCTGGCAGGCCTCCTCCCACGGGTCGGTGGTGAGCACCGACGCGCTGACCTTGACGCAGCGGCGCTGCTGCTCCAACGAGAGCGTCTTGCGCTTGGTGTCGGTAACCACGACCGCGGCGGCGGCGCCGTCGCAGTTCGCCGAGCACATCGGCCGAGTGTTGGGGTAAGCGATCATGACGTCACTCATGATCTCCTCGAGCGTGAAGCGCTTCTGATAGCTGGCCAGAGGGTTGAGCGTCGAGTGGGCGTGGTTCTTCTCGGCGATCTTGGCGAACAGCTCGAAGTCGACTCCGCCGTACCGGTGCCCGTACTCCATGCCGATCTGCGCGAACACCCCCGGCATGGTCTCGGTCCCGATCCGCCCGTCGATGGGCGCCACCTGGCCGTAGCGACCACGCCGGGTCCAAGTCTCCGCGTCCGCCGCCCGAGACCCGCCCCCGCCGAGCAAGCCGGCACCGGCGAGCTTCTCGACGCCCACCGCCAGGCCGGCATCGCACTCGCCGGCCTTGAGCGCCATGATCACGGTGCGCAGCGCCGTCGCCCCGGTCGCGCACGCGTTGGCGACGTTGTAAACGGGAATACCCGTCTGACCCACCTGCTTTTGCACCATCTGGCCGATGGGGGACGCACCGCCCATGAGGTTCCCGGCGGCCATCACACCGACGTCCTTCATCGACACCCCGCCGTCGGCCAGCGCACCGAGAACGGCCTCGGAGGCCAAGTCCACGCCGTCCTTGTCCGGGTGCTTTCCGAACTTGGTCATGTTGATGCCCAGGATCCAGATGTCCTCAGCTGACATTGGTCGCCCCTTCCAGTGGCTGGAATCCGAAACCGACCGCCTCGGTCCCCTCCGAGTCGGTGCCGATGACCGTGGTAGACAGTCGAACCTTCATCCCGACCGACACGTGCTCTGGGTCGGGCGGGACGTTGACGAGGTTGGCCCGCACGCTCGTCCCTGCGCAGTCCACGATGGCGGCGACGAACGGTACTGGGACGCTGGGCGCTGCCAACGACACGATTGTGAACGCCCGAACCTCTCCGGCGGTGTCCACCTCGACGTCGTGAAAGGAGGTGCTGCTGCAGGCCGCACAGGCGTTTCGGCGGTCAAAGAACCGAGCGGAGCAGGAGTCGCACTCGTGCGCCACCAGGTGAGGCTCGGGTTCCAGCTGCAGGTACTCGACGAAAGGGATCCGGTTGGCCATGCGCCTCTTTCCGTCTCTCGGGACACCCCTGTTAGCACGGTCTCTGACCTACATCAAGCTCTTTGTCGCAGTCAGGACGGCCGCGGTGGATCGGTCCCCGCGGTAGCGGCGCGCCCGACCCGCGAGGACCCGTCCGACCCATTTCCTTAAGATCCGGCCGGTGGAGCGCCGGATCGTGCTGGTCTCGGGCGCTCCCGGGGCGGGGAAGACGAGCCTGGCGGTCGAGCTGGCCGAGACCCTCGAGCTCCCACTCCTGGCCAAGGACGTCATCAAAGAGACGTTGTGGGACGTCCTCGAGCCGCCGAGCGGCGATCTCCGGTGGTCGCGCCGGCTGGGAGCCGCCGCGATGGAGCTCCTGTGGACCCTCGCCGAGCGCTGCCCGGCGGCGGTTGTCGAGGCGAACTTCCGGCCGCACAGCGCCTACGAGCGGTCGAGAATCCAGACGCTGTCATCCGGTGTTGTCGAGGTGTACTGCTGGTGCCCACCGGAGCTGGCGGCGGCCCGGTATGCCGCCCGGCACGCCGACCCCGCGCACCATCCCGCCCATGTGCTCCCGACGCTGTCCACCGATCAGCTCGGCGAATACGACCGGCCGGTGGGGCTCGGCACGGTCATCCGCGTCGACACGACGGCATCGGTCGACGTCGGGGGCGTCGCCAAGCAGGTCCTGGAACACTGGCCGTCGTGAGTCGCGCCCTGCGCAATCGCCGGGAAGCGGCTCCAGCCCCACAGGCCATGGCATGATGCCTGAGACCGGTTACCGATACGAAGGGAGGCTCTCGTGACGATGACCGTTGCCCAGGAGCTGTCCCCCAAGGTGCGCACCGGCTGAGTCGGGACGGCTCCTTCACCAGAAGGAGTTGCCATCCCAACCCTCATGCTGCAAGAGGCCGCTGCCGTGGCCCGGACCCTGCTCAACGGCCAGATCGACACCATCACCGCGGTCCCCTCGGCGGCCGGCAACCAGGCGTTCCGAGTGGGCTCTGGTGGTCAGGTCGCCTTCCTCAAGGTCGCAGATGAACAGGATGTGCGCCGGGAAGTCGGAGTCCTCGAGCTCCTGGCCAGCCGCGCCATTCCCGTGCCGACCGTGCTCGGCTGGGATGGCTCGGGTGAGCTCTCCGGGCGACCCTGCGCCCTACTGGCCGATGTCGGCGGCCGGCCGCTGCGCGGATACGAGCCCGGCTTGGGCGGCGCGGGCCGCGTCCTGCGCCAGGTGCACGCCATCCCAATGGAGGGATTTGGCTTGTTGGCCATGGCCGGTGACGGCCTCCGCGGCGCGGACGCCGCGTGGGGTCAGACGATGTTGGCTCGTTGCGACGGACTCGGGCCGGTCGCCGACGCCGGTCTGGTTCCAACCGAACTGGTGGCGCGGGTGACTGCCGCGGTTGGCGGACGTCGCGACCTCCTGGCGATCACCTCCGGCTCCCTGCTCCATGCAGACTTCCACCCGCGCCACGTCTACGTCGCCCGCAGCTCCATCAGCGGGATCATCGACTGGGGCGATGCGATGGTCGGCGACCCCCTCTACGACTTCGGCCGCCTGCTCCATGCCGCCGCCATGGACGGGCGGGCCGACCGGGGCCGGAGGCTGATCGACGCTCTCCTGGCCACCTACCACCCGAAGCCACCGCGGCTGAACGAGTACCCCGAGCTGCTCTTGGTCTACGCGGCTCTCTTCAGCGTCTGGTCGATGACCTGTGAACTCGAAGGTGGGGCACCTTGGCCGCCCTGGTGGCCCGCCCAGTGCCGGTCCCTGAACTGGATCCTCGATCAGCTTGAACGCCGCGGCAGCTGATGGGCCCACCGCGTCTGCTTGGGTCCGCGGCTGGGCTCCGAGCACCAAGCGGCGCGACAGCGCGACGCTTGATGTCGAGTTGGCGGCCGACGGGAGGAGCCACATGCCGAGTTTCGAGTTCGAAGGCCACGCGCCGAGCGTGGACCCGAGTGCCTTCATCGCCCCGACTGCTTCGCTGGTCGGTCAGGTGACGGTCGAGGCGGGCGCTTCGGTCTGGTACGGGGCGGTGCTGCGGGGCGACTTCGCGCCCATTTACGTGCGCGCCGGCGCCAACGTGCAGGACGGCGCCGTACTCCACGCTCCGCCGCAGTCACCGCTAGAAGTCGGTCCGGGGGCCACAGTCGCCCACAATTGCGTGATCCACGGTGCCGTCCTCGGTGAGGAGTGCCTCGTCGCCAACGGGGCCGTCGTGCTCGACGGGGCCCGCATCGGGGCCCGATCGATGGTGGCCGCCGGCTCGCTCGTTCCCGCCGGCCGGGAGATCCCGCCTGACTCCCTGGCCATGGGCGTCCCGGCAACTGTGAAGGGACCCGTATCAGGTACCGCCGCAGAGGGCTGGGTCAGGTCGAATCCCCGCGCCTACCAGGAGCTGGCCCGACGCCATCGAGCCGGGGTCCGGCTCGTGCCTGAGGCGTAGCGCCCGTCAGGCGATCCTGACCTGCGAATACCCGGGGTCCATCGCCTCCGGGAAGCTCGGCCAGTGACGACCCAACCGCTTTCCGTCCGTCCCCGAAGTTCAGAACGGCCCTGATGCCCGACAATCGAACGTGCAAGCTGTGCCCGCTCGACGCTGCGCCCGGTCGCTCGTGCTGCCCGCCCACGGGCGTCTGGTGGTGATTCGACCGTGATCGCTATCAGCGATTCAAGGTCCAGATCGCGGTCGTGAACAACAACGTCAGCCCCTTCCGCAACATGTTGCGGTGACTTGCCGAGAGGAAGTCGGCTCCGGAGAATACGACGTCGGTACCGGCGGCAGCTGCGTCCTCACAACGCCGGTCCAGCAAGGCCCTATGAACTCCGCGACGACGGTACTTCGGATCCACAGCGCAGTCGGCGAGGTAGGCGTCACCTCCTGAGAGGTAGAGGACAGCTGCTCCAGCCGGGTTTCCATCGCACAAACCCAAGAACAGCGACCAGCCAGGTGCCCGCAACCATGGCTCAACGGGGACGGCGGGGCCGGTGGCGTCCCACCCGAGGTGGTAGGCATCCGAGAACGCCTCGATGTGTTCGGTGTCGGTGAGACGTAGCACCTCAACACCCGCTGGGGTCCCCTCGCGGCCCGACGGCCGGCCGGCGAAGCGGGCGTGGAAGCCCGTGTGACGAAAACCCTGAGAGTGCAACAGTTCCAACAGCCGATTACTCGATGGGCCGGGGGCGATCTCGAAGGCACCGGGCACCTCGCCATCCTGGTACCAAGAGATCACTTCGAGGGCTGCGTCGAGCTGCTCGTCAGTAAAACCAACGGCACGGTTGAAGAGGTGCTCGCCGAAAGGAGGGACTCGGCAGGCGACGGCCCCTTCGAAGCGACGAACCTCAGCTCCCATGGGGTTGCCCGGCCGGTCTGCGATGATCTGTAGCCGGGAGGCCTTGTAGTCGCCAACGATGGCCTGAGCCCGACGCACGAGTTCGAGGTCCGGGAGCAGATCTCTGTTCTGTTCTTGATGCACGTTCATCGGCGGTTGGTGTGAGGTCGGCTAGCTGTCTTCGGCGCCGGAGAAGATAGCGGACGCACGCGCCACGAGATGCTGGAAGCTCGGCCACGATGAGCCGCGCCGACGGATCTGCCAGCGGAGCAGCGCCGAACTGACCGAGGAGTGCGAACCGCCGCGGCAGTGCTCCGTGCTGGGAGGAAATCGAACGGAGCGTGACCGAGAGTCACATCAACCTACGGCCGATGCAGGTCGCCTCGAGGTGCGAGTCATCTAGCACCCGTGCCTGACGCACTGCTCGTACTGCTGGCGGAGCTGCTGGCGCTGCAGGTTTTCCCGGTGCCCGATCGTGACGAGGGTAAGGGCGAGGGTGAGGGCGAGGGCGATGAGGATCGCCGCGACGATGCCACTGATGACGAGAACGTGACCGCTCAGTTCACGCGGTGCCGGAGGTGCTGCCTGATCGATGACCTCGACGCGTTGCATGTCTCGGCCGGTCATGCTCACTCCTCGCACACTGCTCGGTTCCCTTCGGTACCTGAAAGGCACCGTTGGCATGTCCCACACACCACGACCGCGGAGTGCGGCGATCGGTCAAGCGGAGACGCCACATCGATGCGGAGCACAAACCCCTCTCTAGACCGCGTCTGCTTTGACGCCGACGCCAGAGCCTGACCGAATCAGCCCTTCGCTCAGACAGCGGTTCCCGCGGAGTCAGCGGTGAGCTGGCCGATCGCGGACCCGCCGTCGATCCACACGTTCTCCCGGCTGATCAGCCCGTCGCGAAACTCCCAGACATGCAGGAGCCGAAACCCGATGCGCCGCCCGTTGCCCGGCACTCCAAGGAACTCGCCGGGAACGGTCCCGGTCCAGCTGTGCTCCATCACACAGAAGTCGTCCCCGTAGTAGTGGCGGGTCTCTTTCATCTCTTCGGTTTGGATGTTCGTGACCAGGTACTCGTAGAAACCCTGGGCGGCCGGCTTTCCCTGGACTGGGCCAGTCGGGAAACCGACGACATCGTGCTCGACGTCATTGGTGTACACGGCGACGCTGGCTCGCGGGTCACCGGCCTGCTCTGCGGCCAGATGTCGGTCGATCAGCTGGTTCATCTCCGACGGCTTCACTTCGTGTCTCCCTTCCGGGTGGGCGCCCCATTCGTCAGGCTGGGCTGCTTTGGTGGGCAGGAAGTTACGACCTGGACGTGACACAAGTCAAGTAGACTTCTATGAACTTCATGTATGTTCGCCGGGTACGGACGCCTACAGGGTCAGCTGGGCGGGAGAATCAGGACACGTCCATGGAGGGGCAGGCCAGGGGGCCGCACCTCGGAGAGGCCCTCAATCGGGGCGCTCCTTCCAGGCGCTGGCCCGGCGCGATCGAACTGGGGTACGGGCTTGTGCCCGAGGGCGTAGCGCCCGTCAGGCGATCCAGCCGGCGACGGTTTCGACGTCGCGGATCCCATTGGGACCGATCGGCTGCACGTTGAGGATGGTGACGCCCGCTTCGCGGTAGGCGGCCACTCGGTCCTTCACAAATCCGGCATCGCCGACGAGGGACATGCCCTCGACTAGCTCTGCGGGCACCATGGCCGCGGCCGCCTCGCGGTCCCCGCCGAGGTACGCGTCCTGGATCCGCTCGGCCTCCTGCTTGTAGCCGTACCGACGCAGCACGTCGTTGTAGAAGTTCTGGCCCCGAG
>JBEDUR010000192.1:0-4921 GCA_040414865.1 Acidimicrobiales bacterium
GTCGCCCCGGTCATCCAAACCTTGCGGATGCCGACCTCCCTGCTCGGCGAGGCCGGCCAGTCATCACTCGACCACACGCTCGCGATCCTCATGAACCGCATCCGCGGCCCCAACGTTCCTCCGCGCAGCGATCCCGAGCTCGACATGTCACGGACCTTCACCCTTCCGACTTCCCGGACGTTCTCGATCGGGGGATCGGCGCGCATCTCGACCAGCAACCCCGATTCGGTCGTCGACCAGCTCGTCGGCCGGACTCCGCCGGCGACGACCGAACAGAGCGTCTTCGGTGTCCCGGTCGCCGAGGTGGTCTCCGCGAACTCCTCCGGGCGCGTCCCCGGTGACCTCCGCTCGGGCGCCTACTCTGCCCTCGACAACAACCCCACGACCTCATGGACTCCCGGATTCGGCCAGCAGGATGGCAACTGGCTGGAGTACTCGCTCGACCACTCGGTCACTTTCAACCACCTGAACCTGCAGCTGGTCACCGATGGACGGCACTCCATCCCGACCCGCCTGACCATCACGACCAACCAAGGTGACACCGAGGTGGTGACCGTGCCCCCGGTTGCCCCCGGGAACGGCCGCCCCCAGGGCGCCACTACCGCAGTGACGGTGTCGTTCCCGGCCGTCACCGGTCAGACCGTCCGGGTGACGATCGACAAAGTCCATGCACTCCATCAACTCGACTACTACTCGACCTCCCAGCAGACCTTGCCGGTGGGCATCGCCGAGCTCGGGATCCCCGACGTAGTCGTCCCGCCAACGCCGTCGGCCGTCCCCTCGCAGTGTCTCAGCAACCTGCTGGCGATCGACGGCACCCCGGTCGACGTGCGGATCAGCGGAGCAGTCTCCAACGCGCTCTCGGGCGGGGCGCTCGAGGTGAGCGCGTGCGGCAACTCGGCCAATGGGATCACCCTCAGCCCCGGCCGCCACCTCGTCCAGACCGCTCCATACCAGACAGCGGGGCTCACCCTCGACGCGCTGTGGCTGTCGTCGGCGGCCGGTGGTGCCGCCCTGCCGCTCAACTTCTCTGGGACGATCTCCATCCCTTCGTCGCCTCAGACGCCGGCTGCCCACGTCCTGCACCAGGACCGAACGCATGCGCGGGTGCAGGTCACCGGTACCGGCCAGCCCTATTGGCTTGTTCTCGGTCAGAGCCAGAGTTCCGGGTGGACGGCCAGCGTCGTCGGTGGGCAGTCGCTCGGGAGATCACAGCTCATTGATGGCTACGCCAACGGCTGGTTGGTCTCTGGACCTGCGGCCAGCGGGACCCGCGTGTTCGAGCTGACCTGGACGCCGCAACGAGTGGTCAACGCCGCCCTCATCGCGAGCGCGGTCGGGGCGGCAGCAGCCGTCGTGCTTGTCGTACTTGTCCCGGTCGTGGCGATGGTGCGGGCGCGGACCGGGCGACTCGCTCGCCGGCGGCGACGCCCCAGGACCTCCGGCCCAACGGGCCCGACTGGGCCAATGGCGCTCGGACCCGCCGGCGCCGCGATGGACGTGGCCGTCGGCCGTGGTCTGCCCGATGCCGAGGCTCCGGCCCTCACGTCGCTGTTGAGCACACAAGGGCACCGGCCCCCGTGGATCGCCATCCTGGCCGCCGCGGTGGTGACCGGCGGGATTGCCGGGGCCATCACGGCTCCCCTGGCCGCGCCCGTGGCGGCGGCGGCCGTCGTCGTAGGATGCCTCGCTCCCTGGAGCCGGTTGCTCTATGTCCTCGCCCCGATCGGCCTTCTGGCAGCGACCGGTGTCTACGTGGTCGAGCAGCAGATCAGCCACCGGTACGCGTCAAACATCGATTGGCCAGCCGCCTTTCCCGTGGCCAACACACTCACCTGGATGGCTGTCGTCGCGCTCCTCGTCGGAGCGGTGGTCGAGGTCGCTCGTTGGCGCCCGTGGGCCGGTGAAGAGGTCGGTGGTGTCCGTCGGCGTACCGACGAAGTGTCCAATGCGCTCTCTCAACCCGCGCCGGACATCGCGAGCGCTGTCGTTGCCGAGGTGGCGACGGCTCCAACCGAGGCGGCCCCGGCCGCCGGAACGCCACCAGCCGATTCCGCGCCCGAGGGGCATCCATCCGGGCCGAGCAGTTCGACGGAACCTGATATAGCGGTGAGCCCGCCGGCAAGTGCAACCCCCGAATCTGAACGCGACGGGGCCACGACCCCCACCGCGCCGGAGAATGACCGCACCAGCGAGGTCGCCTCGGGCGAGGGAGCATCAGCCCACGCCGCGCCCGACCCGGAGGGCGCCGCGAGCAACGGCCCCGAACGCCCGTTGGGACCCGGCCAGCCATCTGGGGCAGAGATATCCGAGTCGACGGCCGCCGAGCCTTCGCCACCGCCGACGATGCGCCGGCGACGGGCGTGGCGGCGCCACCCCGATGTGTGACCCACCGCTCGGCCGAGCCGCCCAGGGCGTTTGGTCGCCCAATCTGGGCCCTACTACCCTTGCGCAAGCACCGCGTCGGGAAAGGTCGCCCGGTTGACAACGCTTGACATCCCGAGTGTCGCGCCTGCAGGTGAGCGTTCCCCGGCCCGAAGAGCGTGGCGCTTCTCGCACCATTTCGAGATCCTTGTCGTCAGCTTCGCGGCCCTGGTCATCGAGATCAGCTACACGCGCATCATCTCGTACAAGCTCTTCTACTACTACGTCTACCTGATCATCGGCCTGGCGTTGCTTGGGATCGGCACTGGGGGTGTGCTCGTCGCGATCTCGAAGAGGTTGCGCCGAGCCTCTACCGACCAGGTCCTGTTCTGGAGCCTCGTCTTCAGCGCGGCGGCCACCGTCGGTGCCTACGTGCTCATCGCCTACGTTCGCATCGACACCATCGCCGTCTGGGAGTACGGAACCCGAGCGTCCACGAGGAGCTTCCTCATGCTCCTCGTGGTCTGCGTCTCGGTCTTCGCCTCCTTCGTCGGTCCGGGCATCATCATCTCAACCCTGTTCGGCCGAAAGCCGGACGGCATCGGTGGCCTGTACTTCGCCGATCTCGTTGGTGCCGGCATCGGCTGCGCCACCGTCATGTACTTCGTGTCCAATCTCGGCGCGCCCGCCGCCGTCATGCTTGCCGCCCTGGCCATGGCGGTTGTCGCCCTATGGGTGTCGGTCCGCCTCCATCCGGTCCTTCGAGGGCTGGCCGTGCTGTTGGTCGCCGGGACCGCTCTTCTGAGTGCGTTCCCGGGGGCCCTTCCCGACCAGCAGATCGACCCCAGCAAGACTCCGATACCGCAGGCGAACCTGAGCGCCTCGGGGTGGGGCACGCTCTTCCGGGTGGACGCGTTCCAATTCCCCGGCTTTCCCAACCAGATCAACCTCAACCACGACGGCATCCTCGGCTCAGGCATCTACCGTTGGAACGGCACCTGGTCGTTCCTCAAGATCTACAAGTTTCCCGAAGACCCTCGAGCCATTCCCTTCGATGTCCTGAAGACGCCTCCGGGCCAGGTCGCGATCATCGGTGCCGCCGGCGGCCACGAGGTCCTGACGTCCTTGTACTACCGGGCCGAGCATGTCGACGCGGTCGAGATCAACCCCGTGACCGTGCATATGGTGACGACGACGTTCGCGAACTTCGATGGACACCTGGCTCAGAACCCCAAAGTCTCCTACATCAACGCCGACGGCCGCTCGTTCATGGCCCGCACGTCCAAGCACTTCAAGCTGGTCTGGTATCCAGCACCGGACAGCTACGCCGCAACCAATGGGGCACTCTCAAGCGCGTACGTATTGACTGAGAGCTACCTGTACACCGTCAACGGGCTCGAGTCGGACCTCCAGCACCTGACTCCGAAGGGGATCTTTGTGGCCCAGTTCGGTGAGGTCAGCGACGTCTACGACCTCCGCACGACCCGATTCGTGACTACCGCGCGGCAGGCGCTCTCCGAGTTGGGAGTGACGAATGCAACCGACCACATCATGGTGGCCGAGACCCAGACCAGCTTCCTAGGCCCCGTTCCGCTCAGCACCATCCTCGTGTCTAAGAGTCCGCTCACCCACGCCCAGGTGGCCAACTTCGAGGCATCGGTGAAGACGGTCCCGCACACCAGGATCCTGTACGCGCCGGGGGTCAGTCCGCCGAAGAATCCCATCAATACCTACATGCAGGTCCCCAACGCCGGACTCGACCACTTCTACGCCGCCTTCCCGTTCAACGTCACGCCGACCACCGACAACGACCCGTTCTTCTGGCATTTCGCCCGTTACGGCACGGTCCTCGCCCACTACAACCACCGGCTCAACGGTGGCAACCGCGAGCAGTCGATTGGCGAACGGGTGCTGCTTCTCCTCCTCGGGCTCTCCGTGGTCATCGCGGCGATCTTCCTGCTGCTCCCATTCATCGCGATCCGAAAAACCTGGCGGCGGTTGCCCCGCAAGGGTGTGTCCGCCCTGTTCTTCGCCGGGTTGGGCTTCGGGTTCATCTTCTTCGAGATCACCCTCCTGCAGATGCTCAATCTCTTCCTGGGCTATCCGACCTTCTCGCTCACCGTGGTGTTGATGTCGCTGCTCGTCTTCACCGGGTTGGGCGCCCTGCTGAGCGAGCGCATCCGGCCCGAGCTCCACCGCTGGGCCGTCCCGATCTTGTTCGTCGTGTTGGCCGGCTTGTGCGTCTTCTATCTGGCCGGACTCACTCCGCTCACCAATGCCCTGCTGGACCTGCCGCTCACCCCTCGGATCCTGATCGCCTTCGGGATCTTGGCCCCGCTTGGACTGTGCCTCGGCATGTTCATGCCGTTCGGCCTGGGCAAGGTGGCCGAAATCGCGGATGCGCCTCGGGAGTACGTGGCCTGGGGCTGGGCGGTCAATGGCTTTGCCTCGGTCGTCGGTTCCGCGTTGGCCATCATCCTCGCGATGATCTATGGCTTCGAGGTGGTCCTGTTCCTCGGGCTCATGGCCTACCTGGTCGCCCTCGGGGCATGGATGC
>JBEDUR010000193.1:0-14926 GCA_040414865.1 Acidimicrobiales bacterium
CGCTGTACCTCAGCCGACTCGCCTCGACCGTGCCGGCCCATCTGCCGGCACCAGCCGTCACGGCCGCCAAGGAGTCGTTCGGTGGGGCGCTCATCGCCTCTCGTGTCTTGAACAGGGCTGGTCTGCAGCAGGCAGGACACGCGCTGGCAAACAGCGCGAACGGCGCCTTCTTGCACAGTGTCACCGGGGGCTTCATCGTGGCCGCGGGAGTGGCCCTGGCTGGAGCACTGATGGCTGCGCTCTTCCTGCCCGCACGACCCAAGGGGGAGCCCACGGCGTCGGCGACGGCTGACTTGGCGCAGCCCACCCCAGCGAGATTCGAGCTCACTTTCCGACAGGCACCGGTCGGAGCAGCCACGACCATCTCAGGCAGCCCGAAAGTGGGAGCACGAGCGATGAGTGCGCCGGGACGAGGACCGCAGGCGGCCGCTGTAGGAGCCGGCTCGGCGACCCAGGATCGGAAGCCCGAGCTCGCCCTGCCTGGTCGCCCTACCACGGGTCGATGCCGCCAGTGTGACGGCCTCGGCCTCATGTCCGAGAACAACTGACCAGCCCGGTCAAACACCCCCGTCCCCGTCGCTCGGTGCTCCGTTGTTGTCGGCGTCATGGTCTCCTCCATTCGCTTGGGGGATACCGCTCATGGTGGGGGGAGCCGTGGCCGGAGGGCTCGTGGGGGGCGGAGGCGGGCTCGTGGTGGGGGGAGCCGTGGCCGGAGGGCTCGTGGTGGGGGGAGCGGCTGGCATCGAGGCACCCACCGCACTCATGACTGGTGTGCCCGAGCGGGTAATCGCATACCAAGTCCCACCGAAGCTGGTGATGCCCTCCCCCTTGGCCTCCCCCGGGCCTGTGTCACCGGCAAAGGTGTAGAGGGGCCAGTGGCTCCGTCCGTAGGTCAGATACAGGCTCCCGTCACTGCCTTTGGTCGTTCCCAGCAAGGAGGCGCGGGCGCCAGAGCCGGCCACGCCATGCTTCACTCCCCGAGGCAGCTTGGTGTGCGGCCAGAACTTGACGCACCCGTTGGCGGCCGTGCAGGTGACCTTTCCGCCAGATTCGGAGCTCAGGATGTAGAGGGTCCGGCCTTGCCCGTTTACAAGGACTCGGCCGAGGCCCGGGACGGCGGCCACCTTGACGGTGTACGTGGCTCTGGCGAGATGGGCGGCGTGAGGGTGGCCGGTAAGGGGCGATGCCGCGGCAAGCCTGTCGCCGATTGGGCTGCTCCATGCGGCCAGCGCCATCACTCCGGCAGCACCGAGGCTGACGGTGACCATCCGCACCGCACGATTGCGGATTGGAGTATCGCTACTCATGTTGTGTTCGGGCTCCTTGCTGGTCGGTTGGCTCCTTGTTGCCGCAGCAGCGATGAGTACGGACCGGGGGCGTCGAGGGATTGCTCGGATAGCGAGTTTGCTTGGCTCGGGTACCGGGCAACTGGGAATAGATCCGTGGTCGTTAGCCGACAGTGTTCGGGCCCGGGTTGGTTCGTGTCCGGTTGCCCGATGCCTAGAACCTGTTCGCCGCGGCTAGCTTTTTTGCAGAGCGCTCGCGATCTGTTCGCGGATCGTCGGCCTTTCCGCTCTGTTGAGGCCACAGGTTCTCCCTTTCATGGTCGAACGCTGCGTTTTGCCTCCGCTGCGAAAGGCCAGGTCGGACGGGTCCGCAACCATCTACGAGTCCACGCTCGGGCTGCCCGCTGTCGATGACAGCCCGTTCGCCCTGGTGGTCGAGGCAGATGGGACCCATGTCCGAATCACCCGGTGCCCGATCTGGGGCCACAGCTGTTGACCAACGTGAGCTGCCCGGTCGACGACATCGGAACGGCCGGAGGGCGAGCGCGTGCTGCGCAGCGGCATGAATCGTGGGGCAACCGGGGATACGGAGTGGGTATTGCTCAGCGGTGGGACGAGAACCAGTCGAGATGGCGCTGCACGAAGTCGACCATCTGTGACGGTGCCCTGACGATATGGAACCCTCCTGGGTAACGAACCAGCTCCGTCTCACGTCCCAGCAACTTCAGCCCTTGGAACCAGGCCTCGCTCTGGCCGATTGGGCAGCGGATGTCGCCTTCCCAGTGAAACAGCCGAACCGGCGTGCGCACGTTGGGCAGATAGGTGATCGGTGAGTGCTTGGCGTAGATCTCGGGGCGCTCCCAGGGGGTGGCACCTCCCATCTCGAAGATATTGAACAACGGGATGTCGCAGGTCCCGGTCATGGCGTTGAGGTCGGACACTGGCGCTGAAATGCAAGCGGCCTTGAAGCGGGTGGTGTGGCCGATTGTCCAACCGGTCATGTAGCCGCCGTAGGAGTAGCCGGCCACATACAGGCGGTCGGGATCACTGATGCCCTTGCCGACGAGCTCGTCTACGACTCCCATGAGGTCGTCGAAGTCTCCGCCGCCCCAATCCCCGACGCACCCATAGGAGAACTCCTCGCCATAGCCCTGGCTCCCTCGGGGGTTGGCCAAGACCACGACATAGCCGCTGGCGGCCAGGCATTGGTAGAGCGGAAGGAACACGCTCTGGGGGTGCCACCCATGGGGTCCACCGTGGATCTCGACCACGGTCGGAGCAGGTCCGACACCGGCCGCTTCGAGGGGGCGGATGACGAAGCACTCGATCCCGTTGGCGCGCATTCGCCTGAGCGGGGCGAGCCGCGTCGTCTTGCGCAGGCCTTGGTTCACGGCGCTGACCGCGCGCTCGGTGCCAACGCCAAGGTCGGCCACCCGTGCTTCCGGAAGGAGTGACGGCCACAGGCAGGAGAAGGCGGCCGTCTGGCCCCGAAGATCGACCCCGGTGATCTGGCGGTCACCCCCGAGGACGGGCTCGGGCCTCTCGGAGCCGTCGAGGACGGCTCGGTAGAGGTGCTGGGCACCGTGGTCCGCGGCCACGAAGTACACGTTTCGATCGTCGATCCAGCCGTGGGTGCGACCGGTCGGCCACACCATCCCGAAGGCGGGGCGGTCGAGGAGTCCGGACAGGCTGCGGATCGATCCCTCGCCGTCGGCACGGATGGCGTAGAGATGCGCGTTGGCTGCTGAGTTCCCATCGCCGGGTGCGCCGAGAAAGGAGACCCAGCGACCGTTGGGGGAGAATTCGGGCATCCCATAGGTTCCAGAACCCAGGGTGAGGCGCTTGGCTCTCCCGCCGGTGCCAGCAACCACCCACACGTCAGGGGCTGGACGGTCGAAGCGTGCCTTGTTCCGATCACTGATGAACACCAGACGGGCGCCATCGGGGGACCACGCCGGCTGGCTGTCGTGCCAGTCGCCGCTCGTCACCTGCTTGGCGCGGCCCGACTCCACATCGATGCTGAACAGGTGGCTGCGACGAAGGTCGAACCAGCCCACGCCGTCGAACCGGTAGCGAAGGTCGGCAACGATTCGTGGGGCGTTCCTCTCGGGAGGGCTGCGCTTGTCGGGCGGTGTCCAATCCCCGGTCTGGGCGACGTAGACGATCCGGGAGCCGTCGGGTGACCAGGCCGGCTGCGACGCGCCGTGCGGAGCAGTGGTGAGTGGACGGGGATCGCCGCCGTCGAGAGGAGCGAGGTAGATCTGACTCTCTACTTCCCGGACGTCTTGGCCACCCCCAGGCGAAGATCGCTTGGCGACAAACGCGAGTCGGCGGCCGTCTGGAGACCACCGCGGCGCGGCGTCCTTCGGCCCGCTGGTGAACTGGCGCGCCGGCGAGCTTCCATCGACGGGTGCCACCCAGATGGTCGTTTGCGCCTCGTCGTCCTCTTTCGAGTTCGTAATCACTACGAAGGCGACTGTCGCACCGTCCGGGGACAGCCGGGGGTCAACAACCAAGCGATACGAGAAGAAGTCCTCAGGCTGCATGCCTCGCTTCACGGTCGCACCCTAGAGCACCGACATCCCCCTCGCCTGGTTCGCGGACGGCGCAATTGACCGACATGGACGCCCAGGTCCTTGCGAGTCAACGGCCTCGAAGCAAGGTGCGGACCGATCGAGTTCGGCGAAGAGTCAGTGCACGCGCGAGGACCCCTATCTACCGGTCTTGGTCCCCGTGTTGAGCTTGGTCCGGGTCTCTCGAAGAGCAATTGGGGCCAGGTCTGAGGCATGGCGAGCGAGGTATTCAGATACGGCTTTGGAGTGGTTTCGCGTAAGAGCCCGCAGGAGCCAGGAGACCGCCTTGGTGATGAGGGGGTTCCGGTCGGCGCGCACCTGGTCGACAACGGTGATGGCGAGCTTGACCAGCCGCGCGTCGCTGGAGTGACCCACCGGTCCGGTCAGCAAGACCAATGACGCCCGGCGTTTGTTGACGTTTTCGCTTTTGCTAAGAACGAGGATCGCCGCGCGCCATGCAGCCCAGCTGGCGAGAAGCTCGTCGGCAGGAAAGACGCTCTGGCACAGCGAGTCGACCTCTGCCCAACCACGCAGATCGTCCAACCATGCCACTACCTGGCCTGGCGAGACCTGAGCGCGCACCTCTCGGTGCTCTTTGAGGATCATGCAGCCGAGCGTCCTCTCCTCGTAGGAAAGGCCAGCCAGGAGGCTCTGCACCGTTCTGTAGATCTGCTCTGGGGACCGGCTCCGGTGAGCGGCCAGCCACTGGCGAGCCAGCCGACGTTGGTCGGGAACTGAGATCCGGTAGAAGGGACGTCCGCTCGTGTGGTCGCCTGCTCGATCGGGCCGGTTGGGCCACAGTGGTCCGTGGCCGGCCAGTAGCCGCAAACCGCTAACCAGCTCTCTATGGCCTGGATCTGTGGGCCGCCGTCGAGCCTCAGTCATGTCGTCGGTGGTTGCATTTGGTCGTCCCGTTCTACACGTTGAGGCTCGGCTCTGAGTCTTTGTGAGCGGCCTGCCAAGGGTATTGCTGAGGGCCGATTTGCCTCAGAGGTGGTGTCTGAACACCCGTAGCGGGAGGGGTGACGAGTTCACTAAGTTGCCGACGTGAGTATCTCGTTGGGGGTGCATATCGGCCAGCAGAACTTGCCCATGTCGGAGCTTCGGGCACTGTGGCGCAGGCTGGACGACGCTGGCGTGGACTGGATCTCTGTCTGGGACCACTTCTACGAAGCACCTCCGGCGGGTGGAACCGTCGATCACTTTGAAGCTGTGGCCACCCTCGGTGCACTTGCTGCGGACACCCGCAATGCCCGACTCGGCTGCCTGGTCTTTTGCACCGCGTACCGCAATCCAGCACTGCTCGCCAAGGCGTCGACGACGATCGACCACATCAGCGGGGGCCGCTTCGAGCTTGGGATGGGCGCCGGCTGGCACCTCTGGGAGGCCGAGGCCTACGGGTATGACTTCCCGTCAGCCGGAACGCGGCTCGACATGCTCGAGGAGGCAGTGCCGCTCGTTCGCAGCCTGCTCACCGAAGCGAGGACGACCTACACCGGGCGACATTTCCGAACTCGGGATGCCTCCTGTCTGCCCGCACCCCTCCAAGAGCGGCTGCCCATCTGGGTGGGCGGCACAGGTGAGCGTCGCACTCTTCGTATCGCGGCCGAGCACGCCGACGGTTGGAACGCAGCGTATGTATCA
The DNA here is from genome assembly GCA_040414865.1 of Acidimicrobiales bacterium. Lineage (GTDB taxonomy): Bacteria > Actinomycetota > Acidimicrobiia > Acidimicrobiales > RAAP-2 > Palsa-461. The sequence goes on from JBEDUR010000193.1 coordinate 5,504, forward strand.
GCCGAACGCTACGGCCACTTGATCGGAGTGCTCGACGATCACTGCCGGTCGGTGGGCCGCGCTCCGGCCACGATCAGACGAACCGTCAACCTCATCTTCGCTCTCTCCAATGATGGGGCATCGACCGATGAGGTCATCGCCCGACAGGGTTGGGGACCGATGTCGTCGGTGGTGCGAGGCGGCGCGATCGTGGGAGCAACAGACTCCGCGGGTGAGCAGATCCAGCGCTACGTCGCATCGGGCGCACAGGGCGTCAATGTCGCGCTTCGGGCTCCGTGGGATGACGACGTCCTCGACCACTACTTGGAGCAATTGCCCCTCCTGCGCGAGTTGTCTTGATCCGTTTGGACTGGCGATAACAAAGGCGCAGGACCGGTCTTCATTCGGCGACAATCGGTGCTTGTCGCCGCTCTGAGCACGCCAGCTCCTGAGGTGCAAGGATTCCTGTGTGCGTGCAGCCATACTCAATGAGTCGCCCGGGTGGCTTGAGGTTTCCGACATCGAAGTCGACAACCCCGGGCCTCACGAGGTCCTCATCCGCACCTCGGCCGCCGGCTTGTGCCATAGCGACCTGCACTTCATCGAAGGAAAGTATCCCGCTAGGACGCCGGTGGTCCTGGGTCACGAGTCGGCAGGCGTCGTCGAGGCGGTCGGTACCGAGGTCGGCTACGTCGGGCCCGGAGATCGGGTGATCACCTGTCTGTCGGTGTTCTGCGGCAGATGTGAGTACTGCATCACCGGGCACCCCTACCTGTGCCAGTCGCCCGAGGTGCGGCGTCGGAACAATGAGCGGCCTCGGCTCAGCGCCGCGGGCCAGCCGGTCGGGCAGTTCGCCGGCCTTGGGTCTTTTGCCGAAATGATGCTGGTCCACGAGCACGCGCTCGTAAGAGTGACCCCAGACATGCCGCTCGACCGGGCCGCGCTGGTCGGTTGTGGGGTGACGACCGGGCTTGGCGCAGTGTTCAACACCGCCCAAGTCCCGGCCGGCGCGTCGGTGGCGGTCATTGGCTGCGGGGGTGTCGGGCTCTCCTGTGTTCAGGGCGCCCTTCTGGCTGGAGCGGCCCAAATCATCGCGGTCGACCAGTTGGCGTCCAAACTCGATCTCGCCCGTCAGCTCGGTGCTACCGACTCGGTCGACGCCTCCAGCGGAGATACCGTCGCCCAGGTACAGGAGATGACCGGGGGAGGCGTGGAGTACGCCTTCGAGGCGATCGGCTTGGCCAAGACCGCCGAACTGGCCTTCAACATGCTGCGGCGTGGTGGGACGGCGACCGTCATCGGCATGATCCCGCCTGGCGAGACAGTGCAGTTGCCAGGTCCCTCGTTCCTCCAATCGAAGAGAATCCAGGGTTCGACTATGGGCTCCAATCGATTTCGCGTCGACATGCCTCGCTACGTGGACCTCTACCTCCAGGGTCGGCTCAAGTTGGACGAGTTGGTGTCGGCACGGATCAAGCTTGACGAGGTCAACGATGGGTTCAAGGCGCTCCAGGGTGCCGATGTCGCTCGGAGCGTGATCGTATTCGACGACTGAGCAGCCACCTCTGACGCAGACAGGTTGGCTACAGGCCCCACCCGTGGGGGCTACCGGGGAATGGACCGATACCGCTCCAAGAAGTCGTGGTGATGTCAGCGCGGACATACTCACCGTGATGGGGGTAGGCGTCGACTCCCATATAGCGATGTGCGAGGCGATCCGGAAAAGCAGAATCGCTGAGTTCGGTGACATGTGCTGTCCCGGCCAATCGGACATAGCAACGTGCACCGGGCTCGAACTCGTGGGCGTCATCTAGAACGATCACGACAACGGCGGGTCGCTGGCGAATGTTGGTGATCTTCCTGCTGTTTGCCCCTGAGAAGAACGCGAGATCATCGCCGACGCGCTCAATCCATACGACGGATGATTGTGGGTGGCCGTCGGGGCCAATCGTCGACACAACGGCTGACACCGGCGCATCGAGCAGTGCTCGGACCGCTGTGGGCAGCAAATGCTCGTCTCCTCACTTTCTACCGTGATGCTGGTTCGACGCCGGTAAGGAGCCACCCGTTCAGCACGAGGCTCAAGCTGCGGCACTGCATTATCCCCCAACCGGCCAGCGAGCGATGATCCCGGCAAGCGGGCATGCTGGGGAGATGCGCGCCGCGGTAGTGCCCCACCACGGTCCAGCCCAGGTGATCGAGATCCGGGATGCCTGGCCCGCACCCGAACCTCCAGGCGAAGGCGAGGTGCTGATCGCGGTCGAGGCCGCTGGCCTCAACCCGAGCGACACCAAGACTCGTGCCCGGGGCGGGCCCGGTGCACCCGGCGCCAAGGAACCGCCCTACGTCGCCGGGCGGGAGGCGGCGGGCACGATCGTCGAGTGTGGATCGGGAGTCGAGGGTCTGGAGCCGGGAGACACGGTCTTCGCCTTCTTTGGGTGGTTCGCCACCCCCGGAGGTCATGCCGAGCAACTGGTCGTCCCCGCCTCGATGGTCGCCCGCCGCCCGATGGCGGTGCCGGTGGAAGACGCCGCTGCCATCCCTTTGGCGGGGCTGACCGCGTTCCAGGGGCTTCGTATCCTCGGTGTGCCGGCAGGTGAACGCCTGTTGGTGACGGCGGGAGCGGGCGGGGTAGGTCACTTCGCCGTCCAGCTCGGTGCCCTGCAGGGGTTGGAGGTGGTCGCCACTGCAGGCCCGACGAATCACGAGTTCGTCCGGTCTCTCGGCGCGTCGGAAGTCGTCGACTACCACAAGCCCGACGTGACCCGCCGGTTGGCCGGCATCAGCTATGTGCTCGACGCGGTCGGCGGCGACAACATCGGCACCTACCAGGGCGTGCTCGCCGAGGGCGCCCGACTCGTGGCTGTCGCCGGTATGCCTTCGAGGCTCCGGGGAGATATCTCCGGCACCGCCATCCGATGCCAGCCGAGCGGAGAAGACCTGGCCGAGTTGGCCCACCTGCTGGCAAACGGCGTCTTGCGCCCCACCATCCAGGAGGTGTTCCCTCTGGCCCGTTCGGCCGATGCCCACACCCTGCTCGAGGGTGGCCACGTTCGGGGCAAGCTCGTGATTCAGATCGCATCCCGGTGAACTGGCAGGAGAGTCTCGCCATGATTGGGGCGGACGCAGAGGTGACCGTGGCTCACGCGACGACCTCGGCAAACAAATGAGTGTGCCTTTGAGTACGTTCCGTCCGCCGGACCAAGCGGCTCTGAGGTGGAACTTCCCGTCGAGTATTTCAAAGTGGCCACTCGATCGTGGCAAACGACACCAATCGATGGGCGCTCCCAAGCCGCGACTAGTTGGAAGCGGCTAATTCCGAAGCAAGTGGGGTGGTAGCTGCCGGGGTCCGCAGATGTTGGAGTGCCTGGCGGAAGGAACCGACCAACGTGTCCTCGCAGTAGCCGAAGCCTTCGGCGATGCAGAATGGCCGGACGATACTCTGGGCACGTCTCAGATTGGGTCGGGGCATTGTCGGGAAGAGGTGGTGCTCGATCTGGTAGTTGAGACCACCGAGCATGAAGTCGGTGAGCCAGCCACCGGTGATGTTGCGTGCAGTGACGACCTGCCGCCGCATGAAGCTCATGATCGGATCGCCTTCGATAAGCGGCATGCCCTTGTGGTTCGGGGCGAAGCTGCATCCCAAGTACACCGAAAACACCGCCTGCTGAACGATGACGAAGGCCACGGCCTGCAGCGGCGAGAGACGCCAGGCAATGACGGTCAGATAGGCCGCCACCTGGAGGGCGATCAGCAATCCTTCACCAGCCGCGGCACGGTCTCGTTGGCGAACCAGCTTCTGGATACCAGAACAGTAAAGCCCGGTACTTCGCAGCACCATGAGCGGGAAAAAGAGCCCCGCTTGCCACCGAGACAGCAGCCCGGTCGGACGACTGTTGCCGCCCAGCCCGTCGCCGATGTCGGGATCACGGCCGATGTGGTTGGGATGGGCGTGATGGGCACTGTGCTTGGACATCCACCAACTGAAGCTCAAACCCATTAACGCATTGCCGATCGCCAGTCCGAGTAGCCCGTTCGCTCGGCGCGATCGAAACACTTGCTGATGCCCGGCGTCATGGCACACGAAGCCCAGCTGGGTGGACATCATGCCCAGGAAGGCGGCGATGCCGAGCACCGCCCATGAGCGGCCTATGACCAGCAAGGCCGCCCAACCGGCCCCAAACGCCGCGACCGTAAGGCCGACCTTGATTCCGTAATAGCCCGTCCGGCGGTTCAAAAGCCCCGCCTCGCGGATCTGTATGGCTAGCTTCTGATAATCGGCCGGAACGATGACGGTGTCCGAGCACGACGAGTGGCCCGAGGGATCCTTCTCCTGGAATGCGTCTGAGATCGCAGGTTCCGGAGCAGTTCCGGGAAGGACGTCGGTCACGGGATTTGGTGAGCCTACTTCCTCGGAGTGGAGCACCGATCGCCTCGCGCAATTGGCACTTGAGTGGTCGCTCGCTCGAGCGCAGGAGGCCGCCGGGGTATCGGCGGTCTCTTGATACAACGCGAGCTTTTATAGAGGTCGAACGTTCCTCGCCCCTTCACCCTCGCCGCCTGGTCCCAGATCGAGTTCGCCACGCACCGCCCGGGTGGTGGCGATCGCCTCGACGATCAGGTCGCGGCGCCGAAGCTCACCGGCCCACGAATCGCGCCTCCCGACGCTCGACGAAGGAGGCGATGCCCTCTTTGAAGTCCTCTGTCGCCTGGACCGCGGCGGCCATGGCCGGCACTGCGGTGGCTGCAGCGGCAGGACCCTCGTCGATGGCGAGGCGGGCGTTGGCGATGGCGTGGACGAGCGCTGAGGGCGAACATGCCAGCATCTGCCTGGCCAGCTCGACAGCGCGCTCACGCTGGCAGCCCGGCTCGACCACCTCTTGGACCAGACCTATCCGGTGGGCCTCGGCAGCGTCGAACTCGTCGGCCCGGAGGAGGTGGTACATGGCATTACCCCACCCGGCTCGCTCCACGTAGCGAATAGTGGCTCCACCTAGCGGAGCCAGACCCCGCTTGGGCTCGAGCTGGCAGAGCCGGGCATCGGAGGCGGCCACGACGATGTCGCCAGCCAGGGCGATCTCGATGCCGATGGTGAAGGTGATCCCCTGGATAGCCGTTACCAGCGGTTTGCGAAGCCGCCGGCGCAGTCCGTAGATGTCCACGGCGTCGGCGGCCACAGGTGCGGTGCGGTCCCGATCGCCGCCGAAAAACAGGGGCATGTCGAGCCCGGCGGTGGTGTGCTCGCCGGCGAAGGTGAGCACACCCACGAACAGCTCGGGGTCCTCGTCCAGCTTGGTGTAGGCGGCGGCAAGCTCTCGGCTGATCTTGGGGGTGAAGGCGTTCCTCTTCTCCTGGCGATCGACGGTCATGACCAGGATGCGGTTCTCGACCACCTCGGCGAGCACCTGTCCGTGGGGGTGCCGTTCCTCTTGAGGTTTCATGATGGAACGGTAGTAACTGGAGTTCCAAGATGCAACCCTGCGGGGTATCCTTGAGCTCGTGCGCCGCATTGACACCTCGGCCTGGCCCTGCACCATCGCCCGCGCGGCTGACGTGCTGGGCGACCACTGGAACCTGCTCATCATCCGCCAGGCCTGTTTGGGTACCCGCCGCTTTGACGGGTTCCAGACGGCGTTGGGCATCGGCCGCAACATCCTGAGCCAGCGACTCAGCCGCCTGGTCGATGAAGGACTCCTGGTCCGGGTCGAGTATGAGGAGAGCCGGCCCCGTTACGAGTACCGCCTCACCGACAAGGGACGCGAGGTCTATCCGATCCTCGCCACCATGGCCGCCTGGGGTGAGCGCTGGCTCACCGGCCCGGAGGGAACTCCGCTCGTCCTTCACCACACCAGCTGCAACCACGACATGCACGCTGTCGTCGTTTGTGACAAGTGCCAGGAACCCATCGACGTGAGATACGTCCGGGCCAAGGCCGGACCAGGCTTCCCACGCCCAGCGTCCTGAGCTTCGCCTGGCTGGGAACAAGCGGTCCGCACGAGCCGATACTTGGATGCGGGCAGCGCGAGATCGACCGCTCGGGGTTCGTCAGCGCATTGGCACAGCAGGGAGGGCAAAGGGTTCCGTATTTGATCCAACCCTTTGATCCAACCCAGTCAACCTGATTCCGGCGGCTGACATCCGGGACCGAGGGCTACGCTCAGCCCTGGTGCCAACGATCCCGCGCTTGGCCATAGAGGGGGGCGAGCCGGTCAGACGGACCATGCTCGACTTCTCCAGGGGTGCCGGGCTGTTAGGCCCTGAGGAGCGCACCGCGGTACTCGAGGTCCTCGAGAGCCGTTCGCTTTTCCGCTACTACGGGCCGAACCTCCTCGAGAAGGTGTCACAGTTTGAGCGGGCTCTCGCGGAGTTCACCGGAGCCGACTACGCGGTGGCGACTTCCAGTGGCACCGCCGCTCTGCGATGCGCACTGGCCGCCCTGGGGGTGGGCTGCGGAGATGAGGTCATCGTGCCCGCGTTCACTTTCATCGCCACCGTGAATGCGGTGGTGGTTGCGGGTGCCGTCCCGGTGTTTGCCGAGGTCGACGAGTCGCTCGGTCTCGACCATGCCGACGTGGCCGTCAAGGTCACTCCCCGAACGGCCGCCGTCGTGGCCGTTCACCTGGAGAACGTACCCTGCGACCTTGACCCGCTCCTCACCGAGACGAACCGGGCGGGCATCGCGCTCGTCGAGGACGCTGCTCAAGCGATGGGCGTGTCCTATCGCGGTCGACCAGTCGGGAGCATCGGGTCGATCGGTGCGTTCTCCTTGCAGCTCGAGAAGAATGTGACCGCCGGTGAAGGCGGTGCCCTCGTCACCTCCGATGAACGCCTATACCTGCGCGCTGCCCGCTACCAGGATCAGGGCGGCCAGTTCGTGACGAGCCACATGGGCGAACGCGGCGACGAGCTCGAGGAGCCACTTGTGGGTGAGAACCTCCGTATGACCGAGATCGCTGGAGCCATCGCCAGCGTGCAGTTGGCAAAGCTGCCAAGCCTGCTCAATTGCCTGCGCGCCAACCGAAAGCAGGTCGCGGCAGCTATTGGAGAAGTGGACGGGCTGACCGAGCGCCGGGTGCCTGACCCCGAAGGCGAAGGAGGCTCCAGCCTCAGCTGGTTCCTCCCCAGTGCTGATGTTGCCCGACGGTTCGTCAAGGCCCTCCGAGCTGAAGGCGTACCGTGTGCACAGATGTACGGAGGCAAGCCCGTCTACGCCAACCGCGCCATCCTCGAACGGCGCACGGCGTCGCTGAAGGGTGGACCGTGGCATTGCGCCCAGCACCCCACCGACGTCGAGTACCACATGGGGCTCTGTCCGACGACCGAGGAGTTGGTCGCCCGGTCTCTGATCCTCCCCATCGGTCCGGGGTGGTCGGTAAGCGAGTGCGAAGAAACCGCCGAGGCCGTGCTTAAGGTGGCGGGAGCTCTGCTGTAGATGAGGCGCCGGGGGGACCGATGTTGCTCACGAGGGCGTCTATGAGCCAAGACACACCGTCGTGACCTTGCGTGTCGCCGTCGTCGGATGCGGGACGGTTGCCCGGCGCGTCCATCTTCCCGGACTTGGCGCTGCCGGTGCTGAGGTGGTCGGCTTCGCCAGCCGGAGCCGGAGATCAGCTGAGGAGGCGGCCAGCCAGTGGGGTGGCGGCGAGGTGTTCGACGACTGGCACGCGGTGCTCGAAAACTCCGAGGTCGACGCCGTTGACATCTGCACCCCGAATGGCAGTCACGCCGAGATCACTGTGGCCGCAGCTCGTGCGGGTAAGCACGTGCTGGTCGAGAAGCCGATGGCCTGCACCGTAGAAGAGGTCGACGGCATGGTCGACGCCGCCCGTGGGGCCGGGATCGTGCTCATGCCGGCGCATAACGCCCGATTCCTCCGCCCGTTCGTCGCTATGCAAGAGGCTGTCGCCCGAGGCGATGTGGGGCAGGTCCGAGCTTTTCGTTGCGCTTGGGGCCATCCTGGTCCCCAGGAGTGGGCGCCAACTGCGGCGTGGTTCCGCGACCGGAAGCTCGCCGGGGGCGGCGCCCTCATCGACCTCGGTGTCCATGCTGCTGATGTGCTCCGGTCGGTGCTCGATGACGAGCCTGTGGCGGTCAGCGCTCTCCTTTGGACGGATCGGAGCGGCCACGTATCGAAGGGGCAAGAGAGAGTCGAGGAACTGGCCCAGCTCATCTTGCGTTTCTCGCACGGAGCGATCGGGACGCTCCAGGCGAGCTGGGCGGTGGCTTCTGGTAGCGACCACCAGCTGACCGTCCAGGGGACAAAAGGCACGCTCCATCTGGACGCCCGCACCCCGCCGACCTTGCTGCCTGCCGGCGGGGAACCCATTCGGCTTCCCCAACCCGAGAAGGACACGAGCGTCTTTGACGCCTTCGTTGACGCGGTCGAGCACGGCAAGCAACCGGTGGTGACCGCCGCTGACGGCCGGGCCGCCATCGCCCTCGTCGCGGCCGCGTACCAATCGGCGGCATCGTGTCGCCTAGAACGGGTCGAAGGGCCCGATGGAAGGGGGCGGTGATGCTCGCCGGCTTCGGGAGGGCGGTCATCACACCCGAGACACCGGTGATGCTGGCTGGCTTCGGCGACCGGCACCAGCCGGCGACCTCGGTGCACGATGACCTGGAGGTGCGCACCCTCTATCTTGCTGACGACGGTGGCGGAGTCGCAGTTTGCCTTGTCGTGTGCGATCTGTTGGGCATGTCGGCTTCCTTCGCTCTGCCCATCCGCGAGGCCGTGGCCGCCGACTTGGGACTCCCGTTGTCCGCGGTGCTCACCGCCTCCACCCACACCCATTCCGCCCCAAGCTGTATCGCCGGCTCAGAGGCTGTGGGATGGCCGACCCCGGGGGGGTATCGGGAGGTCCTTACCGCCGGATGCCAGGATGCTGCGTTACAGGCGCGCCGGGAAGCTACCAGTGCCACCCTCGCCTACCGACGAGCTCCCCTCGCTCCCGGGCTTTCGGTCAACCGCCGAGGCCTTCCCTACGCTCCATGGATGGCGCTGCTCGACATCAGCTCGGATGATGGCGAGCGCATCGGCGTTCTGGCGAACCTGGCCATTCACCCGGTCGCGCTCGGTCCGGAGTGCCTGGCGGTTTCTGCAGACTGGGTCGGGTCGTTTCGAGTCTCCCTTGAGGCGGCGGTCGGTGGTCGGGCCCTAATGCTCTCAGGGGCGCTCGGTGACGTGAATCCTCGCCACGTGCATCGTCAGTTCAACAGCTGCACCGCCGACGGCTTTGCCGAGGCCGACGAGCTGGGCCGCGAACTTTCAGAAGTCGTGGCAAGCGAGGTGACGGCAGCTAGGCCCGTCGATGGCGCGCTCGAGGTGCTGCGCTGCGAGCTTTTGGACCTTCCGGTCGGTGACACGCGGCTCGCTCAGATGGTAGATGCCGCGACGATGAGAGTGGAGCTGGTCGAATGGTCGATCGGTGCCGCCCGCGTGGTTTC
>JBEDUR010000194.1:0-3010 GCA_040414865.1 Acidimicrobiales bacterium
CACGTTCTCGAGCTCCCAGCCGACCCGCATGGCGGTAGCTACTCGGTGCAGGGCAAGGCGCGACCGAGTGGCCTGGTCTTGACGGGCGTACCAATCGGTTGCCCGTAGGGGGTCGTCCACCCACAACTCGAAGCGGGGATCGTCGGGGTCGATGGCACCGGACGGGTGGTTCCAGTCGGTGTCAACGGTGGCGTCGAAGTGCCGGTCGATCGAGACACCGCTCAGCCGCTCGACCGCACTGGTGAAGTCGCCGGAGTGGTCAGCCGGCTCCCCGACACTCGTGGCGTCGTGTGCCGGTGTTGTGCGAGTCCCCATGAGTCGTTCGTCCTCGGTCATCTCGACTCGTCGGCGGATGGTCCCCCCATTCCGGTTGCACCGGACCCCCACTTCGCCTCAACTGGTCCCCGGGGGATCTCGGATGACCTGGTGTCTACGACCAGACGCGGGTTGCCACAGCGGTGGATACCAAGAAAGACTGAATCAGTGAGTGATGTAGGCGTAACAGAGTACCGCATCGACGAGTTAGCCCAGTTGGCCGACACGACGGTGCGAAACATCCGGGCCTACCAGGACCGGGGCCTACTGCCACCTCCTCGGCGATCCGGGCGGGTCGGGCTGTACTCGGCAGCCCACCTGGCCCGCCTCCGGCTCATCGGCCAGATGCTGGCGCGGGGCTACAGCCTGGGCAACATCGCCGAGCTGTTGGTCGCATGGGAGCGTGGCCAGGACCTGAGCGATCTGCTCGGGCTGGAGGCCGCCTTGACCGAACCCTGGTCCGAGCAGGTCCGAAGGGTGATCTCGCCCGACGAGCTCGCCGAGCTGCTCGACGACCCGCTTGAGCCGGGCGGCATCCTCGACCTCTTGCTGGCCGACGGGTTCGTGCGGCGGGAGGGCGACGGGTTCGTGGTCGACAGCCCGAGGCTGGTGCCGGTCGGCGCCGAGCTCATGGACGCCGGTGTGCCGTTGTCTGCTCTGCTCACGGGGCGCCGGGACCTGCGCGAGCGGATCGACGCGGTGGCCGGTGCCTTCGTAGACGTGATCGTCGAGCACATCTTCGAGCCCTTTGGCGACCGGGTCCCGGCCGCTGAGGTGCCAAGGCTCGCCGAACTGGTGCGGCGTCTCCGGCCCCTGGCCAAGGAGGCGGTCAGCGTCGAGTTGGCCGACGCAATGGAACGTCAGGTCCAGGCCCGCATGAGCGCCTGGCTCAGCTGGCTTGCCGAACACTCCGCGACCGACGGACATGCACCGGGGCAGGAGCGGACAGGCGGGGCCGCTACATAACCGGGACGCGCCGCGGAAAGACCCGGGGGGCCGCGATCGCCCGTCGCTACAATCCGGCGGCGGGTGAGAGGAGGCCCACGTGAGATGCGCGTCCTGCGGCCGCGAGCTGCTCGCGTCCGAGACGAGATGCCCGGCCTGCGGCACGCGGGCTGCCACGACCGAGACTGGGCGACGGTCCGCCCCCCGGCGGTTCGACCGCACCCGTTGGTCGAGCACAGACGTCGTTGCCGGGATGGCCACCCTGGTCCTCGTGGTCGCGCTGTTCCTGCCCTGGTTCGGGATCTCCCTCGGGGTCGTCGGGCTCAGCGTGAGCGGCCTCGACGCCCATGGCTACCTCTACCTGGTGCTCGTGCTGGGTTTGGCCGAGCTCGCCTACCTCGTCGCCCGCGCCTCGGTCCCTAGCCTGCCGGAGCGGCTGCCGTTCCCCCACCAGTCCATGCTCAGCACGGTCAACGGGGTCAACCTCGTGCTCGTGCTGATCGGCTTCGCCAACAAGGGTCCGACGGGCGTCGGCTGGCGGTTCGGGGCGATCCTTGCCCTGGTTGCAGCACTGGTTGCGGCCTTGCCCAAAGGGGTCATCGTGCTTGCCAGGCGGCGCCGCTAGCCCTCGCGGTCGATCAGAGGACGACCTCGACCAGCGCCGGCCCGGGGGTCGAGAGGGCCCCGGCGAGGTGGCTCGAGAACTCCTCCGCGGTGGTGGACCGCCAAGCGGCCAGCCCGAGGGATCGGGCCAGGCCGCAAAAGTCGATGGCGGGCCGGCCGAGGTCGAGCATCTCAGCGGCCCGTGCCCCGGCGCCCTCGGTCCCGACTCTCTGCAGCTCCATGTTCAAGATGGCATACGAGCGGTTGTTGAACAGCACCGTCGTCACGTCCAGGCCATAGCGAGCCATCGTCCACCACGACTGCAGCGTGTACATCGCCGCCCCGTCGGCCTGGATCGAGATCACCGGGCGGTCCGGGCAGGCCACCGCCGCGCCGAGCGCGACGGGGGGACCCTGGCCGATGGCGCCACCGGTGAGGTAGAGCCACTCATGCGGCGGGCCGCCTGCGGTCTGGATGGCCATAGCCAGGCTCGACGTGGTGCCGTCGTCCGACACGATCGCGTGCTCGGGGAGTAAGGCGCCGAGCGCGGCACCGGCGGTACGAGCGGTCAGCTGGCCCGTTGGCAGCTCGGGGCGCTGGCTCGGTGCCGGGTCGACCGGGGCCCGGCCGGCGCCCAGCGCCTCGGCCAGCGCCGCCAGCGTGGCCGGGACGTCGTCACTCGCGCCGGCGAGCGTGTGGATCTCGCAGCCCTCTGGGACGAGCCAGCTCGGCTTCTCGGGGTAGGCAAAGAAGCTCACTGGCGGTTGCGCGTCCACGAGCACCAGGTGGCGGACCCCTTCGAGGGAGGAGGTGACCATCTCGCCGAAGTACGGGAGGCGCTCGACCGCCACGATCCCAGCGCCGCGGGTCATCCTGGCCGGGAACGTCTCACAAGCCAGCCGGGCTCCGAGCGCAGCCGCCGCCCGAGCGGCCGACTCCAGCGCGTCCTTGGTGAGGGCGCCGTTGCCGAGCAGGATGACAGCCGGCCCGCCGTCGCGGAGCGCGTCGGCGATTGTCTCCACCCGATCGACGTCGACCGCGGGGCGCGTGGAGGCGGGCGGTGGCGGGGCGACGACGCCGCCGTCCCCCCAGGACACGTCGGCCGGCAGGACCAACGTCGCCACTTGCCCTGGTGGCCCGACGGCGG
>JBEDUR010000195.1:0-14166 GCA_040414865.1 Acidimicrobiales bacterium
CGGTGAAGTTGTAGTCGACCAGCTCACCGAAGTGGCGCTCGAGCAGCGAGACCACGGCGAACGCGGTGAAGCTGGGCACGAGGGCCGAGCCCTTCTTCCACACGTACCCCCGGTCGATGATGGTCGACAGCACGGTCGCGTAGGTCGACGGGCGGCCGACACCCAGCTCCTCCATCGCTTTCACCAGCGAGGCCTCGGTGTAACGAGCCGGGGGTTGGGTGACATGGTCCCCGGGCTCGAAGCCGAGAACCGGCACCGACTGGCCCTCGGCCACTGGCGGGAGGATGACCTCCCGGTCGGCCAGCTCAGCCTCGGGGTCGTCCTCGCCCTCGACGTAGGCCCGCAGGAACCCCGGGAAGGTGATGACCCGGCCGTTGGCTGAGAACTCGACCTCACTCCCGCGGATGCCCTCTACGGAGTCCGGCACCGTGGCCCGGAGGCGGACCTGAGCGCTGGTCCCGGTGGCGTCGCGCATTTGGGAGGCGACGGTGCGCTTCCAGATGAGCTCGTAGAGACGCAGCTCGTCGCCGTGGAGGGAGGCCGCCGCCACTTCAGGGGTCCGGAACGCCTCGCCCGCCGGGCGAACCGCCTCGTGGGCCTCTTGGGCGTTCTTGACCTTGCGCTCGTAGCGGCGGGGTCGGTCGGGCAGGTACTCGGTCCCGTAGAGGGAACTGGCCTGCGTCCGGGCCGCTGCCATGGCCTCGTCCGAGAGGGTGGTCGAGTCGGTCCGCATGTAGGTGATCCAGCCCTGCTCGTAGAGGCGCTGGGCCACCGACATGGTGCGCTGGGCGCTGAAGCGGAGCTTGCGACCGGCCTCTTGTTGGAGGGTTGAGGTCATGAACGGCGGGGCCGGCGAGCGCCGGAAGGGGCGCTCGGTGACCGAGCTCACCGCGAACGCGGCGGCTTCCAACCCGCCCGCCAGGGCGCGGGCGACCGTCTCGTCCAGCACTCGGACCCGACTCGGGTCCTGGATTTGGCCCTCGGCGCTGAAGTCGCGCCCGGTGGCCACCGGCGTGCCACCCAGGGTGACCAGGGTGGCGGTGAAGCTGCGGGGGGTCGTCGCTTCGTCGGTGTCGGGTTGCTCGGGGGCGCCGAAGGTGCCCTCGAGGCCCCACCAGGTGGCGGAGCGGAACCGCATCCGGGACCGCTCACGCTCGACGATCATCCGGGTGGCTACGCTCTGGACCCGGCCGGCCGAGAGCCGAGGCATCACCTTCTTCCAGAGCACCGGGGAGATCTCGTAGCCGTAGAGGCGGTCGAGGATGCGCCGGGCCTCCTGGGCGTCGACCAACCGGCGGTCGAGGTCCCGGGGGTGTTCGACGGCCCGCTGCAGCGCCGCCGGCGTGATCTCGTGGAAGACCATCCGCTTGACCGGGATCCGTGGTGCCAGCACCTCGTAGAGGTGCCAGGCGATCGACTCCCCCTCTCGGTCCTCGTCCGTCGCCAGGTACAACTCGTCGGCCTGTTTCAGCTGCCGCTTGAGGTTGGTCACGACCGAGCGCTTCTCCGGCGAGATCACATAGAGCGGCTTGAAGCCGTTGTCGACGTCAACGCCGAGCCGCGACCACTCCTCGCCCTTGTACGCGGCCGGGATCTCCTCGGCCCCCCGCGGCAGGTCGCGGATGTGGCCCACCGAGGACTCGACGACGAAGTCAGACCCGAGCATGGCCGCGATCGTGCGTGCCTTGGCCGGTGACTCGACAATGACGAGCGCCTTGGGCACGTCAGCTCCTGCGTCGTTCGATTACCGCACTCGGGGCCGGGGGGCCGCCGGAGCCACCCTTGAGGCCGCGGGGTGACCCTGTCAATACCCTCCCCGCCTCCTCGGACAAACAGCCCTGGTCAGGGCCGGTGCCGCTGCGAGACCGATGGTACCGGTGAGGGCCCCTGGTCACGGGGACCGATGGCGAGCGGTCGCGCCCGTCGATCAATCGGCAACCGCCAGAGCCTGGCGCTCTTCGGTCATCATGGTCTCTGCCTTGCGCTTGGAGAAGGCGATCGCGGAGAGCAGGATCACCAGAGCCGCACCGGCGATGGCGTAGCGGGCGCCGGTGTCGTGCCGCAGCGAGATCACCGCCGGCAGGATGAGCAACGAAACCAGGTTCATCACCTTGATCAAGGGGTTGAGCGCCGGCCCAGCGGTGTCCTTGAACGGATCGCCGACGGTGTCGCCGATGACCGCCGCCTTGTGGGCCTCGGACCCCTTGCCCCCTTCGTTGCCGTCCTCGATGTACTTCTTGGCGTTGTCCCACGCACCCCCGGAGTTCGACAAGGTGTTGGCCATGAGCTGCCCGGTCAGGATGGCCGCAGCCAGGAAGCCCCCGAGGGCCTTGTAGTTGATCCCGAAGCCGACGATGGCCGGGCTGAGCACGGCCAGCAGGGCTGGGGTGGCCAGCTCCCGTTGAGCGGCGGCGGTGCAGATCGAGATCACCCGCCCGTATTCGGGCTTGTCCGTGTAGTCCATGATGCCGGGGTGGTCCCGGAACTGGCGCCGGACCTCCTGGACCACAGTGCCGGCCGATCGGCCGACAGCCCGGATGGCGAGGGAGGAGAACAAAAAGACGACCGAGCCCCCGATCAGCAGACCGATGAAGGTCGTGGGGATCGCCACGTTGATCTGGGTGGCGATCTGGTTGAAGACCTCGGACCCGGTCACGTGCAGGTTGAGCTGGGTGCCGATCGTCTCGATGAACGAAGCGAACAGGGCCACCGCGGCGATCACGGCCGAGCCGATGGCCACCCCTTTGGTGATCGCCTTGGTGGTGTTGCCCACCGCATCGAGGCTCACCATGACCCGCTCGGCCTCGCCGGTGAACTCGCCGGACATCTCGGCAATGCCGGCAGCATTGTCCGACACCGGCCCGAAGCTGTCCTCTGAGACGATCATCCCGGTGGTGGCGAGCAGGCCGATGCCGATCAGGGCGACCAGGTAGAAGGAGAGCTCGATGTTGCCGTTGCCCAGACCGACGGCCACGGCGATGGCGATGGCGATGGCGATGATCGCCCACACCGAGGACTCCAGGCCGATCGAGAAGCCCGAGAGCACCGTGGTGGCCGGCCCGGTTCGGGCCGACTCGGCGATCTCCCGCACCGGGGTGCGCTCGGTCGAGGTGAACTGCTCGGTGATCTGACTGGCTACGAGGGCAAGGACGACCCCGGTCAACACCGCGTAGAAGACCTTCAGGTTGTGGACGTAGTACTGGGCCACGAAAAACGCGCCGACCACGGTGACGGCCGCCGCGCTCCAGAATCCACGATTGATGGGCGAGAGGGCGTTGCGGTCGCCGGGCCGGGCCCGGACCAGCAGCACCCCCGCGGCCGAGGCCGCGATCCCGATCGCCGGCACAATCAGGGGGTAGAGCACGGCTGGGGTCGGGTTGTGGTGGATCGTGCGGAAGGCCGCGAACCCCAGGATGAGCGACGAGATGATGGTGATGATGTAGGACTCGAACAGGTCGGCAGCCATGCCGGCACAGTCGCCGACGTTGTCGCCCACGTTGTCGGCGATCACCGCCGCATTGCGGGGGTCGTCCTCGGGGATGCCAGCCTCCACCTTGCCGACCAGGTCGGCCCCGACATCGGCCGCTTTGGTGAAGATGCCCCCGCCGACCCGCATGAACAAGGCGAGGAGTGAGGCGCCAAAGGCAAATCCGACCAGCATCGCCGTGGCCGTGTTCTGGAAGATGAACATGATGGCGGTGGCTCCGAGCAGGCCGAGGCCGACGCAGAGCATCCCGGTCACCGCGCCGGACCGGAAGGCGACCCGGAGGGCGCCGGTCATGCGGCCGCTGGTGGCGGCAGCCGCGGTCCGCACGTTGCCCCGGACCGCCACGCTCATCCCGATGAACCCGGTCAGCCCGGAGAAGGCTGCCCCGAACAGGAAGCAGACCACCCGGAGGAGGCCGGCCTGGGCGAAGGTGAACGCCACCGTCCCGTCGGGCCGGGTGACCTTGGTGGCGGTGAAGAAGATGAGGACCGCCAGTGGCACCACGATGATGGCGATCACCTTGAACTGACGCCGGAGGAAGGCCTGAGCCCCCTCCTGGATGGCCCGGGCGATGTCGCGCATCTTGGGCGTCCCCTGCCCGGCCCGGAGCACCCCGCGCATAAGGGCGAGCCCGGCGAGGATCCCGATCAGGCCGGCCAAGAGGGCCAGGACCAGCCACACCTTGTCGGTGCTGCCGAGGTGGAAGCTCTGGTAGCTGCCCTCGGCGGCAAGTTGGCTCAAGGCTGGCATTCGAGGCGTGGTTCCCTTCGCATGGCTATGTCTATTGAAGCTCCCTGACCGGTGCCCGGGGAGCGGCCCGATCGGCCGAGGTCCTCGTCACGACCCGCGTCGCGTCGACTCGACGTTGCTCGAACCACCGCGCCGGTAAGAGGGGTGATACTGCTCAGCACGGGTCTCCGACCCTGGATGGGCGGGGAGGACCATAGCGACCAGAGGACCCCGAGGGCAAGGACGGACAGCGGTCACTGGTCGGCGAGCCCGGCCGGGTCGGCCACCAGCTCGTAGTCCGGGTTGAGCAGGGCCAGTCCGCGCCCCCAGGATCCAGCCATCCCCGAGGCCACCAGCCGGGCACCGGTCTCGATCCCGGGGATCCGAGGGCGTCCCTGGAAGACCAGGAGAATCCGCCCGGTTCCGTCGACCAGGACACATTCGAGGTTCGACGTGCCCCCACCGGGTTGAACCCGAACCGAGTGGATGCGGCCGGCCACCGTCACCCGATGCCGCCACTGCACCTCCCCGATCGGCACCGTGTCACGCGAGCGCCTAGCCAGGGCCTCGTCGGCGCCAAACGCAGGCCGGCGCCGCCTGTCCCCAGTCCCGGCTCCGTCCGGGCCCTCGGTCCCGCCCGGGCCGGGCTGGAGGTGCTCGGAGAGGACCTCGCCCACGTTGAACGGGACGATCGTGGCGCTGACGTGGGGTACCACGCTCAGGGTCGAGGCGATCCGGTCCGCCGTGCGGTCGTGCAGCAGGCGCCGCCACGCTGACCGGTAGCTGCGTCGGGGTAACAAGACCGTGCACTCAGTGTCGCCGTCGGCCACCACGTCGGCCACCAGGTCCATGGCCGCCCGCGTCAGCCGGCGGTCCGGGCACTCGACCACGTCGAGCGACACCCGGGACAGTCCGAGACGACCCCACTCGTCCTTCAGCTGTCTCGCCACTCGGGAGTCGATGTCGAAGTGGACCGCCCGGAGTTCGTCGGGGGTCAGGCTGCGGGCGTACTGCAGCGCCCGCGCGGTCGCCAGGTCGAGGTGGTCGACGAACACCACCACGACGTGTCGGGAGAGAATGGGGGCGGCGATGGTCTGGGGCGCGCCCCGCTCGAGCAGCTGTTCCTCCGCCACGTAGCGGCGGTGCAGCCGGATGAGCCCAAGAAACAGAATCGGGCCCACGACCACGACCACCCAGGCCCCCTCGGTGAACTTGGCCACGGCGAAAATAGCCACCACGCTGGCCGACAGGAAGGCGGCAAAGCCATTCACGGCCGCACTGCGTCGCCAGTGGCGGTCCTTCTCTTTGAAGTGATGGCGCAACATGCCGGCACCGGCCATGGTGAAGCCGGTGAACACCCCGATCGCGTAGAGCGCGACCAGCGCGCTGACCTTGGACCGGGTCACGAGCAACAGGATGATGGCGACGGCTCCGAGTACGACGATGCCGTTGGAGAAGGCCAGCCGGTGGCCCCGCCGGGTCAGCTGGCGGGGCAGGAATTGATCGCCGGCCACGAAACTGGCCAGGTAGGGGAAGCCGTTGAAGCTGGTGTTGCCGCCCGTGTAGAGGACGAGGAGGGTCGCCGCCTGGACCACGTAGAAGAGGCCCTTGGCGACCGGGCTCGTCCCGAGGACGTGGCGGACCACCTGGGAGATGACCGTCGGCGAGCCCGCCGCGTAGGGGACGGCGTGGGTCCAGCGGGCGAGCAGGGTCACGCCGATCAGGAGGAAGGCGAGCGTCGAGCTCATGACGACCAGCGTCCGCCGGGCGTTGTGGGCCTCGGGCGGGCGGAAACTGGTCACTCCGTTGGAGATGGCCTCAAGCCCGGTGAGCGAGGACCCGCCGTTGGCGAAGGACCGCAGCAGGGTGATGAAGGCCAGCCCCATGAGCCAACCCGAACCAGGCTGGCCGAGATGCCCGTCGACCAGAAGGTGGGTTGGGGGGAGCGGTTGGGGGTGCAGGTTGCCCAGTGCCTCTCGCCCATACCCGACCACGATCACCGCCGAGACCGAGAAGACGAAGAAGTAGGTGGGGAAGGCGAAGAATCGGCCCGCCTCCCGGATCCCCCGCAGGTTGCCGAAGATGAGAACCACGACGACAGCGACCGAAATGACGACACTGTAGTGAAGGAGCCTCGGGAAGGCGCTGGTCAACGCGTCGGTTCCGGCCGCGGTCTGCACCGCGACGGTGACGGTGTAGTCGATGAGCAACGCGACCGCGGCGATCTGGGCGACGGTCGGTCCGAAGTTGTCCCGGGCCACCACGTAGGCGCCCCCGGCCTTGGTGTAGCGGGCGATGACGTCGAGGTACGAGAGCGTGACGAAGAACAACACGCCGACAATCGCCAGCATGATCGGCACGATGAGGGTGAAGGCGGCCAGCCCGATTGCGGGCACCAGCTGGTTCAGGCTTTCCTCGGTGCCGTAGGCCGAGGACGACAAGCAGTCGGGTGCCAGCACTCCGAGCGCGATCGGCCGGCTGAGCCGCTCGGTGCGCAGCTGCTCGCTGATGAGCGGCGGCCCGAGCAGCCGGTTCTTCAGCCGGTACCGAAAGGTCTCGGGGAACCGAGCCGCTCCCGCGACCGACATCGCGAACGGCGCGGTCGGCGGCGGGGCCGGCCGGGCCGGTGAGGAGTCGGCGGGGCCGGTGGCAGTTCGCCCGAGCTCCGCGGCGTCGAGTCCGCCTCCCGGCCGATCCATCGGGCTCACCCTAAGCCACGGGTGCCTGGCGGCCCGACCGGTCACCGCCGGTCCCCATCCTTTACAACGCCGAGGACCCCGTGTTGTGCTGTGCAGGTGCACGTCGTGGTCGTGGGCTGTGGACGGGTCGGATCGGGCCTGGCCATCGCCCTGGACGATGACGGCCACAGTGTGGCCATCATCGACCAGAACCCGCGGGCGTTCCGGCGCCTGGCCGAGACCTTCGGCGGGCAACGCCTGGTCGGCTCGGGCTTCGACCAGGACGATCTCGAGGCGGCCGGGGCGAAGGAGGCCGACGCGCTGGCCGCCGTCACCAGCGGGGACAACACCAACATCCTGACCGTGCGCATCGCCCGCGAGAACTACGGGATCGCCCGGGTGGTGGCCCGCATCTACGACCCCCGCCGGGCCGAGATCTACCAACGCCTCGGGATCCCGACGGTGGCCACCGTGCCCTGGACCATCGACCAGGTCCACCGCAGCCTGGTGCCCGACCCGGGGCATCCCGAGTGGGTCGATGCCACCGCTCGTCTCCTCCTTGTCGAGCGGCGGCTCCCCGAGCACTGGGCCGGCCGAACGCTGGGGCAGCTCGAGGCGGCCGGAAGGATCAAACTCGTCGCCATCACCCGGGCCGGTGCCCCCCGTCTCGACGCGAGCAATCTGGTCGGCCAGGAGGGTGACGTCCTTCACCTCGCGGTGGCGAGGGATGCCCTCGGGCTCCTCGACGAGCGTCTGGGTACCGACCACCCGGTGGCCGAGCGGGAGCGCTGGAAATGAAGGTCGCCATCTGCGGGGCCGGCAGCGTCGGGACCACCATCGCCCAGGACCTCAGCCTGAGCGGGCACGACGTCCTGGTGATCGACAAGGAGCCCGACGTCATCGAGCGCCACCGCAAGGAGCTCGACGTCAACTGGATCAATGCCGACGCGTGCGAGGTCTCCTCCCTCGACGCTGCCGGCTTGGCCAGCGTCGACGTGGTCATCGCCGCCACCGGGGACGATGAGGACAACCTGGTCATCTCCCTGTTGGCCAAGCAGGAGTTTGCCGTGCCTCGGGTGGTGGCCCGCGTGAACCACTCCAAGAACCAGTGGCTCTTCAACCAGGGCTGGGGGGTGGACATCTCGGTCTCCACCCCGGGGCTCATCACCGCCATCGTCGAGGAAGCGGTCTCGGTCGGCTCCCTGGTCAGGCTGCTCCAGTTCGAAGGAGGCGCGGTCCACCTTGTCGAGGTGACCTTGGCCCCCGAGTCCCCCGCCGTCTCAACGGCCCTCTCATCACTCGAGCTGCCCCGGGAGGCGACCGTCGTCGCCATCGTGCGTGAGGACCATCTCGTTGTCCCCCGTCCGCCGGTGGTGCTGCGCGATGGCGACGAGGTGCTCGTCCTCGTTGCCCAGGACGCCGAGGCCGAGGTCCGCCAGGTGCTCGTGGGCGAGTAGCCCGGCGCCGGGGTCGTGGCGGGTACATAACCAGGGGCCTCAGGCCGCGCCCCGTACCATGTGTGGTCGTGGAGAGCGCGGCCTTCTTCGATCTGGACAAGACGGTCATCACCAAGGCCTCGATCGGCGCGTTCAGCAGCCACTTCCGGCGCCACGGGTTGATCAAGCGGCGCACCGCGCTCCGGGCCATTGGCTCGCAGCTCGTATACGTGCAGCTCGGCACCGATGAAGACCGGATGGCCAAGCTCAGAGAATCGCTGCTCGCCCTGACCAGGGGCTGGGACCGGGACCGAGTGCGCCAAATCGTGCGCGAGCGCTTGCTCGAGACGGTCGAACCGCTCATCTATGCCGAGGCCCTCGAGCTGATGGCCAGCCACCATCTGGCCGGCCAGCGGGTGTACCTGGTCTCGACCTCTCCCGAGGAGATCGTCCTACCCATGGCCGAGTTACTCGGAGCCGACGGCGTCATCTGCTCCCGGGCCGAGGTGGACGAGGACGGTCGCTACACCGGCCGTATGGCCTTCTTCGCCGACGGGTCCCACAAGGCCGAGGCCATCGCTGAGCTGGCGGCGAACGTCGGCCTCGACCTCGGGGCGTCGACGGCCTACTCGGACTCGGCCACCGACGTCCCCATGCTCGAGCTCGTTGGCCGGCCGGTCGCGGTCAACGCCGACCGGGCCCTCGCCAAGGTGGCACGCGAGCGCCACTGGGACACCTGCCAGTTCACCAAGCCGGTTCGGCTGCGCGACCGCGCCGTGGCGGCCGCGCCGATGGTGACCAGCCTCGCGCTGGCGGCAGCGGCCGTCGTCCTCGGGCTGTGGGGCCGACGGCGAGGCGCTGAGCTGCGGGACCAGCCGAGCGCGCTCGTCTCCTAGGCGCTCGTCGCTGACGCCTCCCGGAGGCGGCGGGCGGCAATGGCAGCCACGGCGAGCAGGATCGCGAACACGAGGAGCTTCTTCACGGCACTGATGCTAATGCCCGGGAAGCGCTCAGACGGTGAGGAGGTCCCGGGCCCCGGTGTCTGAAGAGGGATGGCGCAGCTTGGACATCGCTCGCGCCTCGATCTGGCGAATCCGCTCTCGGGTGAGGTTGAAGTGCTCCCCCACTTCCTCAAGGGTGCGGGGTTCGCCCCGGTCCAGGCCGAAGCGCAGGCGCAGGATCTCCCGTTCCCGCTCGTCGAGCGGGGACAAGAGCCGCCCGATCTCCTCGGGCAGCAACGAGACGGCGGCGACCTCGAAGGGGGACTCGGCCGAGCGGTCCTCGACCACATCGCCGAGCTCAGCGTCGCCGTCCTCCCGTAGTGGCTCGGACAGCGAGAGGGGCTCAGCCCGGAACCGCAGCGCCTCGACCAGCTTGTCCTCGGGCATCTCGACCTCGATCCCGAGCTCGGCCAGCGTGGCAGGCCGGCCCAGCTTGAGCTCCAGACGAGCCTGAGCCTTCTGGACCCGGGCCAGAGTGTCGCCAGCGTGCACCGGGAGGCGGATGGTCCGACCGGTGTTGGCGATCCCTCGGGTGATGGCCTGACGGATCCACCACGTGGCATAGGTGGAGAATTTGAAGCCCTTGCGCCAGTCGAATTTCTCGACGGCATGCATAAGGCCGAGGTTCCCCTCCTGGATGAGATCGAGCAGGGGCAGGCCGGAGGCCTGGTACTTCTTGGCGATCGAAACGACCAGCCGCAGGTTGGACTGCACGAAGGTCCTCTGGGCCTGCTCCCCGTGGATCACGGCCCGGCGCAGCTCACGGCGCTTCGAAGTGGTGATCCCCTTGGGGGCCTTGCGCAATTCGCACTCGGCATCTCGACCGCACTCGATGGCCTGCGCCAGCCGGACCTCGTCGTCCTTGGTGAGCAGCGGATATTGACCGATATCGGTCAGGTACAGTCGGACCAGGTCCTCGTCGTCTCGTTCGATGCGTTCCTTGGCCAAGGCTTGCCTCGTCCTTCTGAGCTTCGGGCATCACCCTCAGCGCCAGGCGGAGGGATCTCGTGATAATTCCGACGGCCATGCCCTGGGCACGGCGTACACGGTTGTCGACAGTCTACCGGCGGCGTCAACCCCTTCGTGCTGGCCAGGGGACCAGGCCGGGTCCTGTGCCCGTCCCCGTCAACAGGGACTCGAGGGCAACCACCGCCCGCCCGGCGCTCGCCACTTCCTCGGGTGAACCCAGAAGCCCTTCCACGAGGGCCTCGCCGGCCACCCAGGCCTCGGTCTCGTCCCGCAGCACCAGGCGCAGCGCCCGCCGAGTGGGCCCCTCGGAGACTTTCGAGGCCAGCTCCAGGTGGGTGGAATAAGACGTCACGAGGCGGGGCAGGACCAGCCGGAAGAGCCCTGCCAGCTGCTCGAGCTGGGTCCCCGACAACAGCTTGTCGAACACCCCCTCGAGCGATGCCGGCACTTCCACCAGCGTCCGGGCGTCCACCCCGCTCAGCACGGGCAGGCGGTCCGCCCACAGCTCGGCGTGCCAGGCGTGTTCGGCGCTCCAGGCGTCAAGGGCGACCCGGGCCGAGGGTTCGGACTCGGCCTCGGCAGCGAGAGCCCCGGTCAGCTCGAAGAGCCGGCGCTCGATCGCGCAGTAGGCGCCGAGCAGGCTGGCCGCTTGCCGAAGGTCGAGCAGTGGGCGCTCGGGCGCCTCGGCGCTCATCGCTTCGACAGGGGGCCGGGGGCGTCGGCCGCCCGGTACCGGTTGGTGATCGGCATCCGGCGGTCCTTGCCGAAGGCCTTGGCCGTGATACGGACGCCCGGCGCCAGCTGACGCCGTTTGTACTCAGCGCTGTCGACCAGCCGGACGACCGCGTTCACCACCTCGGGGTCGAAGCCCTCGGCAACCATCTCGGGCCCCGTCCGGTCCCGCTCGACGTACGCCTCGAGGACTGGGTCAAGGACCTCGTAGGGCGGGAGGCTCTGATCGTCGCGCTGGTCGGGTCGCAGCTCGGCCGAGGGGGGCTTGTCAAGGACTGCCGCCGGGATGGGGTCGAGGGGAGGCGGCCCCGGACGGGCGTTGCGGTACCGGCACAGCTCGTAGACCTCGGTCTTGGCGATGTCCTTGATGGCCGCGAAACCACCGACGGCGTCGCCGTACAGCGTGAAGTAGCCGGTCGCGATCTCGCTCTTGTTCCCGGTGGTCAAGACGATGCTCCGCTGGATCGAGTTCGACACCGCCATGAGCAGAATTCCGCGCAGGCGGGACTGGACGTTCTCGTCGGTCAGGCCGGCCGGCTCGCCATCGAAGACCGGGCCGAGAAGGCCGGCCAGGGCCCGGTGGGCCGGCTCGATGGGCACGACCGTGAGCCCGATACCCAGCCGGTCGGCCAGCTCCTTGGCGTCGGCCACCGACCCCTCGCTCGAGTAGCGCGAGGGCATCGAGAGCGCGTGCACCCGGTCCGCCCCGATGGCATCGACGGCGATCGCGGCCACCAGCGAGGAGTCGACGCCGCCTGAGAGGCCGACAACCACGTCCCCGAACCCATTCTTTGCCAGGTAGTCGCGGGTCCCGAGGACGAGCGCCTCGTAGACCTCGGCCGTCGGCGAGAGTGGGGGGCGGGCGGTCACTGCCGGCAGTGCTGGGCGTCCGGGGGGCGGTCCAGTCACCGGCACCACCCCGAGGGTGCGGTCGGCACCCCGGTCCTCCAGGTCGAGATCGACGACAAGCAGTTCCTCGGCGAACTGCGGGGCTGCGGCGAGCAACGACCCGTCGCGGCCCACGACGACACTCGCCCCATCGAAGACGAGCTCGTCCTGGCCGCCGACCAGATTGCAGTACGCGATCGGGCACCCGGCCTCGGCGGCTCGGAGGCCGAGCATCGAGAGCCGCTCGCCGAACCGGCCCTGGGCGAACGGCGAGGCGTTGATATTGACAACCAGGTCGGCCCCACCCCGCCCGAGCGCGACCACCGGCCCCTCAGGGTCCCAGATGTCCTCGCAGATGGTTACGCCGAGTGCGGAGCCGGCGATCCCGTATAGGGCAAGCGGGCCGGTCCCCGAGTCGAACCACCGCATCTCGTCGAACACCCCGTAGTTGGGCAGGAACCGCTTGCGGTAGACCCCGACCACCGACCCGCCGGCGCAGACCGCGGCCGCGTTGGCCAGCCGCAGCGGTGGGCGCGTCCCGCCGCCGTCCCCTCGGAAGACAGGCGGCTGGTCGTCCCCGAGCTCGACGAACCCGACCACTGCCACGCAGAGCCGGCTCGACGCGGCGACCTCCTCCAAGGCTGCCCGGTTCTCGGCCAGGAAGCGGGGCTTCATGAGCAGGTCCTCGGGTGGGTAGCCGGTGACGGCCAGCTCGGGAAACAGGCACACGTCGGCCCCGGCGTCCTCGGCCGCAGCCAGCGCGGAGCCGATGGCCGCCACGTTGGCGCCGAGGTCACCCACAACCAGATCCAGCTGGGCCATGGCCAACCGAAAGGCGGGCACGAGCCTCACCTTACCGGGAGGGTGAGCCCGAAACGGAGGGCCGGGCGCCGCTCGGGGTTAGGCCGGCGCGGTGTCGGGGACCCCGAGTGGCGGTGGGAGAATTCGGGCGTGAATCAGCTTGAAGAGGGGACCGTCGCGACGATCGACTTCGACAAGATTCGCCGGGCCGCCGAGAGCCCGACGGGCCTCGTCCCGGTCGTGCTCCAGCATGCCGACACGAGGGACGTGCTCTTCGTGGGTTATGCCAACGACCGGGCGCTGGCCGAGACGCTTGCGTCGGGGCGCGCCGTCCTGTGGTCGACGTCGCGCGACGAGCTGTGGCGCAAGGGGGCGACCTCCGGCGACGAGCTCGGGCTGGTCGAGGTCCGGGTGAACTGCGAGCAGAACGCCCTGTTGTACCTGGTGCGTCCGGTGACCGGGGGGGTCTGCCACACGACCGAGGGCGCTGGCGCCGCCCGGCCGACCTGCTTCTACCGACGCCTCCTCACCCCGGAGACCCTGGCTTTCCTCGACCGGTTCGCTCCATCCTGATCAACGGGACCGAAGTCATCGAAGGCCAAGGTTCCGGCCACCACTCCTCGAACGCGCTCAGACCTCGCAAACGATGAGGGCCTCTCCTCACCGTCGCGGCCCACACCGTCCCTTCGACTACGGAGTCGCCAGACTCCGAAACGCGATCGGCCGTGCCCGATCCCGATCGAAGCCCGAGCGGGTTGTTCAACGTCGGCTCGGCAATACGGATGAACCAGCTGTTCTCGATCGCACCTTTGGGGAGAGGAACGCCAGCGAGGACGCGTCAAGTCACAACGCGGCGGGCCGAAGAGGAATCTGTGACGCTAGCCTCTGGCGGTGCGTCTTCAATTCGGGTGGGAAGGCGTGTCCGGCGATGTGACCGTCGATTGCGCGCCGAATGAAGACCCAATCGCCCTGGGATGCCCGCCCGAGGCCGCCGGCTTCCCGGCGTGTACGGCATCGGTTCGCTTCCCTGCCAGGGGCTATCGGGCGCTGCTTGGCTGGGTGCAGTTGGTCCGCTCAACCGACAACAACTCGGGAGGCGAGCGTTTCGAGGTGGACCCCCTCTTGCTCTTCTTCGACGCTCCGTCCCCGTACTGCTGGTATGGAACGGCGCCGACGCTCTTTGACGCGCCCTTCCGCGGAAGAAGTGTCCCGTTGCATTGGATCGCTCACAGCTTTCTCGCGACTACGCCACTTGAAGAAGCACTGCGAACGCTGACGCGGTCAGTTGTGCCGCTTGTTGGCTTCTCGTGGGGCTTTGACATCAACGAGAGCGGAGTCATAACCCTACGTTCAGTGGAACAACTCGTCCCCGATGCTTGGAACCAGCACCTAGAAACCTTGCGCGGGACTTATCCCGACTGGCAGTTTCGCGAGACGTCGACGGC
>JBEDUR010000196.1:0-6751 GCA_040414865.1 Acidimicrobiales bacterium
GCCCTGGTGGTGACCCCGTCTACAGCGCATTGGGCGTGGCCCGCAAGGTACGACGCTTGCTCGGTGGCTTGGAGATCGCGGACCCAGTAGAGGCAAAGGACGCAACCGGGAGGGATCGCCGGTAGACATGCCGGCTCGGAAGAGGTGGCGGCTCGAATACCCGGAGGGGACGGGGAGGACCGCAGCCGCCGACGGACGATGGGCTGGTTCCATCTCGCCAATCACCGGATCAACCTCTATCGACCTCCTTCCAGAAGAAGCGACGACGACTCGACTCCGATGTCCGTATCGGCGAGAAGGGTACGCGTCGCTCTCCTAAGCGCGGTGCTGAGCCGCCATCTGCAAGCTCGGGTAGTGGAATCAGTCAGAGAGGCGAATGGCCAGCGGTGCGGGATCGTTTAGCTGCCTCGGGCAGAGCCGCTGCGGCACCGCGGAGGCACTCTTCGTGAGTCGCAGCATCGTAGGTCGTTGTGATTGCCCTGGTTGCGGTGCCCCGTTCGATCGCGCTGACGTAGCGTGCACAATTGCGACGGTCCCCGGCCGAGAGATGGGTCCAGGTGGGGAGCGGGGACATGAGCAGGGACGCGGAGCAGGGTGCCCCGAAGGAGGACCGGTTGCCCTTGGGGACGGACGACCTAGACCGTGGTACAGCCCGCTGGGGTACTCCGGCCAGTCGGTGGGTCCTGCTCGCCACAGTTGTCGGGTCGGGCATGGCTTTTCTCGACGGCACCGTGGTCAATGTGGCCCTGCCGGCCATCGCCCGCAACTTCCATACCGAGGTGGCGGGCATCCAATGGGTTCTCACCGGCTACCTGGTCACCTTGTCGGCGTTCATGCTTTTGGGCGGAGTGCTAGGCGACCGCTACGGCCGGCGCCGGGTGTTTCTAATCGGCACGGTATGGTTCGCCATCGCCTCATTGTTGTGCGCTGTGGCGCCATCGATTGAGACGTTGGTGGCGGCGCGGGTGGTGCAAGGGGTAGGGGCGGCGCTCTTGGTGCCCGGAAGTCTGTCCATCATCGAAGCGTCCTTCGTGTCCGACGACCGAGGTCGGGCCATCGGAGCATGGACCGGCCTGAGCGGTGTGTCCACGGCCCTCGGCCCGGTGCTCGGCGGGTGGCTGGTGTCCGCGGTGAGCTGGCGGCTGATCTTTGTTCTCAACCTGCCGCTTGCCGTCGTCGTGGTGATCGCAGCGCGTCATGTCACCGAGACCTCGGATCCCGAGGCTGCGCATCACCTGGACTGGCTGGGCGGAGCGCTGCTGGTGGTCGGAATGGGGGCGTTGTCCTGGGCTCTCATCGAGCAGTTCCCCCCAGTGGCCATCGTGGCAGGGGTGTTCCTCGTTGCGTTCGTGGCGGTGGAGCTGCACAGTCCAGGCCCCATGCTCCCGCTGACAATCTTCCGCTCCCGCACCTTCACAGCGGCCAACCTGGTCACTCTTGTCGTCTATGCCGCCCTGAGTGGCGTGCTCTTCCTGCTCGTGGTCAACCTTCAGGTAGTGCTCGGGTATTCGGCGCTGGCCGCCGGGGCGGCGCTTCTGCCCGTCACGGTGTTGATGCTTGTGCTCTCGCCGTTCTCCGGCCAGTTGGCCAGGCGAATAGGACCTCGCCTCCCGATGACCGTGGGACCGCTGGTGATGGCTGCGGGGCTCGTTCTCATGGCGCGCATCGGCCCTCACAGCACCTACCTTGCTGATGTTCTGCCGGCGGTGGTGGTGTTCGCCCTCGGCCTCGCATTCACAGTGGCCCCGTTGACAGCGGCGGCACTTGGTGCGCTGGCCGCCCATTTGTCCGGCGTGGCCTCGGGGGTGAACAACGCGGTGGCCCGAGTGGCTGGCCTACTGGCGGTCGCCATCCTCCCGGTGGCCGCCGGGCTGACCGGGACAGCCCTCTCCCGTCCGGCCCATTACGCCAGTGGGTTCCGCACCGCCACGTTCATCTCTGCTGGGCTGTGCATCGTGGGGGCGTTGGTGGCGGCGATCGGTGTCCCCGGCCGTACGGTGCCGACCAAAACTGCCGTCGGGACATGAGTCATCGCCGGGAGGAGATCTCGCAAGTGACGGAGACGACGAGGTGTAGTGCTGCACCGATGAGGACGGGCGTAGCAGTTGGGAGCGTTGCCATCGACCACCGTCGTTCACTGGCCGACATACCGTGAGCATCTTTCGCCCCATGCGGGTGCTCATGCTCCAGTTCGCTGACTCGCCGCGAATCTGGGGTGGCCAGCCCAGCCCAGTAACGACCGCAGCCTTGAGCTCTGGAGCCAGCATCTGCGACGCTCCAGATGTCTGCCTCAGCTCAGCCATTCCGATACCGACGGGATCTGGGTCGGTGACTCTGACAGGCTGAGCTGCCTGAACGATCTGCCTGGGTAGGGAGGGTCCTCAAACATGGCAAATGGGGACGAGGCGATGCCCACGCTGGACGCAAGTGATATTGCGCTCGTCGCCGAGCTGGGAACGCGGCGCCAGGTGACTGCAGGCGAGTACCTCTACATGGAAGGCGACCTCACGTACGACTTTTTCGTCCTGGTCAGTGCCGAGGTTGACATCATCCTGAAGGTCGACGAGACAGAGAGTGTCATAGCTCACCACGGACCTGGAAGGTTTCTCGGCGAGCTGAACATGCTCAGCGGCATGCGAGTCCTCGTTTCCGCCAGGGTCGTCAAGGCAGGCGAAGTCGTCGTGGTCGCTCGAGGCCGGTTGCGCCAGCTGATGGATACGAAGCCCCAATTGGGTGACACAATCCTGGCCGCGTTTTTGGCGCGTCGCGCCATGCTCATGGCTGGCGCGGCGCCGGCGATCCGTGTGATCGGATCGCATTTCTCGCCGGACTCGCTTCGGGTCCGTGAGTTCTTGGCCCGGACGCGGGTGCCCCATGAGTGGCTGGACCCGGACCGTGACACTCAGGTTGAAGGCGTCCTGCAGCACTTCGGGATAGCAGCGAGTGAGCTGCCCGTGGTCATTGCCACCGGGTCCGTGCTACGAAACCCCACTCCAGGCGAATTGGCGAGCTATCTGGGCATGACGATCGAAAACCTGCCGGATCGCTGCTTCGATCTCGTCGTGGTGGGCGGTGGTCCGGCGGGGCTGGCCGCCGCGGTCTATGGGGCCTCCGAAGGGCTGCGTACACTAGGGGTGGAGATGGTCGCGCCTGGCGGACAGGCAGGGTCGACCTCACGGATCGAGAACTACCTCGGCTTTCCCATGGGCGTCTCCGGCTCGGAGCTGACCCAGCGGGCGGTGATCCAGGCCGAGAAGTTCGGCGCCAACCTCACCGTGCCTTGCACCGCGGTGTCGCTTCGCAACCACGCCGGATATCTGGTGGTGCGCCTGAGCGATGGAAGCGATGTGGCAGGGCGTGCCGTGGTCGCGGCGACCGGAGCCGCCTACCGCCGCCTCGAGGCCTCGCGTCTGAGCGACTTCGAGGGCAACGGGGTGTACTACGCCGCCACCGACGTCGAAGCACGCATGTGCGGAAGGGCACCGGTTGTGATCGTCGGCGGGGGAAACTCGGCTGGTCAGGCGGCAATCTTCCTGAGCCAGGGAGGGTGCGGGGTCACAATCGTCATCCGAGCCTCGAACATTGACAAGAGCATGTCCCGGTATCTGGTTCAACGTATCGAAGCGGACCCAAACATCGCCGTTCGTACCGAAACGACGGTTGTCGCTTTGGAAGGAGGCGAAACTCTGCGATCTCTCAGCCTAAGGGGACCGGACGGCGAGATTTCCGTCGAGTGCGCCGGACTGTTTTCCTTCATTGGAGCGGATCCATCCTCTGTCTGGCTCTCTGGGGTTGCCGCGCTGGACGAACGCGGTTTCGTTCTGACTGACGTTTTGCTTACCCCTGATGATCTCGGCGAGGACTGGAGAGTGCTAGAGCGGCAGCCGCTGCCCTTTGAGACCAGCCATCCGGGACTATTCGCAGTGGGCGATCTACGTTCGGGATCCACGAAGCGGGTAGCGGCGGCCGTCGGCGAAGGCTCAGCGGCCGTGCGCTCGGTTCACCAGTACCTTGCCTTTTCCCATTGAGCGGCCTGGTCCCATTGGCCTGGAGATCAAGGCTCGGATCATCGAACTGGTCCACCGCGGAGAGCAACGCGGCGGTGCTCGACGAAATGCCGCGCGCGTCGCCAAAGCGGTTGGTGACAGCCGTAGCGAGCGCGCCGAGGAGGTTCGACGGCTTGTTGGGCGGGGTTACCGCCCAGCTGCGACGTCGAGGTCGAAGTGGTAGCTGCCCGTGCTGCCGTGGCCCGCTGAAGCCGAACCCGATCCCGCGAGCTTCTCCAGGTCGCCGGTTCCAGAACCGGGGATTACCTCGAAATCGGTCCGAGCCTCGGTCCCGTCGTAGGCGCCGCTCGCCCGTAGCACGAAGCTCCCCGAGAGACGCCCGATGCGGCCAAGAACTCGGTGGTGGCCAACGAACTCGGCAGTCCCATCAGGGCGATAGGTCATCACCATGTCGGCCATAGTCTCAGCCTCGATTCCGCCAGTGAAGCGCTGACCGATTCGAGCCGTGGTCACCTTGACGGTGCCAGCCAGCCCGTTTGCAGGCTGCTCCTCCCATGAGGTCACCTCGAAGTCGCCCTCTATATGCTCGGCCACGGCGGAGCCTCCTGGAGGAATACATGACTGACTCATGCATCATATGTGCGTCTGTAAGCATGGGCAGGTCCCCAGAGCTCCTTGTCGAGCGTCATCGTCGGGCAACTGACTGTCGCCTTCGAAAGGCGGCGGTCGATCTCTATCGCCGACACCCGGACACGAATCGACGAGATGTTGACAGAAGCTGAGGGCAAGTTCTCCTCTGCCCGCCTCCTCGTCTCAAGGACAATCTGCGGGACGACCATTACGCATGACTTCGCCGCGTAGAGAGTCATAGCGGAGCTGGCTAAGGCATCGGTCTTCTAGGATTCGGTGGTGTCTGACAGGCCAGCAGGAGATTTGTCGCCTGCCCGATCGGTCTGGCGGCTGCTAGTTGGGGCACCCCTTCGGGCCAGGTTGGCTTCAAAGGAGCAGATCACCCCCGTGGAGGGGCTATCGGCCCTGTCGCTGGACGCCTTGACTTCCGTGGCGTACGGGCCGGAAGCGATCATTGTGGTCCTTGCTGTCGCGGGAGCCGGAGCACTGCACCTGGTCCTCCCGATCACGGTTTCGATCGTGGTCCTGTTGGCGATTTTGGTGTTCTCCTACCGCCAGGTAATCGATGCCTATCCCGGCGGTGGCGGTGCTTACGCGGTAACGAGGGCGAACTTCGGCCCTCGGGCAAGCTTGTTGGCTGCGGCAGCGCTGGTGGTGGATTACACCTTGACGGTGGCGGTCTCCATCGCCGCCGGTGTTGGGGCGTTGACGTCGGCCTTTCCCCGGTTCAGCTCGGCGACGGTGCCGATCTGCCTGGGGATACTGGCGGTGGTGACATTGCTGAACCTCCGTGGATTGGGCGAGACGGCTCGGGCGTTCCTGTTACCGACGATGATCTTCATCATCGGGCTGTTGGCGATCATCGCGGTCGGCCTGATCCATCCGCTGGCTCTTCACGTTCCGCAACCGGGTCAGGTCCAACTTCCGACGCACAGTCTCCAAGCGGTGGGAGTGCTCCTGGTATTGAAAGCTTTTTCGGCAGGATGTAGCGCGCTCACCGGGGTCGAAGCCATCGCCAATGGTGTGCCGTTGTTCAAAGATCCCAAACCGCAGCGGGCCAAACGGACGGAAATGCTCCTGGGCGTGATCCTCGGGGTGATGCTCTTGGGTTTGGCGGTGCTCGCCAAGCGCTGGCATATCGCTCCTCGTTCCGGCCAGACCGTGCTCAGTCAGATAATGAGCATGGCTGTCGGCCGCCACTGGGCCTACTACGTGGTGTCGTTGACCATCACCTTGGTGCTCGCCTTGGCCGCGAACACATCCTTCGGGGGGCTACCCGTGCTCGCCAGCCTGTTGGCCCGCGACAACTACTTGCCCCACCTGTTCGCCTTACGGGGCGACAGGCAGGTGTTCGGCAATGGGATCTGGGCGCTGACGATCATGTCGGCGGCGCTCTTGATAGCCGTGAACGGGAACACCCTCACCTTGATCCCCCTGTTTGCCATCGGGGTCTTCACGGGGTTCACGCTCTCCCAGGGCGGCCTCGTGGTGCACTGGTGGAGAACCCGGCCCAAACGATGGCGCCACCGAGCTGCGATCAACGGTCTCGGCGCCGTGGTCACCGCGGTTGCCACGGTGGTGTTCCTGGTCACCAAATTCACCGAAGGCGCCTGGATCGTGGTGGTGGCTGTGCCGATCTTCATCGCATTATTCATGCGAATCCATGCCTACTACGACCGCGTGGCCAAATCTCTTGGGATCGGACAGGTACCGCCGATACCGAGAGGCAAGGCCTGCGTTGTAGTGGTTCCGGTGACTGGTGTGTCGCGGCTCGCCGAACACGCCATTGCCGAAGCGTTGTCGATCAGTTCCGAGGTAATTGCGGTCAGCGTCGCCCTTGAAGGTGAGGATACCGACGAGCACATAGGGGAACTCGAGCGCGATTGGCAGCAATGGGCGCCCGGCGTACCGCTGGAGGTCCGCCGGACCGAGTATGCGTCAGTTGCCGCACCGGTAGTGAATTTCGTCAACGACCTTCGAGCGCGCGGCAAGGAGCAGGTCGTGGTGTTGATTCCCACCGTGGTGCCGGACCAATTGCGATACCGGCTCTTGCACAACCACCTCGACTTGGTACTCAGTAACGCCTTACGCAGCTGTCCGGATGTGGTGGTCGC
>JBEDUR010000197.1:0-17145 GCA_040414865.1 Acidimicrobiales bacterium
AAGTCGTTGCGACCGCTGGGAGTGTCGGCCAGCACGCGATGGAGATCGGCGCGCTTGGCGGCCACGTCGTCCGGCTCGAGCATGTCCTCGACGATCACGTACCCGTTCTGGCCGAGACACTCCGTCAGGCCCTCGATCGTGACCTCCGCCCTGGTCATCGCCATGCCCAGACCATAGGCCCCAGGCGGCACCGGAGCCTTGGAGACCCCAGGCGGACAGATGGGCGCCCGGCTGGTCGTCCCCGGCCGGTCTGCGCGGGCGGTCCCACGTGGAGAATCGCGGCGGCAAGACCATGAGGCTCGTCGGGGTCGAGGTGCTCATTGCGCCGCTGCGGCTGCGAGAGCCGACCAAGAGCGCCGGCCGCACCCATCACGACCGGACGACCCTGTTTCTCCGGGTCGTGACCGACGCGGGGATGGGGTGGGGCGAGTGCGCCGCCTACCCCGGGGCGCGCTGGCCCGATCCCACGGTGAGCGCGGTGGAGCCTGAGGTGGTCGACCACGTGCTCGGCCGCTTGGTCGCCGCCTGCCCCAACGGCGAGTTGCCGGCGGCCGGCCGGGTCGCCTCGGTGTTGCGTGCCGCTTCGGTCGCCGAACAGGCGGTGATCGCCGCGGTCGAGATGGCCGTGCTCGACGCCGAGCTCCAGATGACCGGGCAGTCCACCGCCTCCTGGCTGGACGTCTCGAGGGCCCAGGTCGGTTCGGCAGCCATGGTCGGGATCCCGGAGCGTCGCGACGTCGACGCGCTGGTCGATCGGGTCGGGGCGGCCATCGAGGCCGGTGCCCGGCGGATCCGGCTGAAAATCGAGCCGGGGTGGGAGCGCGGCCCGCTCGAGGCGGTTCGGGACCGCTTCGGGGACGTCGCGCTGGCCGCTGACGCCAACGGGTCCTTCGCACCGGACCGAACGCCGATGCTCGCCGGGCTTGACGATCTCGAACTGGTGTGCCTGGAGCAACCGTTCCCACCTGTCGATCTGGCCGCGCACCGCGTGCTGGCCGAGACCATGGCGACCCCCATCGCCCTCGACGAGTCGCTCTGGTCGCCGGCCCGGGTGGACGAGGCGCTGGCCGAGCGCGCATTCCGGGTCGCGTGCCTAAAGCCGGGCCGGCTGGGTGGGGTCGTCGCGACACTGGCCGCCGCCAGCGCCTGTGCCAACGCCGGCGCCGGATGCTTCGTCGGCGGACTCTTCGACTCAGGGTTGAGCCGGTCGCTGAACGCCGCCATCGCCGGCCGAGCCGAGTTCACCCTCGACGGCGACCTTGGTGATCCGGACGGCTATCTCGAATCCAACCCGTTCGCCTTCCTCGACACTGCCGGCGGGCTGACAACGCTGTCCCAACTGCCGGGGATCGGTGCCGTGCCTCGGACCGAGCTCATCGGGGACGACTGGGGTCGTCGCTGGATCCCAGGAGAGCCGTGAACGGGCCAGGGCCAGGTGGCGGTCCCAGCGCGTACAATCGATCGGCCATGCAACGGTTCCTCGTCGAGCGCCGGATCCGCGATGTCCACGAACGGCTCGTCCGAGCCCGCCAGGAGCTCGCCGTCCTGAATGAGCAGTATGCGGTGGTCTCCGAGGCCGCCGAAGAGGCGAGACTGCGCTCGTTGGTCTCCGAGACCCCCCTGGCAACCCACGAGTACGGCGAAGCCCAGCGCCATGCCGACGCGATGGCCCGCGCTCGTGATGCTCTCATCTCGACGGTGGCCGAACTCGAGCACCGGCGGGACGAGCTTCTCCAGCACGTCGGGGTGCCGCCGAGTTGAGCCATACCGAGGCTGCCCAGCGGGCCTCGATCCGGGCCATCATCGCCGAGGACGAGGCCATCGTCCGGCTCGATCTGAAAGAGATCCTGATGTCGGCCGGCTACGAGGTGGTCGGCGAGACGGGCCACGGGGACGAGGCGGTGAGACTGGCGGCAGAGACCCGGCCCGACCTGGCCATCCTGGACGTGAAGATGCCCGGGATGAGCGGCATCGAGGCGGCCCGGGAGATCACCCGAGACGCGCGGGTCGCGGTGATGGTGCTCACCGCATTCAGCCAAAGGGAACTGATCGAGGAAGCCCGCGATGCTGGGGTGGCGGCCTATCTGGTGAAGCCGTTCCGCCGGGATGAGCTTCTGAACGCGGTGGACAACGTGCTGAGCAGTTGCCGGGAGGAGTGGGCCATCGACGCCGAGGTGGCCTCGTTCGCCTCGGACGGCACGGCCGCCGAGGACAAGATCGCCACCCGCCGCCTGGTTGACGAGGCGAAGGGCAAGCTGATCGAGCGGGCCCGACTCTCCGAGGAGGACGCCTTCTCGTTCATCCAACGGACGGCCATGCGCACACGCAGCCGGATGCGGGAGATCGCCCGCCAGGTGATCGACGGGTCCCTTTCCCCATGATCCGGGTGGCCAGGGAACAGCGATGAGCGAACGTCGAGGGCCGCTCATCGTTCTCGATGGGATGTCCCTGGCCTTTCGGGCCTACTTCGCACTCCCGCCGGAGCTCACCACCAAGGCCGGGACCGTCACCAACGCGGTGCACGGGTTCATCTCGATGCTGATCTATCTGGTGCGCGAGCACCGGCCCGGCGCCGTGGCGGTGGCCTTCGACCCGCCCGGCCCGACCTTTAGAGACGAGCTCGACGCCGAATACAAGGCGGGGCGTTCCGAGACCCCCGACGAGCTGGCCCCGCAGTTCGACATGATCCGGGCCACGGTCGCCTCCCTCGCAATCCCCCTGGTCGAGGTGCTCGGGTTCGAGGCCGACGACGTGTTGGCCACGCTCGCGTCTGAGGCCCGGGACCGGGAAAGCGACGTCATCGTGGTGACCGGAGACCGGGACTGCTTCCAGCTGGTCCAAGACCCACACATCAAGGTCCTCTACAACCGACGCGGGGTGAGCGATTACACGCTTTACGACGAGGCCGGCATTCTGGAGCGGACCGGCGTGGCCGCGGCCAAGTACCCCATGCTTGCCGCGCTTCGAGGCGACCCCTCGGACAATCTCGCCGGCGTGCCGGGTGTTGGGGAGAAGACCGCGGCCAAGCTCCTCAACACCTACGGCGATCTGGACGGCATCTACGGACACCTCGATTCCCTCACCCCCAAGCTGCGATCCAACCTGGCCGGGGCCGAGGATCAGGTCCGGGCGAACCTGGCGATCATCCCGCTGGTGCGCGATGTGCCTCTCGCGGTCAACCTGGACGAGCTGACCCTCGGGGGATGGGACCTCGATGCCGCGCGGGCCCGCTTCGAGGAGTTCGAGCTGAAATCGACGTGGGACCGGGTGGTCCCGCTGCTCCGGGACGGCACTTTCGGGCCGCCAGCCGCCGGCACCGCCATCCCCGCCTCCGACGACGACCTCGCGGTCATGGCGGCCCCTCGGCCGGCTGTTCCTGAAGGCGCGCCGATGGCCACCGAAGGGGCGGCGCAGCCCCTGGAGGCGGTTCCAGCACCAGAGGCCATCGTGGCGGCCGGCGCCGAGGAGGCAGCAAAGCTCCTGCGCGACCTGTTCACTGCGACAAAGGACGGCCCCGTTGGGCTGGCCGGACGGAGCGCCGGGTTGCCGGGCCGCTCCACGATCGTGGGTATGGCCGTGGTCGGCGGGGGCGAGGACCCACGGGCCCTGTGGCTCCCAGGCGACATGCTGGCCTCGGTCCCCCTCCGACGGGCCCTCGATCGACTCCGCGGCAAGAGCGTCGTCGGACACGAGGTGAAAGAACTGCTCCGCTCGCTCGTCGGCCTCGGGGTGAGCGGACTGGAGCCGGTGTTCGACACTGCAGTGGCGGCCTACCTCCTCGACCCCTCGCGCGGCGACTACCCACTGGCCGAGCTGGCCACGCCCTACCTGCGTACCGACCTCGGTCAAGCACCGGTCACCGAGACCCAGGCCCGCCTTGCGCTCGAAGGGGAAGGGCCGGTGGAGATGGTCAAACACGCGGTGGAGGAAGCGAGCGTCGTCACCCAGCTGGTGGCGCCGATGCGTGCCGCCCTGGATGCGGCCGGCCTGCGGGCGTTGAACGACGAGGTTGAGTGCCCGCTGATCGGCGTGCTGGCCCGGATGGAGGTGGTCGGCATCCGGGTCGACACCGACGAGCTCCGCCGGGTGGCCAAGGAGCTAGTCGCCGACTGCGCCGCCCTCGAAACCGAGATCCACGAGCTGGCCGGCCATCCGTTCAACGTGAACTCGACTCCGCAACTCCGAACGGTGCTCTACGACGAGATCGGACTCAAACCGGGCCGGCGCACCAAGACCGGGTACTCGACCGATGCCGCCACGCTCGAATCGCTGCGCGACGAGCACCCGATCGTCGAGACGCTGCTCCGCTACCGCGAGGTCGAGAAGTTGCGTTCCACCTACGGCGAGAGTCTGCTGGCCGAGGTCGATGAGGACGGGCGCATCCACGCCTCGTTCCGCCAGACAGTGGCGCGCACCGGACGCCTCTCCTCGGAACGGCCCAACCTTCACAACATCCCGGTCCGCTCGGAGTCCGGGAAGCGTTTCCGCCGGGTGTTCGTGCCAGCCGAGGACTTCGTGTTCCTGGTGGCCGACTACGACCAGATCGAGCTGCGGGTGCTCGCCCACCTCGCCGCCGACCCGGGACTGCGCCAGGCGTTCTCGTCGGGCACCGACATCCACCGCGTGGTCGCGTCGGGAGTCTTCGGGGTTCCGGTGGACGAGGTCACCCGCACCCAGCGCGAGTACTCAAAGATGGTCTCCTATGGCCTCGCCTATGGCATGGAGGCCTACGGGCTGGCCCGGCGGTTGTCGAGCGGAGTCGAGGAGGCGGCCGAGATCATCGCCCGGTACTTCTCGGCCTTCCCGGCGGTCCGGGCCTACATGGACGACACCGTGGCCGAGGCCCGTCACCGCGGATACACGCGCACGGCCTTCGGCCGGATCCGCCCGCTTCCCGAGCTCTCGGACCGGAACTTCCGGGTCCGACAGGCCGCTGAGCGCCAGGCGATGAACGCCGGCATCCAGGGGCTCGCGGCCGACCTGTTCAAGACAGCGCTCGTCCGGGTCGACCACGCCTTGTCGGCCGCCAAGCTCGTGAGCCGGCTGGTGCTCCAGGTGCACGACGAGGTGATCGTCGAAGTGGCCGAGGAGGAGCGGGAGACCGTGGGTCCGCTCGTCCACCACGCCCTCACCACCGCGGCCGATCTTTCGGTCCCGCTCGAGGTCTCGATGGCCTGGGGCTCTTCGTGGGCTGAGGCAAAAGGCGGGTAAGGTCCGCGCATTCGACCCTCAGGGGGTGGTGATCCTGTCAGTCGGGGCCGTTCTTGAGTTCATGTCCTTTCCACTCATGCTCGGGGCCCTGGCGGGCGCGCGACCTACTGCCCGTGGCAGTGCCCGGCGCATCGGTGACGGGCTGGAGGCTCGGCGCCGGGATCTCGCCGAGGGGCAGCCACCGCTGCAGGCTCAACCGCACTCCGTTCTGGCCTCGGACGCAGAGCGCGACCGTACCGCCGGTCACATTGCTCGAGCCATGGGTGAGGCTCGGCTCGGCCTCGACGAAGGCACCGACCGGATCGACACGATCTGGCGGGCTCGCCACCGCCACGAGCTGGTGGAACTGGTCTCGGACCTGCCGCCGGCGCCCGGGCCGGGTCGACGCAAGGTCGGCGCCGGCGCGGTGTTGGCCCTCCTGCTCTCGCTCGGCGCCGTTGCGGTGCAGGGTGTTCTCGGGCTCTGGGAACTCTGGCCCATCGCCGTGGGCATGTGTCTCCTCGTCGCGTTCAGATCTCGCCGATAGCCCGGAAGGTAGCCCTCACACCTCGGATCCCCGTTGGGGCCCGCCATCGCGGGCGAACTTTCGGACCGTCGCCACGGTCGGGCGAAGACGCTCTCTTCTGCCGGCGAGACTCGGCCGTTCCACGCCCGGAGGGGGCCAGGTCCGACGGGGGCCCAGCACAGTGCTGGCGTCCTCTAACCGGTGGTAGGGTGGGGTTTCTGGTCGGAGCAGTTCCCCCGGCCCGATCGTGTGTCTGGCCGTTCGGTCCAGGCTTCCTAGAGAAAGCGAACCATTTCGTCTATGTCCGTCGAGCCGATCGCCCTGTGGTCCGAGGAGGCCATGGGCACCTTCGATGACGAAGGTCACTACCTCCCCCGCAAGATCACCGAGGACGATATGAGCGATGCCTCCCTGGAGGAGGCGATGGCGGGCAGCATCATCGAGTTCGACGACGGGGACCTGGTCGAGGGCAACGTGGTCAAGATCGACCGCGACGAGGTCCTCTTGGATATTGGCTTCAAGTCCGAGGGGGTCATCCCGGCCCGGGAACTGTCCATCCGCAACGACGCCCATCCCGAGGAGATCGTCTCGCTCGGCGAGCACGTCGAAGCGCTTGTCCTCCAGAAGGAGGACAAGGAGGGTCGCCTCGTCCTTTCGAAGAAGCGGGCCCAGTACGAGCGGGCCTGGGCGACAATCGAGAAACTCAAGGACGCCGACGAGGTCGTGAAGGGCCCGGTCATCGAGGTGGTGAAGGGCGGCCTCATCGTCGACATCGGTCTGCGTGGATTCCTGCCAGCCTCGCTCGTCGAGCTCCGCCGGGTCCGCGAGCTCCAGCCGTACGTGGGTCGGGTGATCGAAGCCAAGATCATCGAGCTCGACCGGAACCGCAACAACGTCGTGCTCTCCCGACGGGCCTGGCTGGAAGAGGCCCAAAAGGAACAGCGCGGCGACTTCCTCACCAACCTGAAGCCGGGCGAGCGTCGCAAGGGTGTCGTGTCCTCGGTGGTCAATTTCGGGGCCTTCGTCGACCTGGGGGGAATGGACGGGCTCGTGCATGTTTCGGAACTGAGCTGGAAGCACGTCGACCACCCGTCCTCGGTCGTCCAGGTCGGTGACGAGATCGAGGTCGAGGTTCTCGACGTCGATCTGGACAAGGAGCGGATCAGCCTCTCGCTCAAGGCCACCCAGATCGACCCGTGGCAGGAGTTCGCCAACACCCACGAGGTCGGGCAACTCGTCTACGGCCGGATTACCAAGCTGGTGCCTTTTGGTGCCTTCGTCCAGGTCGGCGACGGCATCGAGGGCCTCGTTCACATTTCGGAGATGGCGGCGCACCACGTTGACGTCCCCGAGCAGGTGGTGAACCCGGGCGAGGAGCTCTGGGTGAAGATCATCGAGATCGACCTGCAGCGGCGGCGCATCAGCCTGTCGATCAAGCAGGCCGCCGAAGGCGGCGAAGTCTCCGAGGAGTACCGAGAGGCCTTCGGTGCTCACGCGTACGACGCCGAGGGCAACTACATCGGCAATTACGACTACTCGGAGACCGAATTCACGCCTGAGACCGAGGCCCAGGCGGCCTGGGCCGACTACGCCACTGAACACAGTGGGGCAGAGGGCGGCGCCTCGGCCGGCCCCGAAGCGGGCGACCCCGAGGCCGCGGGCTAGGTTTCAGGGGGGCGTCCAGACGGCCCGGCCAGCCTGGGCCGCGAGGCTTTCGCCTACGATTTCGCCCGTGGACGCGGCCACCACCGTCGACGAGGCCCGTCCCGAGCCCTCCGCACCCTCCCAACCGGTCCCGGCAAGAGGGCTGAACGTCTTTTGGCGGACCACGCTGATCGCGCTGGCCATGATCGCAGTGGCCGGCGGGATCCTGCTGCGATTCTGGACTCGCTCAGGCCTCTGGCTCGACGAGGCGCTCACGGTCAACATCGCCAGGCACCCTCTGAGCCAGCTCCACGCGCTGCTGCGTCAGGACGGGGCCCCGCCGCTGTACTACGTCTTGCTCCACTTCTGGATGAAGTTCTTCGGCGACTCGAATCTCGGCGTGCGCTCCCTCTCGGGGGTGATCTCGGTACTGACCTTGCCGGTCGCGTGGCTGATCGGACGGACTTATGGCCGCAAGGAGGCCTGGGCACTCCTCGTGCTCTTGGCCAGCGCCCCGTTCGCCATCTACTACGGCACCGAGACCCGCATGTACTCGCTGGTGATGCTGCTCAGCGCGCTCGGGATGCTCGCGCTGCTCCGGGCGATGCAGCGACCGCGGCCGTTGAACCTGATCGGGTTGGCCCTGGCGACCGCGGCTCTGCTCTACACCCAGTACTGGGCCCTGTACCTGGTGGGGGTGGTGGCCGTGTGGCTGCTCTGGCCGGCCCGCAAGGCGGAGCCCGACCCGCTCCGGAGGACGAATGCCCGGTGGTGCCTCGGGGCGCTCGTCGTTGGCTGCCTGGCCTTCGTGCCGTGGCTGCCCACCTTCGTGTTCCAGTCCCGCCACACCGGCACCCCGTGGGCCACCGCGGCCAACTTGGGGGCGGTCGTGAGCGCGATGACCGGGTTC
This sequence comes from Acidimicrobiales bacterium, assembly GCA_040414865.1. GTDB lineage: Bacteria > Actinomycetota > Acidimicrobiia > Acidimicrobiales > RAAP-2 > Palsa-461. The sequence continues at coordinate 8,271 of JBEDUR010000197.1, forward strand.
ACCGACAACCAGGCATCCCTGTCGGGTACCGGGTCGAACCAGGGCCGCCTGTTGGCGGTCCTGTACCTGGTGCTGGCGTTCTTGGCCGTGTTCGGCGTGGCCCGCGACCGCTGGCACATCGAACTCGACCTTCGGACTCGTTCGACCAGTCGCGGCGTCGGCTTCGTCACCTTCGCCACCCTGCTCGTGGCGGTGGGCGGCGGCCTGCTCACCCAGAGCGCGTACTCCAACCGCTACGCCTCGGTCGTCTTCATCCCCTTCCTCATCCTGGTGGTGCTGGGGCTCAGAACCGTCGGCGACACCTGGATCCGGGCGGTCGTGGTCGCGGCCCTGGTCGCGGCCGGCTTCGCCGTGGCCGCCCAGAACGTCACCACCCAGCGCACCCAGGCGACCCAGGTCGCTTCGGTGCTCGCCGCCGAAGCCAAACCGGGAGACGTCGTCGCCTACTGCCCGGACCAACTGGGCCCGTCGGTCTACCGCCTGACCGCCGGACGGCAGTACGACCAGATCACCTTTCCCCGCTCGACCGGCCCCGCCATCGTCGACTGGGTCGATTACAAGGCCACTGTCCAAGCGGCATCGACCACCGGTTTCGTCCGCGAGCTGATGGCCAGGTCCGCTCCCGCCCACGCCATCTGGTTCGTGTGGGCGGCGGCCTACCAGGGGTACGGCAGCGCCTGCGAGCAGATCGCGACCAAGCTCCTCAACGCACCCGGCTTCGGCGGCAGGAACTGGGTCCTCCAGAACGGGAACCGCTACTACGAGCAGATGAACCTCACCGAGTTCGTGCGGGTGGCATCGGCTGGAGCATCGCCAGGCTCGTGAACACCCAGGCGCTGCCGTTGTCGGCAGCTCGCGCCCTTCTCGGGCGCTCGGTCCGGGCACTCCGAGTGGTGGCGGTGCCCTACATCCTGGCGCGGGTCCTCGTCCTGGGCGCCCTGGGCGTGGCCCACCTGGTGGTGACCCACTCCCACCCCTCGCCGGCAGTGGTGTTCCGGGTCCACCAGGGTCTGCTCGCCTGGGACGGCGGTTTCTACGAGTCGATCGCCCGCTTCGGCTACCAGCCCTTCGGGCATCAGGCGCTGCGGTTCTTCCCGCTCTTCCCCCTCACGGCCCGGGTGCTCTCCGCCGTGCCGGGAGTATCGGCCGGCGCGGCGACGGTCCTCATCGCCAACCTCGGCGCGCTGATCGGCACGGTGCTCCTCGTTGTGCTGGTGAACCGCGAGACCGGTGACGAGCGCCTGGCTCGGCGCAGCGCCTGGCTGCTGTCGCTCGCCCCCCCGGCGTTCTGCTTCGTCCTGGGCTATGCCGAGGGACTGCTGCTCGCCCTGAGCGTCGCCCTGTTTCTGTGCATCCGGCCGGCCGCCGGGAACCGGCCGGCGTGGTGGTGGGCGGCGGCGTTCGGTTACGCCGCCGCGCTCACCCGACCGCTCGGAGTCCTGCTCGCCGCAGCCGTGCTCGTCGAGGGTTTGCGGCGCTGGCGGGCAGCGCCGGGCCGGGAGCGGCTCGGCATCGTGGCCGCCCTGGTCGCCCCGGCGGCTGGCATCGCCACCTTCCTCGGCTGGTCGGCCGCGGTCTACGGGGACTTCTGGCTCCCGTTGCGGGTGCAGACCTCGGCCGGGCACCACGGGGGCCTCACCGACCCGGTCACCACCCTCGTCCACGACGCCGATGGCGTGTTCCACCACCACCTGGGCACCGCGCTCCATGTGCCCTGGGTTCTGCTCGCCGTGGTCCTGGTGGTGGCGGCCTGGCGCACGTTGCCGGCCGCCTACGGCGCGTTCGCCACCGCGGTGGTCCTCGTGGCAGTGACCGGAACCAATCTCGACTCCTTCGAGCGCTACGCCCTCAGCGCGTTCCCCCTGGTCATCGTGGTGGCGATGGCGCTTCGGTCTCGCCTCCTCGAGCGACTGGTCCTGGCGGCCTCGAGCGTGGGGCTCTTCGGCTACGCCCTGGCGGCCTTCCTGAACCGTCTCGTCCCCTGAAGGCCGGACCGTGCGGGAGCATCCGGTATTCTCGGCATTCGACCCGGGTGGGGGGCCAGGTGGATGAGCCGTTTCTCCGCCCGCGCCTCTCCGAGGTCGGCCGGCGCAGCGGAGACGAGAGGCAACGCCCCGAGGCGAAGGGAACCGCGGTGAGCACAGGAGCCGAGAGCGTCCCGGGTGCCCCCGCCGGCGCCCGCCGCCCCCTCGAGGACCCGGTCGCGGTCGTCGGGGCCGGTCCGGCCGGGCTCACCGCCGCCTACCAGCTGGCCAAGGCGGGCGACCCGGTGGTGGTGGCAGAGGCCGACGACGTGGTCGGCGGGATCAGCCGCACGGTCGAGCGGGACGGCTGGCGGTTCGACGTCGGCGGGCACCGGTTCTTCACCAAGGTGCAGCCGGTCGAGGACCTCTGGAACGAGATCCTGCCGGCCGAAGACTTCCTGCTCCGGCCACGCAAGAGCCGGATGTTCTACAAGGGCAAATTCATCGACTACCCGCTCCGGGCGGCCAACGCGCTGTGGAACCTCGGAGCGAAGGAGGCGCTGCTCTGCGGTTTCTCCTACCTTCGGGCTCGCCTCGACCCACCCAAGGACCAGACCAATTACGAGGGCTGGCTGGTGGCGCGGTTCGGCTGGCGACTGTACCGGACCTTCTTCAAGACCTACACCGAGAAGGTCTGGGGCGTGCCGGTCTCCGAGATGCCGGCCGACTGGGCCGCGCAGCGGGTGAAGAACCTCGACCTCGGCAAGGCGATCCTCAACGCGCTCACTCCCAAACGCAACCAGACCGAGGTCACCACCCTGATCGAGCAGTTCCGCTACCCGAAGCTCGGGCCTGGGATGATGTGGGAGGTGTGCCGGGACAAGGTGGAGCGCCTGGGCGGGCAGGTGCAGCTGGAGACCAAGGTGACGGCCGTGCACCTGGACGGGGGACGGGCCATCGGGGTGACCCTGGAGCACGACGGGGAGCACCGCTTCCAGCCGGCCAGCCACGTCATCTCGTCCATGCCGGTCGCCGAGTTGGTCGCCGCCTTGGACCCGCCGCCGCCGGCCGAGGTGCTGGCGGCCGGAGGAGACCTGCACTACCGCGACTTCCTGACGGTCGCGCTGGTCGTGCCGGTCGAGGCGAGCTTCCCCGACAACTGGATCTACGTGCACGACCCGGATGTCGAGGTCGGGCGCATCCAGAACTTCGGACAATGGTCCCCCTACATGGTCGTCGAGGGCACCGCCTGTCTCGGCCTCGAGTACTTCGTCTTCGAGGGCGACACGCTGTGGACGAGCGATGACGAGTCACTCATCAAGCTGGCCACCAAGGAACTCGGGATCCTGGGCCTGGTCGACCCGGCCGCGGTGCAGCGCGGCTACGTGGTCCGGGTGAAGAAGGCCTATCCGTACTACGACTTCTCCTACCGCCAGAACGTGGCCACGGTTGTCGACTGGCTGTCCCGGTCGGCTCCGAACGTGCACCTGGTCGGGCGCAACGGCATGCACAAATACAACAACCAGGACCATTCGATGTTCACGGCCATGCTGACCGTCGAGAACATCCACGGCGCCGACCACGACATTTGGGCGGTCAACGTCGAAGAGGAGTACCACGAGGAGCGGCGCCTCGAGCCGGCCGAGAGCCCTGATGACGTGGGTGGGGGAACCGGCCGGGAGGCGCCGGTCCTGCCGTGGCCGAACCGGGCCGCTTCACCCCCTTGAGCTAGCGATTCACCAGAGTAGGGACCGTACGCCGGGCCCGGCCTGCTGACCCGTCAGCGACAGCCTCAGGGCTGGGCGGCGGCGTGGGCGGGCTCGACCGCCGGCACCGGCTCGGCCGGGATGGCCCGCTTCCTTCGGCGTCCCACCACGGTGTTCACCAGGCCGTCGACGGCCACCGATGCGAGGATGGCCAGCACGATCTCGAAGGGGGTCCGGTACCTGGTGTCGCCAAAGGCCACCATCATGGTCAGCACCACAGCCACGGTGACCGCGGCCAGGGGCAGCACGGTGATCTTGCGCCGGATCAGCACGACGAGGCCGGGGATCGAGAGGGCAAAGAGGGCGTAGTAGGACCACAAGCCGACGAAGGCCCATCGAGCTGGTCGGAGCTCGAAGAAGATGTCCAGCCGGACTTGTTGATAGGGCCGGAAGAAGCCGAAACCGCGGGCGACCTTGGCCAGCGTGACCGGGACGAGACGGTTGAGGTGGGTTCGAAGGAAGTGGAGGGCGTCGTCCTGCCTGGCGGTGGCGGTGACCGACTCGTCCTCGGGATGCTTGGGCACCTTCGCGTGCACCTGGCACGCGAAGTCCCAGAAGCCCTCGAACTGGCCCGACGAGAACGTCGGGGCGCAGTCGGCCGAGGCCAGAGTGCTGCCGAGCCCGTCACTGATGAACACCGGCTTGGAGAAGCGGCTCATGTTGTAGCCCACCCACGGGCCGATCACCACCACCCCAACTGCGGCGGCGACGCCGAGCATGGCGAAGCGCCGGCGCCAGTTGCTGTCCCGGGCGAGCAGGCACAACGGAACGAGGAGGAGAATGAAGAGAGTGGTGAGCTCGTCCCGGGCGAGCGCACCCAGCGCGATGCAGAGCGAGAGGATTGCGGCGCGCTGCCAGCTCGGCTGCTTCCAGAATCGGTAGGCCGCCCACAAGACGAGCCCGATCACCAGCGGCGTCAGGGTTTCGGACATTGCCGGTTCGACGCTCATCCAGATGTTGGGATAGATGGCCACGACCAGCGCGGTCAGGATCCCAACCCGCCGGCCGGCGATCTCCCGACCGGCCATCCCGCAGACAACGATCGCGGCGGCGCCGATGATGCAGCACCAGATCCGATGGGCGAAGTAGCTCTTGAAGCCGACCAGCGATGCCATTGCCAAGACCCATACGAACATTGGCGGCCAGGCCGCAGTCTGAACTTGGGTGTGGATGGGATGGCCGGTGAGACCGTAGTAGGTGAACGGGTCGATGAACCCGTAACCCCCGACAAGCAGGTTTGCCGCGTAGTGGTAATAGAAGGCGTCGTCGATCGGCGTGCGGCCGCTGCGCCCGACCACCGCCACCAGTCGGATCGCCAGGCCGACGGCCGCGACGAGGGCCGTCGGCAGCCAGAAGCGCAGGTCCGGGCGGTTGTGACCGGCCTCGTGGCGCAAGTCGAGGGTGGCCGAGGTCAGCACCAGCGGGCTACTCGGCCGCCCCGCTCGGCAACGGTGGAGGCTCGGCCGAGGCCACCGGTGCGACGACCGGATCACCGATGAGCGGCAGCTCGGGTTCGTCTGTCCGCGCGTTCACGAGGAGCAACACGCTGACGAGGACACCGGCGAACCCAATGATGCGAAGAGCCAGCTTCCATGCCACCCCTGGCAGCTGCTCGTCGAAGATGACCGTGCCCACCGCGACGACGTAGGTGCTCGAGATCAGGTTCGAGACCGGGACCACAACCGAAGCCGGGCAGCGTTGGAGACCGGTCTGGAAGAGGAGGAGCCCGAGGCCCGAGGTGAGAATCAACGTGTACAGATACGCGGAGGAGACCACGTGGGGAATCGAGGCGACCACCCCGTAGCGCTGGATCTCCGCCGCGACCGCCTTGGTGGCCAATGCGGCGACCCCGTAGGTCAGTCCGCTCGACGCACCGAACAACAAGGCCGGCAGGGCCAGCCGGCCTCGGCCACTGCCGGCCCGCCCGGCCAAGACGAACAGAAAACACGCAACGGCGACGGTGGGCACCGCGGCGAGGATGAGCGACCGCAAGGCACCGTTGCTCCCAGCCCGGTCGCTGCTCGCGTCGAGGGAAAGGCTGATCGCCAGCAGCGCCACGGCGACCAGGATCACCGCGCCGCGCTCGCGGCGGCCGAGACGCTCGTGCAAGGTGACGTGCGAGAGGACGAGCAGGAGCACGATGCCCGACACGAAGATCGGCTGGACCACCGAGATGGACACCAGGGAGAGGGCCACCACCTGGAGCGCCAGGCCCCCCAGCATGGCGACGAACCCCAGTAGCCATAGCGGCGAGGAGGCCACGGTCCTGACCAGGTGGACGATTCGGCGGGCGTGGACCGGAGGCAGGCCGGACAAGGCTTGCTTCTCCACCACGAAGCCGACGTTGTAGAAGACGGCCGAGAGGATGCTGATGAGGACCCCGGCCACCAGGTGCGCGTGCGAGCTCACGGGTCTTCTGGGTCCCGACCGACCCGGCGAAGCACCGCGAGCAGATTCCAGGTGGCGATCTCCCGCATGCCGGGAACCTGGACCACCCAGCGCAACCAGCTCGGGTGGTAGCGGGGGAGGACGTCGACGAGCACGGCCCGGTCACCCAGCTGGCGCAGCATCCGAAGGGTGGGGCCCACGTGGCAAGCGAACAGCGAGGTCCCGTACAGGTTCTTCGGCGGGCGTCCGGTGCGCGCCTCGTACCGCCGGGCGGCCCGCTCGCCACCCAGGTAGTGCCAAGGCGAGGTCTCGTGGCCGCCCCACGGCGAATACCAGGCCGTGAAGGAGAGATAAAGCAGACCGCCGAGGGCGGTGACCCGCACCATCTCGTCGACCAGTCGCCGAGGCTCGGCCACGTGCTCAAGGACGTTGGAGGAAAAGGTGAGGTCGGCCAACCCACTGCGGAACGGGAGCCGGTAGCCGTCGGCGGCCACCGTGGTCCCCGGGGCGAGCCGCCCCGGCCAAACGGCCCGACGGTGGTGGTCCTCGGGCCCGTTCGGGGAATCTGCCGGCGGCACCCCCCGCGCCTCGGGTTCCACCAGGATGCTGCGGGCTCCGGCCGTTCGGAAGGCCTCCGAGAAGTAGCCGCCGCCCCCGCCGATGTCGAGGACGAGACGCCCGGCGAGCTCCGTGTACGAGCGGATCTGGGCGACCGTGTCGGCAGCCACCGTCCGGTAGAAGAGGTCAGGATCGCTCTGCTCGAGTCGGAAGGCTCGGGCCAGCGCGAGCGTCCGGGCGAGGCCGCCACCCTGCGCCGGTCGGGCACGGCGCTCGGCCGTGGCGCTCAGCATGGTGGGCCAGCGTAACCGTGCTGCGCCTGGGGGCGGTTGGTCTTTAGTCGCCCGACGGCGTGGACGTTGTGGCGGTGACGACCTGGGGTACCGGGACGCCCTGGTAGCGGGCCGGGGGCTGGTCGGCCGGACAAGCACCCGGGGGGTCGTTGTAGCGGGGGTCTGAAGTCCACGAGCCGAACTGCCAGCCCGTTGTCGGCGGCCCGAGGCTGAGCACCGGCCCGAGGTCATTCAGCACCAGCACTCCGAACTCGGCCGCCCCATAGGGGCACATGTGCTCGTCGTCCACCTTACGGGCGCGGACCCAGGTCCCCCCGGGGGTCTTGAACCAGGTGAGGAAGCGGCCGCCGGGGGCAAACAGCTGGCTGGTCGGGAGGTACAGCGCGTGGCCCGGGAATCCGAGCACAGCTTGTTTGGCGATGGCGTCCCAGGCATTCTGCTGGGCCGTCTCGGTGGTCCAGGCCTTGAGCTGGGTGGTCGGGTCGGCGTAGAAGGGGCTGGGGCCGGCCTGGGGGAACTGGAGCAGGACGACCAGCTGGACCCCGTCGCCGGGTGCGAGCCAGGTCGCCATGGCCTGGTGGAGCAACGCGGCGTACCCGGCGGGGTTCTGCGATGCCATCGCGTTGTCCCAGGACCACGTACCGATGACCATCTGGGGGTGGTACTGGGCGATGACCTGGTTCGCCTGCTGCGCCCAGTCGGCCTTGGTGAGACCCCAGCCGCCGAAGGACGAGTTGGCCACGACGTTGACCTGGCCGGTCGCCTGGAGGGCGGCGGTCACGCCGAGTGAGCCGTCCTCCATCACGCTGTCCCCGACGATCCAGGCCCGCAGCGGACGGGAGGCGGTGGGTGGGGGAAAGGGCGAGGCCATCGACGCCGGGACGATCGCCTGGGCGGCGCTCGATGCGCTCGGCGAGGGTTGGGTGGTCGAGAGTCGCAGCGCCGCTGTCCCCGCGAGCGGCGGGGTCACCGTCGCCGCCAGCACCACCCCGAGCGTCGCGGCGATCCCCGCCGGAGCAAGCAAGCGGTAGCGCAGCGCCCCCCAGTTGGCTCGGCGAAGTGGTCCTTCGACCAGATAGAAGCTGAAACAGGTGGCCGCGGTCATGAGCGCGAGGCGCACCATCAGGAGCGCGACGCCGCTGAGCCCGATCGTCGCTGGGGTGACGAGGACGATCACCGGCCAGTGCCAGAGATAGAGCGAGTAACTCACCACGCCCAACCAGCGGATCGGCCGCTGCGACAAGGCTCGGGCGACAACGCCGTTGGGCGCCCGGACCACCCCGGCGATCACGAGCACGACCCCGAACGCCGCGCCGACCAGCCCACCGCTCCAGAGCCACGAAGCTGGTTCTGCGCTCGCGCCCACGCTGGCCAGCACGATCACCGTGGCCGCACCGACGCACCCGAGGATCGACACGGCCGACCACCGGCGGGGCGCCTCGCCTTCCCGAGGCAGGACCACCATGGCCGCAATCCCGCCCAAGAGCAGCTCCCAGGCCCTCGTGTCGGTGCCGAGATAGGCCCGGTTCACCCCACCGCCGTGCCCGATCAGACCCATCTCGGTCGCCGATGAGACGAAGAGCACGACACTGAGGGCGAGGAGCAACCAGGGAATCCGCGCACTCGGGAGCGCCCCGTCCCGGTGGCGCCGGGACCGCCAGAAGACAACCAGGGCACCTGTGGCCAGCACGAGGAGTGGCCAGATCAAGTAGTACTGCTCTTCGATCGCGAGCGACCAGGTGTGCACCAATGGGCTCGGGAAGCTGAAGGCCGCGAAGTAGTTGTGCGAAAACGCGATCTGCTGCCAGTTGGCCACGTAGAAGAGGGTGGCCAGTTCGGGCGAGCGGAGCTGCGCCGCCTGGACCCCCGGTCCTCCGGCCCAGGCGTAGACACCGAGCACGACCAA